>JBDVDE010000072.1:0-24538 GCA_039942135.1 Hyphomonadaceae bacterium
CTTCTCCATACGGCTAGAAGACGGCACGGCAAGTTTCCAAGCTCCCGCCGATGCGCCGACGGATTGCGACACAATTCTCGCGGATTGATCTTAGCGCTTGGCCGAGAGACGCTTGGTTGAACCGCGCACGATCAATTCGGGCGTCAGCACTGTTGGCTTGAGAACATCGCCCTCATCGGCAATGAGTTTCATCAGCGCATGCGCTGCGCGGCTGCCCATTTCGTAAAGGTCGATCCGGATTGTCGTGAGCGCGGGCTGCACCAGATCCATAAGCGGCATATCATTATATCCGATCATCGAAATATCTTTCGGACATGACAATTTGTGCTTTTTCATGGTTTTGTAGCAGCCAAGTGCGAGCGCGTCATTGCCCGCGAAAATAGCCGAGAACGGCTCTCCCCTGCTGAACAATTTTTCAAAGCCTTTAACACCATCCTCGATCCCGAAGGCATCACATGTTGCGATCAGTTTCTTGTTGGGTTTGATATTGTGCCGCTTCAATGCAGCGAGATATCCCGCACGACGATTGTAACCGGTTGAAAGATATTGCGGGCCAGCCAAATGGGCAATATTGCGATGTCCAAGGCCAACAAGATGGTCGACGGCTTCCATGGCGCCCTGATAGTCATCATTGGTCACCGACAAAGCGCGACTGTCATCCGTGGTTCTATTGATCAATACGACCGGCAGTCCTTGATCGATTGCTGCCTCGACAATTTTATCTGCGCGATGAGCCGATGCGAGGACCAGCCCTTCGACCTGCCGCGCGCGCATGCCCTCGACAATGTCGCGTTCTTTATCGACGCTCTCATTCGAGTCGGCGAGAATAGCGGTATAGCCGGACTCGCGAAACGCGTGCTCCATGCCGCGAATAATCGGAGGAAAAACAGGGTTTGTAACATCAGGGATGACAACACCAATCGTATTGGATTTCTGTGTTCTCAACCCATAGCCAAAAGGATTTGCCCTATATCCCATATCGCGGGCGATCTCTCTGATGCGTTCCGAAACATCATCAGACACCATCTTCCGTTGAGCCGGATTCAATACGCGCGAAACGGTTGAAAGATGCACACCTGCGCGCTCTGCGACATCTCGCAAAGTCACCGCCTTTGGCCTGCTCTTTGGTTGTTTAGCCATGACTACCTACTCAATCGGGAAACCGAAAAAGCAAGTATCACATCTGTTCCATATAGCCAATCGTACGAGGCGGCAGAACCTTGGCAGGGCGATCAGCAGACCCGCATGTCAACATGGTCTTCGAAATGCAGCCTTCCTGAAGGGCTTGGTTAGACCTCGACCCATCCCCCGATCGTTGCCGACTTCCCGATTGCTTCCAGAATGGCGATATTGTCAACAAGATGCTGGCTTGTGAATCTATAGTCTCCGCGCCCGGCCACCGCATCAGCCCATTCTTCAATATTGGCCTTGACCGGATCACGCGCCCCGAGCGTCACCGTCTTCTGTTCTCCGGAAAGATCACAGGAAACAAGTTGTACCTCGCCGCCATGTTGGGGGTGAGCCGTGTCACGTGCCTCAATCCATTTCTTGTCGCCAAATACGCTGAACCGTCCATAATAGGGTGTCGCTGAAATTCCGGTGACAAAGCCAGTCGCCCCGCTCTTGAATACAAGCTCTACCGCAACCAGATCTCCTGTCGGCAAATCAAGCACACGCTTGGCAGTATGCGCACACACTTTTGCAACAGGGCCAAACATCCACAGATACAAGTCCGTCAAATGAATGCCCATGCCAGTCATGCCAGCCGCTGGCGCTTCTTCATGCGATCCGCGCCAGCTATCGGCGTCAGCAGATGCCAACAGATTGTGTGAGAAGTTGGCTTCGGCATGCATATGGGTACCAATCGCGCCAGACGAAACCTCTTTGGCTATGGCTTCCATCGAAGCTTCAAAGCGGCGTTCATGCCCAATCCCGATTACCATGTCGCGGGCCTTCGCCGCATCGACAATCTTCTGCACACTGGCCTTGTTCAGCGCTAAGGGCTTCTCGCAAAAAAGCTGTTTGCCAGCGGCAATGGCGGCCAGCGCTTGCTCTTCATGTTGCGAGTGAGGCGTGCACAGAATGACCGCTTCAATATCCGGATCGCTCAATATCTCGTCATAGCCAGATACCAGTTTGACATTGGCCTCGTCCGCAAAGCCTTGATGCTTTTCGCGACTGCGCGCGGCAATCGTCGTGACATCGATTTTCTCACTGCCTTTAAGGGTCGTAACAATATGACGCCCCCACCATCCCAGTCCCAGAACCGCAGCTTTCATGTGTCGTACTCCTTTGATTGGCAAAGCCCGTAAATGCCGCAAGCCGTCCCTAGGCTTGCTATATTGGCGCAGGCTTTCACGCTTCGTGTTAGAATGTTTTTGCCGGCAGCCATGTCGCAATAGCCGGGAATATCAAAATCAGAACGGCGACACCCAAGATTAGCATCCAGTAGGGAATCGCGCCCTTGAACGCGTGGGTCAAGGTCACCGTTTTATCGGGGACCGCCGCTTTCACAGTGTAGATCAAGAGCCCCACGGGCGGCGTGAGCAATCCGGCTTCAATGATCATGATACCATAAATCGCGAACGCCAATTCCGGAATTCCGGCGGCGATGGCCAAGGGGAAAAAGATCGGAACGGTCAGCAGGATGATCGAGATAGAATCAATGAGTGTTCCCATCAGTAGCCAGACGACAGTCATCGCCAGCATGATCATAATCGGTGACATGCCTGAGCTATTGAACATGTCGGTGATCATGCCAGTGCCGCCACTGACAGCCAAAAGGCGCGCATACATCGAGCCTGCTATGAGCAAGAACATGATCGGCGCAGCGGTGCGTCCGGCGGAGATGACCGCAGAGATGAAATCCTGAATCGTCATCTTTTTGAAGAAGCCGATCAGGATGCCGCCCGCTGCCCCAAATCCGGCCGCCTCTGTCGGGGTAAACCAACCGAGCCAGATGCCGCCAAGAACAAGCAAGATAAGAGCGATCACGCCAAGACCGCCAATAAGGGAGTCACGCGAGAGCTTGTTTTCAGGCAACTGCGCTTCGGCTTCGCTTTGGTCGGGGGCCAGCGACGGATCTCTCATCGCGGCAATGACATTGTAGCCAACAAATGCAAACGCCAGCAAGATACCCGGGCCAACACCAGCAATGAACAATGCGCCAACAGAACCTTCGGTCAGGATGGCCCAAACGATCAGCAAGACGCTCGGCGGAATGAGCATGCCAAGGCACGCACTCCCCGCAACAACTCCAAGCGCATAGGACTGGTCGTATCCCAGTTTGCGCATTTCCGGATAGGCAATCCGGCTAAAGGTGGCAGCAGACGCAATCGATACTCCTGATACTGCCGCAAAGGCTGCATTCCCGAATACCGTGGCAGCTGCAAGACGGCCGGGCAGCCGCTTTAATCCGCTGTCACATAATCGATAGAGATCTGTTGCCGCGCCTGCTTTACTTAAGACTTCGCCCATTAAGACAAAGAGCGGGATCACCGCGAGCGCATCAGACCTGATCGCTTCATAAGAGGTCGACCCGAGGATCGACAAGGCAATCTCCAAGTCCCCATAAGCCAGCCAGACGCCAATGACACTGGCAACGCCAAGCGCGACACCGATATGCACGCCCAAGATCACGAGGACGGCTAACAGGACGAATGTATAAATGATGACTTCCGGACCCATAGCTCTACCCCTCGCTAGGCGACTGCAGAATTTTGTGCTCGCCCTCTTCGTCAAGTCGTCCGGTCCAATCAAGCACCATCAGATAAAGATACATAAATCCGGCAAATACAGAGGTCAGCACAACCAATAGGCGGACCGGATAGGTCGGCACACGCAGTGCACCTTCGCCCTCATATTCATTGATTGAATAGGCCTCCACAAATGGCGACCAAGAACTATAGGCAACGCCAGCAAAGAACAAAAAGCCGAGAATGCCAGCCACAGCCCGCAGCGCCTTTTTCGCATTGGGGCCGACTGATCCGTATAGAAGTGTCGTGCGCAGCATGTCGCCGGAATATATCGCAAGCGGCAACTGCAAAAACGTGATTGAAACAACCGAGTTCTTGATGATCTCGATGGCCCCCAAAAACGGTGTATTGAAAAACTGCCTGCCAATCACATCGATCAAAATAATCAATGCGATCACAAGCACCCAAAAGGCAGAGATGATGTGAATAATTTCTGCAAGCCGTGACACAGACTTCTGCATCTAACTGGTCCTCCGAGCGGGGGACCACGTTCGGGTCACACTTGCTTGCAAATCCACGTACATCAAATTCACTCCCTTGATCTATCAGCCTCTACGACCAGCTTTCGCAATAGTCGTGTCAGCTCCGCTTGTTCACTTTCATCGAGGTGTTCTATTGTCTTCTGGGCCGCTGCAAATCGCTCCATCGCGGCTTGTTCTACGATCGTCAGGCCCTTCTCGGTTAGGACAGCCACTTTCACGCGGCGGTCGTTCGGGTCCGGCATTCGGTGAATGAGCCCCGCCCTCTCCAACCGGTCGAGCGCTGCCGTCATAGCGCCTGATGTAATCAACACAGACTCGCACAATTGGGTTGGCGACAATTTGTATGGCGCTCCAATCCTGCGAAGTGTCCCGAGCACATCGAAATCGGTATACTTTATTCCAAATTGCTTGAGCGACTGATTGGCATCACTCTCATAGCGGTTTCCAAGGAACTGGATACGCCCGACAATATGCAGAGCATCAGCGCCCGCGCCGGGCAATTCCGCGCGCCACGAATCTAGCAAAGCATCAACGCGGTCAATCTCGGCTTCTTCGGTCTTCTTATGTGGACTTACAATCCCCATTTATTCTATCTCCAACACATGCTGCGCCCACAAACCCATTGGAGGCGTCTAGCTAGACCTAGCCTTCTTGATGTCCAAAGCAACATCGACAATCATATCTTCTTGTCCGCCGACCATTCTTCGGCCACCAAGTTCGACAAGAATATCCCGAACATCGACGCCATATTCCTCGGCCGCCTTTTCCGAATGCCGTAAAAAGCTCGAATACACGCCCGCATAGCCCAAAGAGAGCGTCTCCCGATCGACACGAACAGGCCGATCCTGAAGTGGACGAACCAATTCTTCGGCGGCATCCATCAGCTTGAACAGATCACATCCGTGCTTCCAGCCTTTGCGGTCTGCCGCAGCGATGAAAACTTCCAAAGGCGCATTTCCTGCCCCCGCCCCCATACCTGCAAGTGAGGCGTCAACACGGCGCGCTCCATTTTGGACGCCAACAATCGAGTTCGCCGCACCAAGGGACAGGTTATGGTGGGCATGAACCCCGCGCTCTGTCTCGTCGCTCAACGTCTTGTCATAGGCCTGAAGCCGCTCGGCATATCCGTCCATATCAAGCGCACCGCCAGAATCGGTGACATAGACACATGTCGCACCATAAGTTTCCATCAGCTTGGCTTGTTCCGCGAGCGTTTCAGGCTCGACCATATGGCTCATCATCAGGAAGCCGACCGTGTCCATTCCCAGTTCACGCGCCATTTCAATGTGCTGTTTCGAAATGTCAGCCTCAGTGCAATGGGTGGCGATGCGGACAGAGCGCACGCCGAGATTATAAGCCCGCTTCAACTCTTCAATGGTTCCAATACCCGGCAAGAGCAGTGTCGTGACGACAGCATTTTCAACCGCATCAGCAACCGCTTCGATCCAGTCCCAATCTGTGTGGGCTCCAAATCCATAATTGAAGCTCGAGCCATTTAGCCCGTCGCCATGGGCAACTTCGATCGCGTCAACACCCGCTTCGTCGAGCGCTTTGGCAATCGCTCTCACATGGTCAACGCCATATTGGTGGCGGATCGCGTGCATCCCGTCACGCAAAGTCACATCCTGAATGTAAAGGTTTTCCTTTGTCGGATCCATCAGTCGCCCGCTCATGCCGCCACCTCGCTTAGTCCTGCCACCATTCGTTCCGCCGTTTTCAGCGCCGCCGAGGTCATAATATCCAAGTTTCCGGCATAGGCAGGCAGGTAATGGGCCGCGCCCTCAACCTCTAGGAACACCGTCGTTTTCAGGCCCGCAAATTCGCCGATCCCCGGGATTGTGACCATGTTATTGTCGCCGAAGCGCTCGAACTGGACCTTCTGTTTCAAGCGATATCCCGGGACATATTTTTGCACATCCGCGATCATCTCTTCGACCGATTGCTCAATGTCTTTCTCGCTGCCGCCTTGCGACAGAACATAAACCGTGTCGCGCATGATGAGCGGTGGTTCCGCCGGATTGAGAACGATGATGGCTTTTCCATTCTCGGCACCACCCACGCTTTCGATCCCGTGCGAGGTGGTTTCGGTGAATTCGTCGATATTAGCGCGCGTACCTGGCCCTGCTGACTTGGAAGCAATCGAGGCAACAATTTCAGCGTAAGGCGTCCGCTTGGACACTCTTGAGACGGCATAAACGATCGGGATGGTCGCCTGCCCGCCACATGTCACCATATTGACGTTTTGCTTATCAAGGTGCTCTTCGGCGTTCACGACCGGAATACAAAACGGTCCAATTGCAGCCGGCGTAAGATCCACCATCCGCTTGCCAGCCTCTGCACAAACTTCGTTGTGATAGGCATGGGCTTTTGCCGATGTCGCATCAAAGACGATCTCGATATCCTTCCAGACATCCATCTTGACCAGGCCATCAATGCCTTCATGGGTCGCTTCGACATTCATGCGTCGGGCGCGCGCCAATCCGTCTGACTCTGGATCAATGCCAACCATCGCTCCGACCTCTAGAACATCTGAGGACCGCTTGATCTTGATCATCAAATCCGTTCCGATATTGCCAGAACCGATGATCGCAACTTTCGTTTTACCCATAGGAAACCCCGCCCGATTTTTGCGCGCAATAATAATGTTTTGGATAGCGAAACTGACGACGTGTAATTGCACGACCTTGGATGGTCCGCTCAATCCGAAAACAGCTTGTCAAACCTTGCTGCAGCTCAACATCAAAATTATCTTAATATCAAATCTCTTAAAATCAAGGTATATTTTAACTATAGAAAACAAAGTGATTTTTCAGACGCATTATCCCGCTGACGGTCGCCCCTCATGATCGCTCCAATCCTGACGCTTTGCCCATTCGGACAGTGTTTCAAGTTCGATCTCCGGAAGACGCTCCAACATGTAATCACTATTTACGGAAAAGGGCTGCGCTGGCGATTCATTGTTGAAGCGATAGAATGCGGCGATACTTTCAGCAAAGGACTGCTTCTGTGATGTGGGTAAAGATGCCCCCATCGCATCGACAAGCAAGTCTCCAAATGATTCCGCACTACACGGATCATATGAAAGCTCATACCCCAAAACTTCCGAGAGGATCTTCGCGACCTCTGGCCCGCGAAGCTGCTCGGGGCCACCTATATTCATCCATGCGCCAACCAAGTCCGGGCGCGAAAGAGACGCAACCATAATTTTCCCGACATCATCAAGGCTAATCCAGCTCGCTCCGATTTCGGGGGCATGCGGGTATATGTATCGCCGTTCTTTGATCAGGTAAGGCCTGGCCCAGTCTGTCAAAAGATTATCCATAAACAGAACCGGACCAAACACAGTTGACGGAACACCAGACGACCAAAGCGCCTGTATGCTCGCTGTGTTGCGACCATAGGTGTGCGGGTCTCCGGGCTTATCCGGTATCCAACTCGACGTATTGTGGACGATGCGCGCAACGCCTGCGGTTTTGCAGGCCGCGGCGACTTTCGTAACATGGGCGACCCTGTCATCTTTCATCCGTAAAGGGTGCGTATAGAACAGGGCATCGCATCCTTGCAAAGCCGGCAGAAGTGTCGCTTCGTTTTCCAAATCAAACACTCTGGAATCGACATGCCCGTCTATGCCGAAAAATGTTGGCGCCTCACTACGCGACAAAGCCCGCACCTGATAACCGGAATTCGTGAGCTGTCTTATCTGTGCCAGACCTTGGCGGCCGGTGGCCCCTATTACGCCAACTGTTCGCATAACATCTCTCCCTGACCTTGGTGACGATACCGCCCATGGGTCATCCGGCAATGCACTATTCTATTAGTCGGATCTACTCGGCCTTTGTAAGGAACCGGACATTCGCTGCGGTACGATCGACAAGGATCATATCTGCAATTGGCACGCCTTGATGTGCCTGATCTATGAATTCCAAGATTGCGGTATTGAGCTGTCCGACAGGGCTCTTAACTGGACGGGCCTCATCAATCCGGCCAAATGCGCCGTTGAAATAGTGATCGACCCCGTCAAATATCAGCCCCCCCCACCAAGGCGACCGGCCCCGCCTCGAAGGACGTCAAATGATCTTCCCATTCTGGCGCAACAAAGGGCACAATATCGTCGGTTCCTGTCACGACCAGCATGGGACTATTCACTGAAGCCCATGCGGTCTGCCCCCGAAAACACATTGTCGCCAGTTGAGGTCGACTTTACCACCGACGAGAACGGCCGGTTCAACGAAGTTATGATCTTCAACTCCGCGCCTCTAAAGGCAGGGTTTGAAGCAGGGAGTGCGTAGCGGAAGCTCTCGCATGCAGCACCTCGACGACTATTTGATACGCGCACGAAATTTGAATGTGATTGCAGGGTTCGGATTGCCCGCCGGCATGACGCCTTTCGGATTGAAACAAATATAGCGAATGGCAGGGTTCAGGCCTTGATCAGGTTCCGTACTGCACTCCGAAAAACTCGATGGGCGGCTTGGTGATGCTGAAAAGCCAATGTCTCCATCGAAATCAAAGTCCAGCCCTGCATTCGCCGTTTGTTCGAAGAATACAGCATCTTGCGACGCCTTGCCGACCTCATCCGAAAAGCTGGCATTGATGAAACTAACTTCCGCTGGCAACTCGTCGACGAGGAATACCGTATCCTCATCTACGTCTTGCGGCCCTGTATTTGCGATCCGGATTGTATAGACTACTTCGTTCCCCGGCACGCTAAACGACCCATCGCGCAACATGGCAATTTCCTTCTCTCCATGAAGTTGTGGACCAGTAGCCGTGGTCCCGCCAATCTCGGTCGTTTGGGCGTCATTGACCGCCTCTACTCCCATCTCAGAACCAGTTAAGCTTTGTGCGAATGCAGGTGCGCCCACTCCGATCACCGATATCAGTCCGCAGATGAATAACGTATACTGACATATCAAACCCCAAACCTGTTTCACAGATCGTGTGCTATTCAGTAAAATTTTCAACCCGCGCATAAATGTCTAACTCCAGAGAACAGGCACTTATTGCTGACCAAATACGGCCAACGGTGCTCTACATTGGAAGCCGGAAACCCGTCTCGCGCATCACGACTTCACACGCACTATGCGTAGCCATGGCATTGTGTTCCATTTTTCGCATTTGTTTTCCCCTTCGCCCAAAAACGTAAGACCCAGTGCTTGACCATAGGTCCGAGCACGCGACCGCGGCGCAATCAACACATCTCTGAATCCAATTGCGCAAGGCCTCAGAAAAAAATTTGAACAAATTGGAACCATTTGGGGTAGCTGCGCATATCCCTCATGTAACCAACTACCCGTAAGGTTATCACCTACTTGGCCGTTACCTCGCGTAACGGCCTTTTTTTTCACCCTCGCGCGACTTAGTCGACCCCGGACAAAGTTCACTGCTCTGTGCGCCGATTACTTCTCGCCCGTTAGTAATTTATTAGCAATATTCTCCCTTGATACGAGACACAATTGGAGCGCACAAAAAATGAACTACCAACGTAAAGAACACCGCGAAGCCGGCTTCCTTGATAGCGTCAATATGATGTTTGATAGAGCGGCGGATCGATTGGATTTGTCAGACGATTTGGCAACTGCAATTCGCAACTGCAATTCGACTTACGAGGTTCAGTTCACTGTCCGCTTGCGAGGGCGGCTGCGCAGTTTTCGCGGCTTCAGGTCCGTGCATTCGGAACACATGGAACCTGCAAAGGGTGGAATTCGCTTTGCTATGGGAGTGAATAAGGAGGAAGTCGAAGCGCTGGCCGCCTTGATGACGTACAAATGCGCTCTGGTCGAGGCTCCGTTTGGCGGCTCCAAAGGTGGGTTGATTATCAATCCCACTGATTGGGAAACCGACGAGCTAGAGAAAATTACGCGGCGCTTTGCCTATGAACTCATCAAACGTGATCTCATCAATCCATCACAAAATGTACCAGCGCCCGATATGGGCACGGGTCCACGCGAGATGGCCTGGATTGCGGATGAATATCGCCGCATGAACACAAGTGACATAAATTCGCGCGCATGCGTTACCGGCAAACCGCTTAGCGCGGGCGGCATTGCCGGACGCACCGAAGCGACCGGTCGCGGCGTCCAATATGCGCTGCGAGAGTTTTTCCGGCACCCTGAAGATGTGGCCGAAGCAGGACTGACTGGTTCCCTCGCCGGCAAGCACGTCATCGTTCAAGGCCTTGGCAATGTCGGCTATCATGCCGCTAAATTCCTTAGCGAAGAAGATGGATCGGTCATTGTCGGAGTTATCGAACGCGACGGAGCAATCACGAATGGCACGGGGATCGATATTGAATCTCTCAAGCAACATATTCTATCTGGCGAACCTTTGAACTCGTTCGCACAAGGGGTTTACCACGCAGATGGTGCGCGTATCCTCGAACATGATTGCGACATACTGATCCCTGCTGCGCTTGAAGCCGTCATCACAAGAGATAATGCCGATCGCATCAAGGCTCCGCTCATCATCGAGGCCGCCAACGGTCCTATCACCATTGATGCCGACGATATTCTGCTGGCGAATGGCCATATCGTGATCCCTGACCTCTTCGCCAATGCAGGTGGAGTGACCGTGTCTTACTTCGAGTGGGTCAAAAATTTATCGCGGATCCGGTTTGGACGCATGCAACGGCGTCAAGATGAAGCGCGAAACCAAGCCTTCCTGGACCAACTGGAATCGATTGCTCCAAATAAGACATCATCACGCGACAGAAGCGATTTGGTGAGCGGCGCGCAAGAGGTCGACCTTGTAAGGTCAGGCTTGGATGACACCATGCGTACCGCTTATGTTGCAATGCGCAATCAACGTATCGCGCAACAGGGCAAAGTGGATCTAAGGACAGCCGCCTATATGGTCGCAATAGAACGGATCGTTAGTGTGTTTGACCATTTCGGGCATTAGACTCTGACCTAGGGCGCGTTATGGTTTGCGCCCGCGGCTCTAATCTAACATGCATTGCTATGCGACGAGATGGCACTAATGATCTGGCACCGTCGGTGGAGTCCGCCCCTCCCCGGCGGTGCTATTTTTATGATTTCGCACCTAAATTGGCCAAGGACATTTGAAGCGCATACACTGCCCTTCAAGAACATGGTTCTGCAAACCTTACAAAATCTCTACAGACAAAGCCTAACAAATCAGGGTAAAAACGGAATGTATTTGTGAAGTTCGTTCCATTTTGTTTACGAATACTTGTTATGGTTCTCCCATAGGGCCACGAGAGGTAAGGATTTTGAAGTTGCCCCACAAGCAAAGAAATTCGATCGAAAAGCTGCCTACACAGCCAATCGGAAAAGAACTTAGAGACAGCTTTGAACGCGTACGCGACGAGCCGATCCCAGACAAACTCAAGGACTTGATCGCAGAGCTCAAGAAAAAAGAGCAAGACCTCAAGCCCGACTAAAGAGAACGATAATGACACACACAGCCACAGAGCATTCATCAGATACTCCCTCTCTTGCTGAAGAGCTCGAAAGGCTATTGCCGGACTTGCGTGGTTTTGCGTGGTCTTTGTGCCGCGACAAAGCACTTGCAGATGATCTGGTTCAAGACGCATGCATGAAGGCATGGTCAACATCAGACAGTTTGAAGCCGGGTCTGAGCATCAAACCTTGGGTTTTCAAAATACTGCGCAATGAATGGCGCCAATTGCAAAGACGCGCATGGAGAACGAAGCTCGTCGATGCAGAAGAGATCGAACAAAGTCTGGTTGGGCAATCCAATGCGGCCGCCCTCGCTGACAGCGTTAAAGCAACGAATGCGATCTATAATTTGCCAGAACTACATCGTGACGCGGTTATCCTCGTACTGGCTGCCGGGATGACATATGCTGAAGCTGCGCAAGTTCTCGGATGCTCCATAGGCACCGTTAAGAGCCGCCTGAGCCGCGCACGCCAAGCACTGATTGTGGACCTGGATCATGGTTCGGCGAAACCCCGCGCTCCACTTTCTCTAAATCCGTCCGAAAGCACCGGTCTGGATCGGCTGATGGAACACGCAGATATGTTGGTCGTAGCCTCCCAAAGAGCTGCGTGAACAACTAACCCGCCTAGGCGAAATCCCCACATGCTGCCAAGCAGGCTCAAAGCATGTCGGTGACAAAATGCCAATAATCGGTTCTGTTTGAATTTGCGCAGGCTTACCGCGCTGCAACCAGGTATTGTCTTGCCGGTTAGGTGCGAGCTTTACCCGCGCCTGTATACGCGGATCCGGAATGATCGAGTAGGCACCAGAGAACATCCTTCTTGACGCCCTCGATCATCTTCGCAGTTTCCACCATCGAACAGTGCTCGGGAAGTATAGCCCCCTGCCCGCTGGCAACCCAGTCGACAACGACATTATCCAAATGACCGAACCAGTCCCCTTGCGTGTTTGGCAAGGGCCCTGATTTCATGTTTCCGATTGTCTCGAAGCAACTTATCAAGAGCTGATCAGCGAGACCAACAGACCCCGTCACAGCCCATGCATAGGCACGTAATGGTTCGACGATATCATCTATGGCGACGGTCTCTGTCATTGCGCTTTGCCCTTCAGCTATTACAGTTTACACCTCTCAAACATGGGAGAATTATGTGTATATAGAGTTAACCCGAAGCACAACTCCTCTTAGTTTTTTCCTCCCAATTCCCGCTCCGCATGCAATGCCGACTTAAGCTCGACTTCGATTAGCTTGCGCTCTTGTTCAAGCGCTAGGTCCTGGTATTTCAATTGCTGCAATTTCTGGAACATGCGCTCGGGCAGCCCATTTTGCGCAGCGATGCTAGCATCTCTAAAGGCCGCAATTTCCAAACTCTTTTTCGTGAGTGATTTTCGGATGTCCCCGATTTCATTCGCTATCCTTTCGCGTGCCATCCGGACTTCACTGAGCCGCTGCTCGGCTCTGCGTTTCTTAACGCCAACCAATTTCTGGAGGGTCAGGGCAGCTTTGGCCGAATGCATGCTAATTTCCCGTCGGCCTGTTTTCAGAGACCCTGCCTACAAATTGTATGGCCGCAGCAACCGCCGCAAAGTGTTCTGGCTTAATCTCCTGATCGAGCTCGACAGACCGATAAATAGATCGCGTTATTGGTGGATCGCGATAGATGGGCACATCATGCGCTTTTGCGATCTCTCTAATTTTCGCAGCAAGGCTATCAATGCCTTTGGCCACCACAATCGGAGCCTTATCTGATGCAGGGTCCCAAGTGAGCGCTACGGCATAGTGCTCCGGGTTGACGATAACGACGGTTGAGGTTTCGACTTTTTGAAGCATGTCACCCTTGGTTATTTCTTGGGCACGCTGACGGCGGCTCTGCTTGACGGCAGGGTCACCCTCACTTTGCTTATGCTCTTTCTTGACCTCTTCACGTGTCATCTTTTGCTTATTGGCATGCAACTGCCACTGCAGCGGAAAATCGACGACAGCCAGCACAAACTGAAACAGGGCAAACAGACCGATGACCTTGATCACTTGCTTGAAGGTGAAACCCGGCAGGCTTCCGACCTGTATGGCCGTGCTAGCATAATATTGGTCTGCAAAGTCCAACAAGAAGAAGGTCGCGATCACGCCTGCGACAAACATCTTTGCAAAATCTTTGGCGAAATCGAGCAGTCCTTTGGGGCCGTACTTCTTCTTGAAATTATCGACCGGGGAGATCTTCTTCAAGTCGGGTTTGATCTTCTTGGCTGACACCGTAAATGACCGCGTCACAATGATTGTCAGAAGAACGAAGCTGCCCATGATTGCAAACAAGGGTATCAACTGTAGAAACGTCCGAGACAACAGAGAGATTGTCATCGTCCCATTGGATGCAAATATGTCGGTTGAATAGGCATCGGCATTGACGAAGAACTGCCCGAGATAAGCAAACAGCGTCGATCCCGTACTCGTATCTAGCATGATCGCAGCGCCAATAAGCCCGATGATCACGGCAAATGCATTTGTCTCTTTGGACTGGGGAATGTTTCCTTCTTCGCGCGCACGTTTGATCTTCTGCTCGGAAGCCTGAAACTCCTTTTCGCCACTGTCTTCACTTTGCTCTGACATATCCGCTTATAACCATCCTATGAGTTCAGGAAGTTGAGACCGCCAGACGACGAGAAGCCCACCAATCGACACAGTAAAAAAGATCATCCCTGCCCCGACCATGAACGGCGCGCCAACGAAGGCAACCATCAATTGCGGCAGAGCCTTATTGATGAAACCAAGGCAGATATTGTAGATCAGGTTTACCGCGACGAACGGCCAAGCCAGAGTTATCGCCAAGCGAAACCCTGCAAAGAAACCATCAACGACAAAGCCTGGATCAAACGAGGCATACGCCCCGACAGGCACTGTCTCGTATAATCTTAGCAGCGCCCCGATCGCAGTGATGTGATAGTCAACCGATAAGAGCAAAGTCGCCCCCGCCATGGCGAGCAGGTTTGCTGTAATTGTCTGAGCTTCAAATTGCAGGGCGACACCGATAAACTGGGCCAGACCGATTGTTTGCGCGATCACCGAGCCGACAATACTCAGAACCCAAATCACAAGGCGCAGGCTCACGCCCAGCATGAAGCTGATCCATAGTTCTGCAAATATGGTTGAAAGAAACCCCGATATTGGAGTGAACGATACGGGCGTGACAACTCCGGCTCCTGCAAAAGCGGTGGCAATGCCAATCATCAACAAGGCTCGATGATTTATCGGAACGACTTGCTCACCAATCCCCGGCATCAGGAAAATGACGACCGAAAGTCTTGCGACAATCAAGACGAACATCCCGATCCAGTCGGCTAGAAACGCAGGATCAAGAAAGTCCGCCGGCACTATACAACACCGATAATCTTAGGGCGCGCCTTCGGGCCAATCTCCTCATATGCCAGCACCGCATTGCGAATGCCTTTGCTCGACAGAACCGTTTGCAGAAAGCGACGACGATTGGATGATGTGGCAACCGCAGCAAGAATCCCCTTCTCGGCTCCTTCATTCAGTTTTTCCTGTATCCCATTCGTCAATTCGCTGAACAGTTCTGGCGGCAAGGCAACGTCGGACCCGCCATTTGCATTGGTGATTTCATGCTCTCTGAAGGTTTGCTCCCATTGCGGCGACAATTGTACGAGCGCCAAATGACCCGCATCATCTTGCAGTTTATCAACGATCTGGAAGGCAAGGCGCTGGCGCACAAGTTCAACCGTATTGGTTAAGTTCAGGGACAGGGTTTTTGCTTCAGCGACCACCTCTATGATCAGGAATAGATTGCGGATCGCAACGCGCTCTTCGAGTAGGGTTCTGAGCACAGACAAAAGAAGTTCCGGCGTGACTTTGCCCGGAATATATTCGTCGAGAAACCTTTGGTTTGAGCTTGCGCGTTCTGTATCGGATATTTTCGTGAGCGCATCGAGCGTGTCCATCATGACCAGTCTTGTGAAGATCAGTGAAAAATTCGACTGGATGACCTCAAGCATATGCGTGGAGAGCACTTCAATCGGGTCAATAACCGGCACGCCGCCACTGGCCAGCTCTTGCTTCTTATTGCTCGTCACCCAGCGCGCGGACGCTTTATAAACCGGCTCCTTGACGCTCTCGCCCTGAATATGCGGCAGTTGGCTATCTTCCATCAAGGCCAGAACCGAGCCCGGTCTAAGAATACCAGAATCAAGCCGGACCCCTTGAATGCGCAGCCGGTAGCCGTTTTTCTTGAGCACGGGATTGTCGGTCATCCTGATAGATGGCAGGACAAATCCGTATTCTTCAGCAACGTAACGCCGCATTTTTTCAATGCGGTTTTCAATCCCTTGATCGCCCTGCAAGACGACCGGCACGAGATCAGGGGCGACCTCTAGGTGTATCTCGTCAGCATAAATCGAATCCCCAATTTTCGTAATCGCTGGCACATCGGCATCGGCCTGCTCATCTTCATCAGCAGCATCCGCGTCCGCGTCTTTCCCCATAAAGATGGCAGCCGACGCAATGCCCAGGGCGGCAAAGCAGAACGGCAGGAATGGGAGACCTGGAAACAGTGCGAACGTGAACAATATACCCGCAACGATAAACAGCGCGGACTTGTTGCCCGCCAACTGCATTCCGAGGGTCTTGTCGATCGTCCCCTCGTCTCGCCCTTTTGACAGTAAGATCGCCGCCGACACCGATACGATAATCGCTGGGATTTGAGACACCAATCCATCGCCAACGGTCAGGATGGAATAATTGCTTAGGGCTTCGGAGAAACTCAGCTGATGGGCACTCAACCCGAATGCAACGCCCGCAAGCAGGTTGAGCGCTGTAATCAAAAGACCGGCAACCGCATCCCCTTTTACGAACTTCGATGCACCATCCAAAGACCCCAAAAATGCGGCTTCTTCCTGTTCGCGCTGTCTGCGGATTTTCGCTTCTTCATGGCTGATCGCGCCGACCGCCAAGTCGGAGTCAATTGCGAGCTGCTTACCCGGCATCGCATCTAGTGCAAACCGTGCGCCCACCTCTGCCATGCGGCCCGCACCTTTGGTAATCACCATAAAGTTCACAATAATCAGAACGCCAAACACAACCAGACCGACGAACAGATTGCCGCCCATAATGAACATGGCGAAGCCTTCAATCACCCCGCCAGCTGCTTGGGTGCCGGTATGCCCCTCGCTGATGATCAACTTGGTGGACGACACATTAAGCGCGAGACGTAAGATTAAAGAGGCGAGAAGTACGCTTGGAAAAGACGAAAAATCCAGCGGCTTTTCGATAAAGATCGACGTTGTAAATATCAGAATTGCGAAGGCGAATGATGCGGTGAGGCCAACGTCCAAGACCCATGCCGGCACAGGCAGAATCATGATCAACAAGATGACCATCAAACCAATTGCAAGCATAGGCGTTGGTTTTGACAATTCGGTCAGTGTTGCACGCATCGCTAAGCGTTACCTGCTATGATCGGAAGGACAGAATTGAAAAATAGATCGAGACAAATTTTCGTCATATAACCGAGCGTTAGGAAGAGAACGACGACGACGGCAATGATCTTTGGGATGAAGGTCAACGTCATCTCCTGAATTGAGGTCAGCGCTTGAACGAGCCCGATCACAAAACCAAGTACCAAGGTAACACCGAGTATAGGCGCCCCCATCAAAACGGCGGCCCAAAGGGCAGCGCGCAAGATTTCAAAGACCTCGGCCTCAGACATACTCTAGCCTCCAGACTAAACCGGCATCCGCAGAAGTTCCTGATAGGCTTCGACCACTTTGTTTCTAATCGTGACCGCCGCATCAAGCACAAGCTCAGCATTGGCAAGCGCTTCGACCATTGCGTGGGGATCGGCGCCTGAAATGGCGGTATTTACAGCCGCTTTTTCAGCTTGCACCATTGCGTCTTTAAATCCGGACACCCCGTCTGCAACCAAACTGCCTGCGCCATCGGCCTTTGCAACATCGGGCTTGCTTTGCGCCGTTTGTATGGCGTTGAGCGCGGTGTATGGATTGATCCCTATTCCAGACATGTCCTGTTCCTATCGTTTCAGTATATCGACCAAGGACTCGTACATGCCCTTTGCCTGTTGGAAGGCGTTCAAATTGGCTTCGTAGATCCGGTTGGCTTCGCGCATATCTGCCATCTCTACGATGACGGAAACATTGGATCCGGTAACGTATCCCTCATCATCCGCAAGCGGATGATTAGGGTTGTATTCCCGGACGCCCTCGGTTTGATCCAAAGTGGTTATGACGTCGCGAAACTGGCTTCCAGTCGACCCGCCCGCTTGGGGCACGAGCAATTTACGTTGGTACCCGGGGGTGTCGGCATTTGAAATATTCTCGGCCGTTGTACCAAGCCTGCGAGACTGCAGCTCCATACCGGAGACTGCCTGTTGCATTGTCGCCTTGAGCAAATTCATCAGTTATCCCTCCTAAGTTCGGCCAATGGCCATTTTCATCAATTGCATCGACTTGGCATAAACAGAGAGCGCCATATTGTGTTGCCCCCCTGCCCCGACAGATTTGAAAATTTCTTGCTCTATGCTGACGCTATTTCCATTCGGTCCAATCGGCGTTTGAGCTTCGGATATCGAAAACGAAGCCGGTTTTCCCGCGACAGTCGGATCGGTCTTGGTGCGGCTCATATAATCAGAGAAAGACTCGACCTCCTTCGCCCGATAACCAGGCTCCCCCGCTCGGGCAATATTCTCCGCACTCACCCTTTGGGTCTCGGCGGCGTGTTGAGCCATTGCACCGTAAACCTGGAAAATTTGCATCTTGGAAAGCATCGCGTCCTCGACTTAGTTAATCTTTCGACAACCATGAGAGAATAATGTGAAGAAGGTGTTAACAGAAACGCCCGATATATTAACCATCAGACGGATCGGCCACGATGAACAACGCAGATATTAAGCACCGGAGACAATTGTTCACAGTATGGGGAACAGTGATCAGCGTTGCGCCCGGGCAGATCTCGATTGCCGGGATCAGTCATTTTGCGACATTGGGAAACGAGGTCACAATCGAAAAGCCCAACCAGACGATTCGCGGCGAAATTTTGAGCGTTGCCAAGGACGAAGCCATAGCACTCCTATTTACGGCCGGAGATGCGATACGCATTGGAGATCAGGTCCAGATTGAACAGACCATATCGGTCAATGTGGGAGACCACTGGCTTGGCCAAGTTGTGAACTATCGCGGGGAAGCTGCAGAACCGGCAAAATCGGCAGTGACCGGAACCAGCAGCATGAGATCACTTAAAGCGATGGCCCCGCCGCCGCATCTCCGACGCTCGATCGGGTCGCGTCTATCGACGGGCATGATGGCAACAGACACGTTACTGCCAATCTGCAAGGGCCAGCGGATCGGCTTGTTTGCTGGCTCGGGTGTCGGCAAGTCAACTCTTCTCGGGCACCTTGCGAACGGCTTGAAGGCTGATCGCGTCGTGATCGCTCTGATCGGTGAACGCAGCAGAGAGGTCCACACATTTGCGAACGAGACACTACCGCCCGAAGCACGCGCGCGCGCGGTGATCGTTGCCTCGACCGCGAGTGATCCTCCGAGCGTCAAAAAACGTGCCGCATATTGCGCAATGGCTGCGGCTGAGCACTTTAGAGATCAGGGCCACAATGTCCTTCTGATCATCGATTCAATCACGCGCTTTGCAGAAGCCCATAGAGAAACGGCCCTGCTTGCTGGTGAAACCCCTGCCCTCAATGCCTTTCCGCCATCGACCACACGCGTCGTGGCTGAACTGGCCGAACGTGCAGGCACAGGCACACAAGGCACCGGCGATATTACGGCCGTTTTCTCCGTTCTGGTTGCAGGATCGGACATGGAGGAACCAGTCGCCGACATGGTCCGCGGCATTCTGGATGGGCACATCATATTGGAGCGCGAGATTGCAGAACGGGGTCGCTATCCTGCCATTGATATTCTCAAGAGCGTGTCGCGGTCGCTGCCCGGTGCGGCGAGTGAGAGTGAAAATGCCTTGCTCAAGCAATATCGGCTTATGGTCTCGCGCTATGAAGAAGTCGCTCCCATGCTGCGAGCCAATCTTTATGAATTTGGCCGCGATCACGAGACAGACAGAGCGATCAATCTGTTTCCGCAACTCGATGCTTACGCGGGCCTGATCAACCAAGGCAGTTGCGAAGATGCCTACGAGTTGTTGGGAACTCTGTTGGCCGATAGCCAAGATCCCGTTCCAGCGGACGTCACCTCCGAAAGCTAATGCCTGTGTCAGAGAATGAGATCAAAACCTGCTAAGGAAGAGGTTCTCACTCGCATTGCTTCCAATGCCCGTTAACAAGGTCAAAGCAACGGCGCCTGGTGTGAGCGAATCCGGCCCACGGAATGCCGACTGAATAGCATGGAAACGGGTGATAACCCGATCAATATTCTCAGAGGTCGCCAGATCTTTGAGGTCCGTTATTCCGAACTTGCTTTGCAACTGTTCCTGTAGCTCATCTGCCTGCCGTTCGATTGGCAATGACTGGAACCCGTCTGGTAAATTCAGCGCGCCTTCGAGCAGGCTGCGCACAGGCACGCTTCCGAGCAACCGAAATAAAATGGCGGTGTCGCTTGAATCAGTTCCAATCAGGGTTGCAATATCCGATTGATAATTGAGCCCAAGGCGCTGGTCATTATCGACCTCGCCAACGGCGGCTTCAAACAATTCCGTCTCGAATTGGCTGGCCAGTTCTGCGATGGTTTCACTCGATATCGCAATATTCCCGTCAGCGTCAGGCTGAAATGCGTCAGCAAAGCGCTCATAGTCAGGATTGTTCAGGCGCTCCAGAAGGGAATCATCGGGGTCCGCAACACTTTCGAGAACGCGCCGGACCAAGCCGCCTTTGGTTTCCTCGCCCGCCAAACCGAAGGCGGTCAACGTGACACGAAGCAATCGTCGATCGCGGAGCAAGTCTTCAACGGAAATAGGCTCCGCCAAGCCTTCCTCAAGATATTCTCGATCATTTTGAATCTGCGGCGAGTCAGAAAAGGCCGTCAGTTGCTTGTCCAATGTCGACTGCAGGAAATTATACCCGGCAACACCAGATAGAGGTATGGCTGGCCGGAAAACCATTTACGCAACCTTCTTCGCAGCGCGCGCACCAGCACTACCAGACACGGCAAATAGATTGGCTTCAACTTCGATCACTTGCTTTAGGAAGCATAGTGTGGAGTAATAATTTCCCCGTTCGATCATGCTGCGTGCCGTCGAAATCAGGTTGGGACTAATTGGGTTGAAAACGCCTTCAAGGGCATCACATTCAGAATAAATCGCAGGTAAAGCGACATCTTCATCCAAGTCGCCCGTGATCAATAATTGAACGGCAAAAAACACCTGTTTCACGGGTGTATTCACATCTTCGGGCAATAGCGCATCGCTGCAGCGAAGAACACGCGCATTATTGTCTTTGATACGTATGCGCGAAGGTTTTTCGCCATTTTCCATAAGCGCGCCATTGACGATGAATTTCTCACCCGGGGTGAGTGCGAGTACCAAGCCAGACATTAATTCGCCACCTCGCCTGAAAGGCCTTTCATAATCGTCTTGTTGATGTCGATCAGTTCGTCGATCCCCTCACCGCCAGACAGAATGGTCATGCTCGTTCGGCGGACAAATTCCGACAGTACGAGCAACCCTCTTTTGATATCTTCGTGCAAAGCATTGTTGTCGCCCATGAGGTCTGCGGCCAATAAGGTCCACATCTGCAAATTACGGCTAACGGCATCGGCCCAAACAGAAGGAACTGGCTTGTCCTCACTTGCAACCGTTTCAAGATCTTGGGTGATTTGCAAAAATAGTGCGTACTCGATCTCTTTTTCGCTCGCAGTACGTTGTTGTATATCGCCGTACGCCTTATAGGCCAATGATTGCATGTCGGTCTCCAAAAAACATCAAGAAAAGTGCTCGGGCGCCGGAAAGCGCCCGAGCGATATTGGTTAGGTTACTATCTGAAGAGAGACAGCAACTGCTGTGGTGCCTGATTGGCGATCGAGAGCGCCTGGGTACCGAGCTGCTGCTGAACCTGCAGAGCCTGCAAACGCGCAGACGCAGCTTCAATGTCAGCGTCTACAAGCGCACCGACACCTTTGGTGAGCGAGTCAGTCAGGGACTGCACGAACTCACCTTGGTTCTCAATTCGAGATTGCGATGAACCAAAGGCCGCCGCCGCATCGATTGCGGTGCCGAGCTGAGTTTCAATAGATGTCAAAGCGGCCGCAGCGGACGCGTTATCTGTCTCGACATCAAGAGCGAGAATAGCCGTTTCAAACGCACCGTCCAAATTGGCACGATCGACCGTAATCGATGCAGACGTAACCGACCCATCGCTTGCACGGTTAAGTGACGACAGTACATTAATGCTGCCTGTCCCAGACAAGAGATTTTGACCATTGAACTGAGCTGCGTCGATGACCGACGTAATTTGCTCGACTTTCTCATCAATGTCGTTTTGGATCTTGGTCCGGTCAACATTCTCTTCCTGAGCGGATACGACGAGGTCTTTAATCTCTTGCAGTGAGTCCACAATTTGTTCGGAAGCTGAACGCGCGACACCGACAGTCGCCGAACCAAGGTTCAGTGAGTCAGAAATTTGCTGGAAGCTTGAAGCGTCACTCTCAATGACAGTAGAAATAGCAAAAACCGCAGCATTGTCTTTCGCGTTCGAAACTGACTTACCAGTCGAAATTTCGCTTTGGACACCTTGCAGGTTTTTGTTGATGTTACGCAGAGTTTCGAGAGCAACTGTTGCGCTGTTATTTGTAAGAATACTGGACATTTGATTACCTATCTATACACGGCCAAAAATTTACTGGCCCTAATTGAAATCACACGTCGTCCTGACAGGTGGGGTTGCCCCCTGAAACCAATCTTTGGCTTCAACAAACAGTATGGGGAGAAATGTCTTTATATTGTGTAAACTCGATCATACTTTTTTCTCGTAACCCCCAACCGCACCGCTAAACCGCACACCATCTCCATACTGATTATATATACCGGCGCTCGTCGACTGGCCGAGATCTTCCAGACGCACAATGAGGTTACGAACCCCATTGCCCACGGCAATGAAGTGCAACTCGTTCTCCTTCGAAATTTTGGATATGTCTGTTAAATGCTTGCGCAACTGGGTACGACTGCCATCGGGGTGCGGCGACCGCACAATGGCCTCGAATTGTTCTATCGCTTGGGACTTATCCTCTGCGAGCGCCAAGGCATCAGCCGCCTGCCCACTTACCAACAGGTCTCGCTCACCGAGCAGTATTTCCTTGATACGGGCGGCGAGTGCGTCGACTTCATCGGGGTTCATAATCGTCTCCTGGTTCTAGAGTTGCTCATAAGGGGTGGACGTATTCGACAAACCAAGGGGGTGGTTTTCGGCGATATCTGCCGCGATCTCTTCCACGACATAACGCGAGAATGCGGACGCAGACTCCCCTCCGCCCAAAGTTAGCGACTTCTCCAGGCCAGCATGCGTCAGCATCTCTGCCCAGAGCAATTGTTCAAATCTCTTTCCAACATCAACGGTATCTTGCGCCGTCGCAGGAAGTTGTGGCGCACGGGCCGCAGGCTCAAAAGGAGCCGGATCTGGTACACCTAGGTTCGGACCTATATCCATCGCGCATTCTCCATTTATGCTGCAAAGCCATTAAGGGAGAATTTTCACTACAAAACGTTAACATTGTTTTTACCACGATTAACCATACTGGGGCGGTAACAAGCGAGACAGACCAACAATGCAAGCTTCACCTAGCGCAATCAATGTTTTCCCGAACAGCCAAACCAAGGCAGAGGTGAATGCTCAATCAGAGGCAGACACAGACAATGGCGCGCAATTTTTGGATGTGCTTAACGCCGAAACCGGCAACACAGACACCGCGGATACGGATGAACAATCTCTGATCTCTTTCGCCTCAGCAGCGCCAGATCAAGCCGATGTCTCACCGGAGGCGATTTCCCAGCTCACTGTATTAGAGTTGCCCGACACATTGGCACCTTCTACCGCGCTCTCGACATCGCCAGCCGTTCTTCCAACATCCACGATACCTGACGCAAGCGCAGGTTTGGATGCCGTTCAAAGCAATCCGGAAACTGCTCCATCCGATACAAGGATAGCCCCAACCGATGCAGCGCGCGTAGCACCCATCCCGATATCAGCCGTTCGTTCAGCGCTCCCTAATACCGGAACTGCCGAGCCATCTGCAGATCTAGTCGCCACACCAATAGGGGCCAACGAGGGACAAACTCCCGCGGGTCCTGCTGCCGCCGACCCTGCTATAGCACCCGATACCAATGCAGTGCCGCCGCAAGCCGATATCACGCAAATCCCCCAAGATTTGCCAGCCGATACGGTCAGTTCGGACGCAGCGGAGATTGACGCGGCTGTTGGCCAAGCTATCGAGGCGACGCCCGCAACCGCGTCGGACACAAGCTCGTCGCCAATCTTGGCAGGCGTTCAAAGTGCTCCCGCCTCTCCTTTAACAACAACTGCAGCCGCTACGCCTATATCGGGCAATTTACAATTGGTGAAACCCTTGGAGATACCCGCTGTTCTGGCTGATGCGCTTCCAACCGTTGATCCAGAGAATGACCGGGTGGTCGTACAACTTGATCCGCCCGAGCTGGGCCGCGTCACCATCGATTTCAAATTTGACGGCCAAGTCTTGCAAGGCGTGACCATAACCGGCGAGAGCCCAGAGGCTTTAAGACAATTGCGACAAATGCATTTCGAGCTCATCCAAGCGCTCGAACAAAATGGCTTGGCAAATGACAGTTTAGAATTCCGCCAGCAAGCCTCTTCCGAGCAAGGCGCGTCGCAATCGCAGTTCCAAGTTGACGACACGGATGGCGAGCAAGCTGCCCCCCCCCCCCCCCCC
>JBDVDE010000073.1:0-142900 GCA_039942135.1 Hyphomonadaceae bacterium
ATGAAAAGCTACGGTGCTCCACGCTCTATCGTGACCGACCGACTACGCTCTTATGGCGCTGCGATGAAAGAGATCGGAAACATCGACCGCCAGGAGATCGGCCGCCATCTCATTAACCGCGCTGAAAACTCGCACTTACCATTCAGGCGAAGAGAACGCGCAATGTCGAGGTTTAGGCGAATGTCAAACCTGCAAAAATCCGTTTCCACGCATGCCACGCTCCATAATCACTTCAATCTAGATCGCCACATAAACCGTAGACAGACATTCAAATCCAGCCGTGACGCCGCCCTACTCCAATGGCGCGAGTTGATCGCGGCCTAAGACCTGCTCACCCGCGAGAAATGGAGACTGGTTCGCATTACACTGACAGCACCTCACAGAGACATTGCATCGACGCAATCGCGAGAAAGCAGTTCTGCCTTGTCCGAGCTTCAGACAATTTTGCCAGACATTGTTGATCCATCCACCTTCGATGCGGAACGAACGACAAGTGAAATTGGTCGCTCGGATCTTCGATCGCGAAGTCAGGCCACCATGGCCGTAGGAGCAGAGTTCCTCACCCCTCCCTTGCCACCAGAGCCAGAACAACCTGCCCCGGATGCTCTTGCAGTGGAAGGAACTCATCTTTTAGATCAACCGCTTCATGGTATCGAGACTGGCAATTAGCGGCGATTGGGGACACTGGCTTCAATGTGATAAGAATACCCCATGTTGGAACGAAGAATCATTCTTGTCATGGGCCCCGCTGGCTCCGGCAAAAGCACCGTCGCAGAACATCTCTCGCATGAGACCAATTGGCCCATGATCGAGGCCGACGATCATCACCCGGAAGCCAATAGAAAGAAGATGGCAAGCGGCAATCCTTTAACCGATCAAGACCGTGCGGCTTGGATCGACAGTCTGGCAAAGGCGTGCCGGGACCATTCAAGCAACAGCATTGTCCTCGCCTGCTCGGCCTTGACGCCATATGTTCAAACGCGCCTTCTCAATGAAGTTAAACGCAGCATCATCTGGGTATTGCTGGAAGTCCCTGCAGATGTTCTGCAAGCGCGGTTGGAAGCTCGAACAGACCACTTCATGCCTGCAAGCCAGTTACAAGATCAACTGGCTGCCCTAAAAGCTCCAGAGGGTGCATTGCTGATTGATGCGGACCGCTCGGTCGCAGAGATCACCGATAGCATTCGCAGCGCTCTAGAGGATCAAACCTAGTGAAAGCGCAACCACGAACCCTGTCAAACCGACAATTGTCGACGCCACCGACCATGCGCGCAATGTTTGGCTGAGCGATAAGTCGAAATACTTCGAGACAAGCCAGAAGCCAGAGTCATTCACATGGCTCGCCACTGTTGCACCGGATGCAATGGCAATTGTCATCAAAGCGAGGTCAACTCCCTCTACTCCCAAAGACACCGCAATCGGGCCGACCAATCCTGCTGCCGTTAACATCGCTACCGTCGCAGACCCTTGGGCGATCCGGACAAGTGCAGCCAGCACAAAACTGGCCGCAATTGGCGCCAGCCCTATGGCAAGCGTCGCTTCAGCCATTGCTGCACCGGCACCCGTATCAATCAGAACTTGCTTGAACGCGCCGCCTGCTCCAGTCACCAGTATAATCGCAGCCGTCGGCTCGAACGCACGCTCCATTCCCTCTTTCAGTTTTAACTGGTCAACCTCGTCATTTGGACGCAGCAGTGCCCACGCCAAGCCGCAGGCAATCAGCAGTGCGACAAAGGGATGCCCGACAAATTCCAACGCCGTCACGAGGTCATGCGAATTCGCAAACAATGCAGGCGCAACAGTTCCCAGCACAATCAATCCTAAAGGAACGAGAATGCAGACAAGCGCCTTGACTGCCAAGCCAGTATCAAAAACGTGTTCTGCTTCGGGTGCATTCTCCAATTGTTGGACCGCCTCGCCGAGCCATCCTTTAGCCTCGGCAAAGCGGGCATATACCGGCCCACCGAGCAGCATCGCGGGAATACCCGCCAGCAAGCCGAACAAGATCACATCTCCGAGGTCTGCTCCCAAAATATTTGCAACCGCAATTGGTCCGGGCGTGGGCGGAATAAATGCGTGAGCCGCAGCAAGCCCAGCCAATAACGGAAGTCCAAATCTGAGTGCCGGCGCCCCTGCCTTGCGCGCCAATGCCCCAACCAAAGGTATGAGCAATATCAATCCGACATCAAAGAACACCGGAATAGCTATTACTATTCCAACAAACCCCATCATCCAGACTGCGACACCATCGGACCGATTGCCCACAAGCCAACCAGCCATGGCCGTTGCCCCGCCGCCAACTTCAAGAAACACACCCAAAATTGCGCCCAATCCGACAATCACCGCGATGAAACCAAGCACCCCGCCCATGCCATTTTGAACAGCCGATATCACGTCCCCAGGCGCTAGCCCTGCGGCAATACCTGTTAACAATGCCGCGATCAGTAATGCCGGAAACGCAGGCATTCGGCGTGCGAGTATCAGCAGCAGCAAGGCGGCTACCCCTGCAATCGTGGCAATCAATGGGCGGTGCTGTACGAAGAACTCCATGACTGGTCCCGCCCCTATACCGCTGGTTTTTCATGGACGGGTTTGGACGCTTTCACGCGATCCCAAATCCAGATCACACCGAACAGGACGAGCAAAACGATGGGAAACATTGCCACAAATTCAAATGCTTCAGGTGCAGCTTTGGCCTCTAGTTCTGTCAAAGCCTCGGCAGCGCCGCTAGCACGCAATGTCTCCAGCGCAGCGTCTCCACCCGCATATTCCGCCATAGACCTGTCATACATCCGGCCAAGCAATGGCAGCACAAAATAGATCGCCAAAGCACCGGCAGACCCAATCAGACCGATAAACCAACTCCCACCGCGCGGATAGCGTTCAGCTACAGACGCCATCATTGTCGGCCACATAAAACACACACCTGTTCCCCACAGAGTCGCGGCACCAAGCACGGTCAACGCACTGTTTGCTTGCGCCATCATATATAGGCCAATCATAGCAAGCAGGCTCGACACCCAAAGCAGTCCTGGATTGGACAAACGGTGGGCGAGCGGTCCCGCAAAATGGCGCATCACAAACATCAGAGCCGATACGTACACCAACACAATAACCGCATTAAAACCTACCTTGGCGGAGAGTGCAGCGTTCACCCATTGCCCGGGAGCAAGTTCTACAGACGCCGTTAGGAACATCGCCCCGAACCAAAGCAGGAAGCCTGGTGCGCGGAAAATTTCCAACATCATATCTTTAAATGAGATGCCATCTGCCTGCCGCTCGGTCGGCGGAAACTTAATCCCCATCGCCAAGACGATGACACCTAGTGCAGGCAACAGCGCGACTGACATTGCAAACTTCCAAGGCAGGTCAAATTGGCTCACGCCAAAGCCGATCAATCCGCCGACAACAATGCCCGCAGGCCACCATGCGTGCAGCACGTTCAAACGATGGGTCTTGTCTTCAGGGTAGAGTGCCGTCGTCATTGGATTGATCGCAGACTCCTGCCCGCCCCAGCCAACGCCTTGCAAGAGCATGGCGAACCAGAAGGCATTTCGTGCCAGCGCCGCATCCGCGATGAAAGGTGCACCAACCGCAAGTACAACCCCGAGCACGAAACAGACCGCGGCACCTCTCAACACATTGCCGATACCAATTTTATCAAGCAACGGGCTGGCGGCGAACAATGTAAATGCGTTGCCGAGAAACGCGGCGCCGAATGCCCCGCCGATCAACTCGCCCGGATTTGGAGTGCCCGCGTAAATCTCGTCACGCATATTGCCAACGAGCCCAGCGCGAAGACCGAAGAGCATCGCCGCCGTAAACAGCGCAAGCACGCCAATCCAGAAAAGCCTGTCCCGATTATAATCTGCTTTTATCGTATCCATCTTGTATGTCCTCCCCATGGACAAGGCCATCTCGCTCGACCTCATTTATCCCGACTGAGCAAAACTCACTCGGTATTGATTGGCATTCAGCTCTCGGGCTTCAGCCCCAAAACCCGCCTGTTCTTTTCTTCGTCAGTTTCACCGCCCGCAAAATCATCGAAGGCGTATTCAGTTGGTCGAATGATATGATCGGTTATGAATGGCGCACCTTCCGCAGCGCCGTCTTCGGGATGCTTGAAACAGCACTCCCACTCCAGCACCGCCCATCCATCAAAGCCATACTTGGTAAGCTTCGAAAAAATCTGACGGAAATCGATCATGCCGTCCCCGAGTGATCGAAACCGTCCAGCCCGATCAGCCCAGTTTTCGTATCCACCGTAAACGCCCGTACGTGCATCGGGCCGGAACTCTGCGTCTTTTACGTGAAAGGCTTTAATCCGCTCATGATACCGGTCAATAAACCCTAGATAATCAAGCTGCTGGAGCATGAAGTGGCTTGGGTCATAGAGGATGTTTGCGCGACTATGATCACTTGTCGCATCGAGAAATCTCTCAAACGTCGCGCCATCATGAATGTCTTCACCCGGATGTATTTCGTAGCAAGCATCTACGCCATTCTCTTCAAAGACATCCAGAATCGGCACCCAACGGCGCGCCAACTCCTTGAACCCCTCTTCAACCAATCCTTGTGGTCGCTGCGGCCAGGGATAGACCAAGTGCCACATTAGGGCACCGGGGAAAGTTGCGCATGACTTCAGCCCCAACCGGCGCGACGCAATGGCCGCCTTCTTCATTTGATCGACCGCCCATTCTTGGCGCGCGGCCGGATCACCATGCACGTGCGTTGGCGCAAAAGCATCGAACAGTTCATCATAAGCCGGATGCACGGCAACAAGCTGCCCTTGCAAATGGGTTGATAGCTCAGTGATCTCCAACCCTTGTTCAGCCAAACGACCTTTAAGTTCGTCGCAGTAATCCTGACTGTCAGCCGCCAGATCGAGATCCATACAGCGCATATCATTGGACGGAATCTGCACACCCTTATAACCAAGCCCGGCGACCCACCCCGCAATGTTGTCGAGCGTATTATAGGGAGCTTCGTCTCCCATAAACTGCGCCAATAAGATGCCTGGACCTTTGATCTGTTTCATAGTTCAGCCCTCTCTATTCGGCACCTGAATACAAGGGCACATAGACCCATGTGTTTCCGCCGTGTTGGCTCTCGACAAGTGCCTCTAGAAACGTCATCCCTGTTACCGCCTCTACGATACCGGGTACGCCGCTCGCCTGCCCGCGCGCTCCGCTGCGAACAGCTGCTGCAAAACTGCGATAGAGATTAGCGAACGCTTCGAGATACCCCTCCGGATGCCCTGCGGGTAGACGGCAACGCTCTAACGCTTCATCACTAAGGGGCTTGTCAGTGCCGGCCCGATGAGCGCGTGTCGGCCCAGTAGCGGAATGCTCAAGCAGAGTATTCGGCTCCATCTGATGCCATTCAATACCGCCATCTTCGCCGAAGATACGTATCTTCAGTGCATTTTCCTCACCCGCACACACTTGGCTGGCGATCAATGTCCCGGTTGCACCGCCCGCCATGCGGAACTGAACAACACCATCATCGTCAAGACGGCGGCCCTCAATATGCGTATTCAGAAAGGCAGCAACTTCGTTCATATGATCACCCGTGATAAACTCGACCAAGCTATGAGCGTGACTGCCAATATCTCCCATGCAGCCGCTCACACCCGAGCGGGCTGGGTCCGTCCGCCAAGTCGCTTGTTTCGCGCCATCTGCTTCGAGGTTTTTGGCGAGCCAACCTTGGGGGTATTCCACATAAACCTTACGGATGGCCCCAAGACGTCCGCTGCGTATAATCGCGCGCGCTTCCCAAACCATAGGGTATCCCAGATAGGTATGGGTAAGACCATAAAGACAGTCCGACGTCTGAAGCTTTGCTCCGAAAGCTCGAACCTCATCGGATGAAATACCAGCAGGCTTGTCACTCATCACATGAAAGCCATGAGCCACGGCCATATCGGCAATCGGGACATGAAGATGGTTTGGCGTTACAATCGCCACAAACTCCATACGTTCATCAGGATCACGCGCGGCCTCCGCGGAGAACATATCCTCATAGGTTCGGTATAGACGGTCGTCTTGCAATCCTAGAGCAGTACCAGTGCGCAATGTGTTATCGATATTCTGGCTGAAAGCACCACATACGAGATCAATCTGCCCATCAAGCGACGCTGCCATACGGTGCACCGCACCAATGAAAGCACCTTCTCCCCCGCCAACCATACCCATGCGGACTCTCTTATGAACTTCCAGCTTGGTCATACGTGTCCCCATGCACTAATATTCAAAATTGTAATCGGTTACATCACAGGTAGTCAACTGCAAAGATTGGCAAAAATATTCACTATTTTCAAATTAGTACTATGAATTCACCTTACTGGGCACATAATGTGACCGCGATGGGATAAACCTTCTCGAATTCGAGAAAATGAAGGGTAAGAATGTCAAATATTCGAACGGTGTCAAAGCTTGCAGGTGTCTCTGTTGCTACAGTTTCGCGTACCTTCTCTACACCCGAATCTGTTTCTGAAAAGACTCGGAAAAAGGTTGAAGCTGCCGCTAAAGATCTCGGCTATAGACCAAACCTCCTAGCGAGGAATTTCCGAGCTAAGCGCTCTTACGCCATCATGGTTCTCGTGCCGAATATTGCCAATCCGTTTTTCTCACGTGTTATCAGCGGCATTGAAGCCTCCGCGCAGGCCAAGGGCTATTCCGTATTACTCGGAAACACTGGCGGACGCCGCGAGCGCGAAATCGACTATGCCAGTATGGTTCACAGTTTTCAGGCTGACGGTATCATTCAACTGAGTGCGAGCTACCCTTTTGACATTGCGGCATCTGAGATAAGGCCGCCTCTGGTCAATATCTGCGAATGCTATGACCAGCCCGTTTCACCTCAAATCCAGTTGGACAATAAAGGTGCAGCCGCCGCAATGGTTGAGCATCTGGTCGACCTCGGGCACAAGCAGATCGGAATAATGATAGGGCCATCAAGCAGCCCTCTAACACATGATAGACTGGCCGGATGCAGGCAGGTTTTTGACAGGCACGGGATCACAGTCGATGATCGCGCCATAGCCGAAGGCGACTTCTCTTCGCAATCCGGTTTCGAAGCAATCGACAAACTTCTTAGCTTGCGCAAACGTCCAACCGCCATTTTTTGTTTTAACGATGAAATGGCTATAGGGGCCATACGGAGAATTCGGGAACTAGGGTTTAGTGTACCTGGAGATATCTCAGTCGCTGGTTTCGACGATATAGATTTTGCGTCCTACTGCGCCCCCGCACTGACCACGATCAAGCAACCAGCCGAGCTGTTTGGAACGCGGGCCGTAGACCTATTGTGCGAGATTATTGAAATGCCCGCGCCCGCCATCGCTCACGAGCGTCTGACACTCCCTTACGAACTGATAATACGGGGTAGCACGGCCCCACCAAGAAACACCTAATCCGGTCACATGCACCGATAATTGACAACGGTGTCATTTGAGTGGCACCTAAGAATGTGAACGAGCGACACCGCCACTCATGGCGGTCGAGCAATAAGGGAGAAACTATCGTGTTTTCAAGACGCACATTCTTAGCAACCTCAGCTGGCGCCATGGCAGTTGCGGCCTGTAGACCGGTTGAAGATCCGCCTGTCGTCGGCCGGAAGATCGACCAAATTGGAATACAAACATACACATTGCGCGATTCCATGCAGGCCGACATGCCGGCTACGCTCGCGATGATAAAGCGTGCTGGTTATGACTATGTCGAGCTGAACAGGCGAGACTTCGCAGAGATATCACCTCAGACTTTGATCGATCGCGTCAAAGCTGCAGGACTATATGCACCCTCCACGCACTTGAGCTATGATCCCGTTCGCACGTCCACAGCAGATATGGTGGCAACATGTAAAACCCTCGGCTGCGAATATGGCATCATTCCATGGATGGATGAGAGCCAACGCGAACTCGAAGACTGGAAACGTCATGCCCGCGTGTTTAATGAAGCAGGGAAAATGTTTGCGGATAACGGTCTTCGCTTAGCCTATCACAATCATCAATTCGAATTCGACGATCTAGGCGGCGGTACGACGGCTATGCAAGTTTTGCTCGAAAATACGAACCCCGATTTCGTCGATTTCCAACTGGACATTTTCTGGGCGGTCTTAGGCGGTATTAATTTGCCAGAGCTATTCAAGGAAAACCCCGGCCGGTTTAAGTTAAGTCACATCAAAGATATGAAAGGCGATCCGGCCTCATACAGAAACAATCCGGACTACGCAGATATCTCCAAGTCAATCATGGTAAATGTTGGCGAGGGCAACATAGATTTTGCTTCAGTGTTCGCGCTTAATGACACATCCGGCATGGAGTACTTCATTACAGAACATGACGCACTTCAAGCACCTTTCGAAGCGTCTATCAAGACGAGCCAGGATGCTGTGAGAGCACTACGTTTTTAGGTTCCGCCCTCTGCCTACTTTAAAAAACTCAAACAGAAAACCCGCTCTAACTATTCACACATCCTCAAAAATCAAGAACCCCCGAAGCCTAGATCTTCGGGGGTTCTCTTTTGCGTACTCTACTGTCCCCTAAGTCGTTAGAACGACGCCCTTAGGATGACGGAGAAACGACGGTCGTTTGTAAAGAAGGACCGAGGAGCTCGAACTTCCCTTCCATCAACAACCGACTGCGTTGTCTCCGTCACGTCATCAAGCAGGTTCACACCCTGAACGCCAACTTTCCAGTTGTCACTAATGTCATAGAAGAATGACGCATCAAGCTGACCAGTTGCTGGCTGATAAATCGATGCAAACGGATCGATCACATCACGCGGTGTCACCTGGAACTCCGAGCGCCAGTTATATGCAACGCGCGCCTGATATGGCCCCTTTTCATAGAGTCCAATCGCGTTGATGTTGTGACGCGAGACGCGGGCAAAGATACCACGGTCGATATCAAAACGCGGCTGAATTGGATCATCTACATCCAGAGCCGGATCAATCAGATCAGGCACACCATTGGCATCGATGAATGCATAGTTGAACTGTGTCCCAAGTCCATCAAATGGCCCCGGCAGGAAGTCATAAAACTGCTGATACGCAATTTCAAACCCTGACAGTGTGCTATTCTCGTCCCCGTTGATTGGCGCGTTTCGGGCGACCACTAATGTTGCATCATTATTGGTCGCTTCAATTGGAACGCCAGCTGGAATGATGAAGTCATTAATAATCTTATGGAAACCTGACACGGTCAAAGAACCGGTCTCAGCAAAGTACCATTCCCAAGATACGTCAAAGTTCACAGATGTCTGCGGCAGCAACAATGCATTACCCGTTTGGTTTCCCTGAAAGCCATTGAAGACACTGATTGTACGACCATCGGCGTCCAAGCCAGCATCAATCGGGCTCTGTGTATTGATCGACACAAACTGGTTTAGGTCATCCACATTCGGCCGTGACAATGACCGCGAGACAGCAAATCGTATGAGTTGCTCATTCCCGATATCAAGCTTGAGGTTCAAGCTTGGCAACCACTCATCATATGACAGGCTCTGGCGCCCTTCGACAAAGAAGCCGTCCCCAAAAAAGTCTTGGATATCTTGGAGCGTGGCATCGTCGACCCCGCAAATGGCCGGAATATCTATCAGATTACCCGGGGTCTCCATAGCCGCCCTGACGTCCGGATCACAAAGATTGAAGGTCGGGAACGTCTGATCAAATGAGTCGACGGTGATCGATGTATCGACGTCACGTGACGTACGTACATACCGGATACCAATATTGCCATCGAGCGCGAAATTGCTTCCAAGGAATCTATCAAACCCGAAATCGAAACGGGTGTACGCTGCAAAGTTGTCCCGCTCGACGGAACCAATTTCGCTTGGCAGAAACTGTGTCCCCGGTATGACACCATCGCGACCACTCAGCACTGTCGCTCCTGAGGGGCTAGAGCCGCCACCAGCATCAAACAATGCATTCACGGCATTCTGGAAGCCAATCAAGTCGTCCGCACCAGGCCCACGGTAAATTGGAACACCCGCGCCCAAACCGATCACATCATTGCTTCTGCCTTGAAAATTCTCAAAGCCCTCTCCACCGAAGAATTGCGAAATCGCCGGATTGCTGAGCAACAAGACAGACTGGGTGCCGTCCAATGTTGGATCGAGATCACGTCCAGTCCACACTTCCGATACATTGCCCCAGTTAAAATCGGATTCGCGGATCAACGTTTCCTGATTGGCAAATCGCGCGCCGGCGCGAACCGACTTCAGCCAACCATCATTGGAGAAGTCATATTCAACATCCGCACGGAAAGATATCTCGTCTGCATCATTCACTGTCGTATGATCGAGGAATGATCGAACAAAGGTATTGTTCGGGTTTACCCCTTCATCAGGAAGAATAAAGGTGACGTCTGGAATACTCCCGTTCTCTGTGACCCGGACTGGTGCAAAGAATGAAGAATGAACAGTTACGTCGACAATATCAGCCGATGAGTCGATGTATTGAGCATCGAGGTTAAAGCGAAGATTTTCAGTTGGCGCGAACTTGAGGTTAAAGCCATAGTCGTTTGTAACGTCTTCTTCGCGACGTTCGCGGAACAGCGCAAGCTGCTGACCACCTTCAGGATTAAGAGAAACTGCTGTCCCGTTTGGACCACGCCACTGGCTTGAATCATTGATCGTTCCACTGGTGAAAATCCCATCATCATCGAATGTGAAGTCTGTCTGATCTAAATCAGGCTGTGGATTGTTTCCATCGACAACGGTCTCGATAACACTCTCGCCCCATTGCAGGGTCGAGTCAGAACGCAAGAACTGAAAAGCAGCCTGAATTCTGCGGTCTGGGCTTTCCCACTGCAATGCAGCTCCATAAGATTGACGTTCACGATCGAAATCTTGCGTCCGTATCCCAATCCCTTGAGGAATGAAAACTGCGCCGGGCGAGTCACCCTCGATAGTACCGTCAAGATTATTTGGGTCACGGAAATCAGCGAGTTGCGTGCCGTCTGCGCGTGACTTGAGCTCGTTGTAAGAGCCGTTCACCAAGAAACCAAAGCGGCCTAGGTCTGTATCCCAGCTATTCGAATACAGAGCTGATCCAGAAGGCGTAAACTGCTTGCGCAAGTCACCATAGTTACCTTCAAGAGAGAATGCAAAAACCTGGTCATCGCTATCGAATGGCAACCGTGTCCGCAGATCAATCGTACCCGCGATACCGCCTTCAATTAGATCAGCCGTCTGGTTTTTGAAAACCTGAACACTACCAAGAAGCTCCGGGGAAACATCTTCAAACCCAAGCACGCCACCAGCATTAGCGCCGAACACATCGCGACCGTTCAACTCGGAGCGCACGAACGGTAGTCCACGGATCACAACGCCCGAACCTTCCACAGCAAAGTGGTCCGGATCATTAGGACCGGCGAAACGAATAACCGAGACACCCGGTACACGCTGAAGCGCTTCTGAAACTGACCGGTCCGGCAAGGCGCCGATGTCAGACGCGGAAATCGCATCAACAAATGTATCCGCATTCCGCTTGATATCCTGCGCGCTCTTCAACGAGCCACGTATCCCCTTAACAACGACGCTTTCAAGCGCGAGCTCTTCATCAGACTCGCCGTCTGCCCCGCCTTGAGCATCTTGCGCATACGCCATCATCGGCAATGACGAGCACAGCGCGACAGCTGAGACTCCCGCCAAAACCGTTCTCATTGCTTTTTTTCTTTTCATTATTTTGTCCCCAAAAGACATTTCACACTCTCCCTAGTTTTGCCACCGGCGTGTTTAGCTGCACGAGATTGTCCTCGTTTCCGACAAAACCTGACACCGTTGTCAATTCAAGTGAACTTACTTAAGAGCATTAGTCAATATGCGATCTCACGAAATGTTGAAAATTATCTGATCTGTGTGATATGAAAGTTGCAATTTCAATACCAGAAACGGCGAAAAATACCCTACCACACTGTAGCTATTGACTTTTTGCTAAGCAGTGTTGCTCTATAAAATCGGTATGGCCGGGCATTACATCCACCGAATTTAGGATAGTATTATGGATTTGACCCAAAATTTCGGTAATTTTTTCGGGAGCTACTTTGCCTGTAATTGGATTGCAGCCTTGAGGCTTTATCCCCTGTCCATACATCACCGCGAGCCAACTGGCTTGACTAAATAGATCATTCGAATCTTCAAACACCCTACCCGCCCCCATGAACTGCTCGATTTTTCGGACAAGGTGCGGTGGTCTCTCGATCGACTGGCAATGACGCCAGAATGCCGTATCCGTGCGCTTGGTTGCAGAATAATGCAAAACTAGAAAATCCCGAACCCGTTCATACTCCAGAACAGTACGGTCATTGAAGGCATCAATATCTGCTTGAACGAATCGCTTGTCGGGAAAATGCGTCATCAATCGGGCCAGCCCAGTTTGAACGAGATGTAGGCTGGTCGACTCCAATGGCTCCATAAAACCAGCTGCAAGCCCCAAAGCCAAGACGTTCTTATTCCAGAATTTCTTTCTACGCCCTGTCATAAAACGCAAAAATTTCGGGTCCGAAATCGGCTCGGCATCCAAATTTTCCAATAATACAGAAGCGGCCTCATCATCGCTGATAAACTCGCTACAGTAGACATGTCCGTTTCCGGTTCGGTGCTGTAACGGAATACGCCATTGCCAGCCGGCATCGTGTGCGGTGGCCTTTGTATAGGGGATCAATGGCTCGGTTTTTTCGCATCCAACAGCTATAGCTCGATCACACGGAAGCCACTTTCGCCAATCCTCGTAACCGGTTTCAAGCGCTCCTTCGATTAACAGTCCACGAAACCCGGAACAATCGATGAAAAAGTCCGCTTCCAATACTTGTCCAGTTTCCGTCTCTACCGCTTCGATGAACCCTGTCGCAACGGTCTGGCGGACATTTGTTATCCGCCCTTCATGCCTGCGTACGCCTTTGCTTTCGGCGTACCGTCGCAAATACGCAGCATAGAGTCCGGCATCAAACTGGAATGCGTAGTTGATACCCGCGAGCGCCGATTTTGGACGATCAGTTAGGGGGCGCATAAATTTGCGCTTACGGCAGGCCTGAACCATCAGGGAATAATCGAACAAGTCAGCACCTAGGCCCTGTATATTCTGACTGACCCAATATTGATAAAATGGGATGATATCGAAATCGATTCCGAAATCTCCAAATGGGTGGATATACGACTCGCCTTTCCCGCCCCAATTGTTGAACTCGATCCCCAGTTTGAAAGTCGCATTTGTTTCTTTGACAAATGTATCCTCGTCGATCCCCAGCATTTCATTGAACATTATAATGGGTGGGATTGTCGCTTCGCCGACACCAACCGTTCCAATCGCTTCCGACTCGATCAAATGTACTTCAGTCGGTGTATTCTCAAGCAGTAGGCCCAGCGTTGCAGCCGCCATCCATCCAGCTGTGCCGCCCCCGACGATTAGAACTTTCTCGATATTGTCGGTCATTGGTTTGCACTACCTTCAGGTATAGGAGCTGATTTACAAAAGCGCTCGATAAACGCTTCATGGCTTGGCATCGCGGCGACAGTTTTATCTATTAGGCCACGTATGTTTTTGAGACTTTGGGTGACGTTATGTTCGCTCAATCCATTTGCCATGGGATTAAACCCATTGGGCGGCTGACCTTGTCCCGCCACGACTGCAAGCCAACTCGTTACATCAAAAAGCTCGGAGTCATACTTAAAGAACCGGCCACGCGATTGCAGAAGGTCAAGTTTGTGCTGAAGCGAATCCGGCATCGGCATATTCTGGATGTGCTGCCAAAACGCCGTATCATTTCGCCTCGTCACTTTGTAGTGCATGATTAGAAAGTCACGGATATGGAAGTAGTCATTTGTCAGCAAGCGATTATATTCGTCTTGCTCCACCACAGGCATATTCTTATCCGGAAACAGTGCAATCAGTTTGGAAATGCCTGACTGGATAAGATGGATGCTTGTCGACTCTAGTGGCTCCATAAAGCCAGCCGATAGACCAAGCGCAACACAGTTTTTATTCCAGAACTTCTTCCGCCGCCCTGTCACGAACCTCAACTGCTTCGGCTCGCCCAAAGAAGCCCCGTCGAGCGCAGAGAGGAAATCGGTCTTGGCCTGCCCGTCGTCTAGAAACTGACTGCAATATACATAGCCATTTCCGGTTCGGTGCTGTAGCGGAATCTTCCACTGCCATCCCGCCTCGCGCGCAGTTGCGCGCGTATATGGCGGTGGGGGCCCAACGCTTTGCGTGCTGCCTGCAATTGCCCGATCGACAGGAAGGTAATTGCTCCAATCATCATATCCTGTGCGCAAAGCACCTTCGATCAAAACCCCGCGAAATCCGGTACAATCGAGAAAAAGATCGCCTTCCAAATTCTGACCATCAGCCAGTTGAACACGTTCTATAAAGCCACTCTCTCCGTCGATCTTCACGTCAGAAACAACGCCTTCAATGCGTTCAACACCTTTGCCTTCGGAAAACTTGCGCAGGAACATCGCATATTTCACCGCATCAAAGTGAAATGCGTAGGCTATGCGATTCATGAAACTGCCATGCTCGGGCAATGGCCGCAAAAATTTCCCGGCATAGGCTGCCCGCGAGTTCAAAGAATAGTCTTGTATAGGCCGATCATCACCCAGTGCTTTCATCTTTGCCCAGTAATGATGAAACTCGATCCCTTCGAGATCTACACCGTGGACACCGAATGGATGGAAGTAGCGTTCGCCAATCTGTCCCCAGTCGGCAAACTCTATTCCAAGCTTAAAGGTCGCCTGTGTCGCCTTAACAAACTCATCTTCGTTTATGCCCAGCATTTGATTGAACTTGGCGAGTTGCGGGATAGTGGCTTCGCCGACACCAACAGTACCAATCTGCTCTGACTCAACAAGCTTGATCGAGAGGTCGGCTCCCCCCGACAGTTTGGACAAGGCCGCCGCCGCCATCCAGCCGGCAGTACCTCCACCAACAATGACGATCTTCCGGACTGAACTCATCTGACCCTCCGCCCTTCTTTCGCCCGCTCCACAGTCTGCGTAATCGCCAAATCTATCGACCTTAGCCAGCGAGATAGATCTCCGATTGGAATCCTATCCGCAAGCCGATCATGTTGGACGGGCATAATGCCGCTGCCAATGAGCGCCGCAAGCCATTCAGACTTTGAGAACACCTCATGGTCTTCGATCGGAATCCGCCCCCGCCTCGAAAACACTTTTATCTTTCGGGCCAAGGCTGCACTTTGCTTAATCTCTTCAACGCCTCGAGAGAACAATAATTCCATATCTGCAACTCTGTCTCGTACGGCACGGTCAAGGCGATTATACTCTCCGGTTTCACAAGCAAGAAACTGTCTATCTGGCCAGAGACCAATCAATCGCTCCATTGCCATGATCAAGAGCTGAAGCTCTATGCCAGGTATGGGACTTTGGTTCGGCAGCTGCAGAATATTTCCGTGCCAACCAGAAAGCCTAGACTTATCTGCGGTCGATGTACTGGCGCACATATTCGCGTCAATTACCATATCACATTCCGCATTCCCGTCCGACGTTGGTATGCGCGTGACATGACCAGCCCCACACGACAAACCATCAGAACCTGCTGCTCCCTCATGACATGAAACACCCGCACCCAGCGCATGGGCTTTAAGTAGCTCACAATATCCCGCTTGGCTTAAGGAATACCCATAATCAATCGCAGGCAGCCCTTTTGGAGCACTGCGAGCATAGACGCCGGCCTGATCAAGCTTATATGCGAGGTTATACTCCGAAAGCTCTTTTGCTTGTCCTTCGCCAAAGGCACGGCGCCAATACTGATGAAACTCCGCGCCGGCGCGATCAACGCCATATTGCCCATATGGCATTGTGATTGTCTGCCCTGAGCTGTGCGGCACGCTAACCCCAAGAACCAATTTGGCATTCGCAGATTGTGCGAGTTCCTGCTCGGAGATTTGAAGCAGTTGATGCATACGCCGCACCATAGGCCGCGCTACAAGGCTGCCAATGTCATACTTCTTCCCATATTCGACCACCGAAATCGAGTAAACAGTCTTCGGTAGCCGCGCAGACAAGTATGCTGCGGGCAACCAGGCTCGCAAGCCGTTACCAACTATAACGATCTTTCGAATTGCGCCGCCGTCCTTCATCAGAATTGGCCCGCCATGCCATTGGAATTGATATAGGTTTGATGATCGCTCATCCCGCTGGCCGCGGTCTTCATGAGTGTTCGCAAACCCTCCATATGTGCCGCAATATCATCATCGGACAAAAGATCGACGCGGGCATCATATTGGCTCGGGATCACGCGCTGGCCAAGATATACAGCCACCCAACTCGGACTAAGGAACAGGCCGTGATCATACTTGACCACACGCCCACGCGCCCGAAACAGCTCCATCTTTTCCGCGAGCGATGCTGGAATCTCCATAGTTCGCACATGGTTCCAAAAGTCGGAATCATCCCGCTCGGTTGCATGATAGTGCAAGATAAGAAAATCTCTCACGCGTTCGAATTCAAGGTCAATGAGACGGTTGTATTCCTCTGCATCATCCATGAAATCGGTCGTCTGCGGAAAATGTTCCAGCAGCTTGGTGATGCCCTCTTGAATCAGATAAATACTTGTCGATTCCAAAGGCTCAAGAAACCCGCCTGACAAGCCGATTGCCACACAATTCCGGTTCCATAGCTTCTTCCGCTTGCCCGTTACAAAGCGCAACTGGCGTGGCTCGGACAGCATCTCGCCCTCCAGGTTATCAACGAGTGCACGTTCAGCCTCAGCATCAGTTGTAAAGCCACTCGCATAGACATGACCATTGCCCGTTCGATGCTGCAAAGGAATACGCCATCGCCAACCTGCTTTGTCAGCTGTGGCGCGCGTATAGGGCAATAGCGGGCCGGCACTTTGGCATGGCACTGCCACGGCGCGGTCACACGGCAACCAGTCCGTCCATTCGTCATAGCCGGTCTCGAGCGCCTTTTCGATCAGCAAGCCAAAGAACCCCGTGCAATCAATAAACAGGTCGCCATGGATGACATCCCCGTTCTCAAGTACAACCGACTGAACACTTCCCTGCTCCGGATCAAGGTGCACATCCACCACCTTTCCCTCAAGCTGCTTAACACCGTGCGCCTCCGCATGTTTGCGCAGGAAAGGCGCATATTTCAAAGCATCGAATTGATAGGCATACCGATAGGTCGATAGGACCGATCTTGGGTCATCCGCTGGCGGCTGGAACTTTGCCGCACGGCAAGCCATGACCGGCAGCGAGTAAAGATCAAGCGGACCGGTTTCGGGATTATCTTTCTGGCTATTCCAATATTGATGGAAGCTGATCCCGTCATTTGCCAGACCGAAATCTCCGAACGGATGGATATAGCTGTCCCCTTTGCGCGCCCAGTCAACGAACTCTATCCCAAGCTTGAACGTCGCGGACGTCGCAGCCATAAATTCGGCTTCGTTGATTCCAATCGAGTCATTGAAAAACTTGATGTGAGGCAAGGTTGCCTCGCCAACACCAACTGCTCCGATGGCCTTGGACTCAATCAGTGTGATAGAAAGTCCGGTTTTACCCAGCATGCTTGAAAGACCGGCCGCGCTCATCCAGCCAGCCGTACCGCCACCAACAATGACGACTTGCGCGAGCTTTTTCCCTTTAGCCACAGTGTCCCCCAACGATCTTTCCTTTCAATCCTAAGCTTATTGTCAACGTTGTCAATTGACGGAGAAGCGCTCAGCACCCATAGTTGACATGAGACGCCGAGATTAGCCCAAAGCCACATCATCATTATGGACGACTTACAACATAACTACAAAATCGTGCGTTTTGGAAACGAAGAAGAGCCGATTGTCATTATCGATGATTTCAGCGGGCAACTTGATGAATTGATGGAGAAAGCCGCAAATTGCCATTACGAACCCGCCTTAGGTGGGTATCCGGGCCACCGAGCTCCTGCCGACGTAAATTACTTAGCTGGACGCGGAAAATTGCTAACGGAAATTTTTTATCAGGTTTTCGGATTTGATCGTGGAGGCCACACCGAGAGTTGCACCTTCTCTATGGTCACCACCCAGCGCACTGCTCTATCGGTCCACCAATGCATGCCTCATTTTGATGACACTGGCCCAGACTTGCTAGCTCTACTTCATTATCTAAAAGGACCAGAAACAGGCGGCACATCCTTCTATCGTCAACGCCGCACCGGTTTTGAAACGGTCACGCCCGATCGTCTGACCGAATACAAAACAGCGCTTACCACGGACATGAAAACCCACGGGGCACCAGCACAAGACTATATTTGCGGCAGTGATAAACGCTATGAGCTGATAGGAACTGTCGACGCGCGGCCCGACCGGATGATCATATATCGCGGCCGCACCCTACACTCGGGCGCGATCCCTCCAGGCTTTCCCATATCGCCAGACCCGCGCCATGCGCGCCTAAGCCTAAACACGTTCCTCACGAGGCTTCATTAGCCAAAAGCTGTGTCTCTTTTCCGCACGCCGCTTGACGTACGACCTATCACAGGCATAATTGACAACGTAGGACAATTTGTAAATGTGTGCGTGAAACCAATAGCACTAATAACTGACTGGGATGACCAACATGACGGTTCGAGACGTAACAGTACCAAGCCGCAGGGCGGTTCTACGGGGCGTATTGTATACAACGTGTGGCACAGCAAGCTTGCCTCTTATGAGTGCTCTAGCCTCGTGTTCAGCTCCGGTCACCAAGGAGTCTACCCGGTATATGGAACTGGTCAAACAAATCTGTGAGCTGATTATCCCGCGGACCGACACGCCAGGTGCTAAAGATGCTCGCGTCCCCGCCTATATCGAGTATTTACTTACCACACACTACTCCGATGAAGAACGCATCCAGTTCGAAGCGGGCCTCACAATATTTGACGAAATGGCCCGCGAACGAACAGCCAAAAGCTTCGTTGATGCAAGTCAGACCCATCAGAAATCAATTCTGAAAAAACTCGATTCAGGTGGCGGAGTAACACTCGCAACTGAAGTCTGGCGAAAGCTCAAGCAAGCTGTGGTGTTCGGATATTACACGTCAGAATCAGCAACGGCCGAGCTTCAGTACGATCCAATACCAGGCGAATACAATGGCAATATCGATCTCGAAGAGGTCGGCCGCGCTTGGCTGACCACCGGCATTTAGAAGCAGCTATAGGGGAAAAATATGGCTGATTTTGATGTCATCATCGTGGGTTCGGGAATGTCTGGCGGCTGGGCTGCAAAGGAATTTTCTGAAAAAGGCATGAAGACGCTTGTTTTGGAACGCGGGCGCGACGTAGAAAAAGGCGTTGACTATACGGGCGAGAACACAGCCCCCTGGGATTGGCCCGGTCGGGATACGATCACCCCACAGATGCGGGCAGACAACCCTATACAAAGCCAATGCTATGCCTTTCGCGAGTCCACTCAAAACTTCTTCGCCAAAGATGCAGATAATCCCTATTCAGTCGAAGAAGGCACGGAGTTCACCTACATTCGCGGAGATCAAGTGGGCGGGCGCTCGCTCCTATGGGCGCGGCAGACTTACCGTTGGAGTGAAATGGATTTCAATTCCAACAAGCGTGATGGTCACGGCGTAGATTGGCCGATCCGCTATAATGATATCGCGCCCTGGTATGATCATGTTGAGAAGTTCGTCGGCGTATCAGGGTCTGCCGAAGGCCTACCGCAACTGCCTGACGGGCACTTCCAACCTCCAATGCAACTCAATATTGTTGAAAAAGATATCAAGGCGGGGTTAGAAGCTGCCTTCCCTGACCGCAAGCTTATAATCGGGCGGGCCGCGCATCTGACGGAGCCAACTCAAGAACAGTTAGAACTCGGTCGAGGCTCATGCCAATTTCGCAACCAGTGTCAACGCGGATGCTCGTTCGGCGCGTACTTTTCGTCTGTTTCTGCGACTTTGCCTGCAGCCAGCCGCACGAACAATATGACACTGGTTTCGGACACGCAGGTTGAACGCATCGTCTACGATCCGGCAACCAGGAAAGCGACTGGTGTTCAAACTGTAAACCGTAAGACAGGCGCCCGTCAGGAATATTCGGCCCGCATTATTTTCATGTGCGCATCAACATTCGGTACGGTTCAAATCTTGCTGAATTCGGCAAATGAAACATTTCAAACGGGATTTGCAAATGGCTCCGGCACACTCGGCCGATACATTATGGACCATCATCATCGCTCCGGTGCCACGGGCAAATACGCACACCACAACGACAAATACTATAAGGGCCGGCGTCCAAATGGTTTGTATATTCCACGCTTCCGAAACCTCGAGCGGGATGATCAGTACTTTTTACGAGGGTATGCGTTTCAAGGGCGCGCCAATCGGCCATCTTGGGAGTCTACCTCATACAAGCGAGGGATTGGCGCCGAGTATAAAAACAGCCTACGCACACCGGCAGGTTGGGATGTTGGTTTAACCGGCTTTGGTGAAACGCTGCCGCATGTCGATAACCGCGTAACCTTGCATCCAACCAAAACGGATAAGCATGGAATGCCGCAAATTCACATTGACGCGAAACTGCGCGAGAATGAGATTAGGATGCGTGAAGACATGGCAACCACCGCCGCGGAAATGCTCGTGGCTGGGGGCTGTGTCGATGTCAAACCATATACAAGAGATACGGTTTTAGGCTTGGGCATCCACGAAATGGGCGGCGCTCGAATGGGCCGGGATCCATCAACTTCAGTGCTCAACGCCCATAACCAATGTCATGATGTCGACAACGTATTCGTGACGGATGGGGCCTGCATGTCATCAAGCGCCTGTCAGAATCCATCACTCACTTATATGGCGCTTACGGCTCGGGCAGTAGACTTTGCGGTGACACAAATGAAGCAGGGAAAGCTATAGGAAAACTCCCATATTTCCTTAGCTTTCTTGTCCGCCTTATATGCGGACAGGGGAACGCCCCGGACTTTTCCAAGGCCGGGGCGTTTTTCGTTCTAATTCTCAGCGGTATTACTTCTTACCAGAAGATTGCATACACTCCGATCAGGATCACCACGATAACCGCCGCAGAAATCTTGAAGCCGGTACTGGTGGAGAATTCGATCCCGCCCAAATCAACAGGCTGATCCGGCTGAGGTTCAGGTGTCACGAGCGATACTGCAATTCCGATCACGAGGCAGAGCAAAAAGATGAACCAGATCCTCACCACAAATGGCATACTGATCACGGTGAAATCTACCAGCCCGAGCACCGGATCGAAAATGCCGCCCATAATGCCGGAAATCGCAGCATTGCGCGGTACTTCAATCCCTTCAGCCAGAAGCGCCGGATTATTCACGGAGACGTAAAACAGAAGCGACAGCACCACAGATGAAATCAGTAGCGCAAATGCCCCTTGCGTATTTGTCCGCTTCCAGAAAAACCCTAATACGAACACTGCCACAATCCCCGGTGCAACAAACCCGGTATATTCCTGGATCGCTTGGAAGATGCTCTCATTCGAACCGAGCAAGGGAATTGCAACCATCAGCGCAATCAACATCGCGCACACGGCTGTAATGCGGCCAGTCATCACATAATGGCCCTCGGTTTTATCCTTGGCTATGTAGTCGCGATATATATCCATCGTGAAGATCGTCGAGATCGAGTTAATCATAGACGCCAGCGAGGAAACAATTGCCGCAACCAGTGCAGCGAAGATAAGCCCTCGGATACCTGCAGGCATTAGCGCCATTAACACGCCATATGTACTGTCGGGCTTCCCGCACACGTCTTTTCCATCGACCACAGAACAAATATCAGGGTTGAGCGCCGCCATATCTAGCGTCCCCTGTTGAGCCAAATAGAGCGCGGCAATGCCGGGAATAACTACGATCAGCGGAATCAGAAACTTCAGAAGTGCAGCGAATGCCAACCCTTTTTGGGCCTCCTGAAGGCTTTCAGCTCCGAGTGCTCTCTGGATGATATACTGGTTGAATCCCCAATAGCTAAAGTGAAGCACCCATAGACCACCAAGCAATGTCCAAATGCCAGGAAGGTCTCCATAGCCTTTGTCATCGCGATCGAAAATCATCTCAAAGTGGCCAGGGAGTTCTCCCATGAGCACTGACAGACCCGAAAAAGGACCGCCATCGCCACCGACCATACCGAGCACAATCCATGTGATCGCAAGCCCGCCAAGGATCAATATAACCACCTGAATAATGTCGGTCAGAGCGACTGCCTTCAGCCCCCCATAAACCGAGTAAACCAACGCGAACAAAGCAAGCATCGTCATGCCTGTGAAGATTCCGACGCCTGTTACCGCCTCGATTGCCAGCGCCCCGCCGAACAGAACGGCGGTCAAATTTACGGCCGTGTACAAGAAGATCCAGAACACCGCCATAATGGTTTTAACGCTCGCACCAAACCGCGTTTCGAGAAACTGGGGCATAGTGTAGATGCCGCGCTTTAGGAATATCGGAAGGAAGAATGCCGCTACAACGAGCAAGACGATGGCCGCTTGCCACTCATATGCAGCAATGGCGAGCCCGACGACAAAGCCTTGTCCGGACTGGCCAATGATCTGCTCGGCCGAAATATTTGCCGCGATCAACGAGGCACCGATAGCCCACCAAGGCAGAGCTTTACCCGCCAAGAAATAATCTTCAGTGTTCTTGGATTCCCCCGCTGGTTCGCGAGACACCCACAATGCGATTCCCAATAATCCCATCGCATAGATTGCCAATACGACCAGATCGATTGTTCCCAGACCCATAACTACCTCCATTAAGCAAAATTATCGGATAGCTTTATTCCAAATACTATCAAGATAAGTCCATTTGAAATGACTTCATATCTTTTTGACAGCGCTGTCAAATATGATTCACGATTCAATGTGCTGTCAAACACCAAAACTAGGTAGCAGCAGACCTAGGCTTAGAAGCTGATTTCCGGATGACCATCTGGTGCGGCAAAATCGTAGGAGCGGTATCTGGCGAAACCGGCTGCCCAAGACTTTCGATCAGTTTTAGAGCCGCAACCTCCCCAAATTGCTGCAATGGCTGGCGCACCGTCGTCAACATCGGCCACATATTTTCTGCAATTTCAGAATCATCGAACCCTACAATTGACAGGTCTTCAGGGACTTTAATGCCCTGTCGATTAGCCACCATCATCACGCCCGCTGCCATGTCGTCATTGGACGCGAAAATGGCTGTAACAGGCTGGTCCAGTTCGAACAGTTTTTCTGCGGCGGCGACCCCTGAACGAAACTTAAATTGGCCTTTACGCACCCATTTGGAATCCATGCTGATCCCTCGTGCGAGCAAAGCAGCCTTGTATCCCAAAAACCGTTCTTCGGTTGCAGCTTGGTTTTCTTTCCCGCGCACAAACCCTATACGCGTATGGCCGAGGTCAAGAAGATGCTCGGTCATTTCAAAAGCTGCCTGACGTTCATCAATAGCAACACGCATATCATTATCGGTCACGCCTGCCGGACCGATCCGAACCACGCGCATACCCAGCTCTTCTAATGCCTGTCCAACAATCGGATTGTTCGCGAGCGGTGCCACCAACAGCATGCCGTCCGGCTTTGGGTGTGTTGTGATTCTCTCAAACGCGGCCTTCACCTCTGCCACCGATTTATCTTCGAACGTATCGACCAGAGAAATCGTCAACTGGTATCCACGTTTCTGACACGCCATGACCGCTCCGAACTGGATCGCATTTATGTAATTACTGCGGTCGGAGTGGCAAATCATATTGATTGAATAGGAGCGGCTTCCTCGCAAACTTCGCGCAGATTTACTCGGCACATATCCTAAACTGCTGACAGCGTCCTGAACGCGTTCTCGCACAGCATGTTGGACATGTGGTTCATTGTTTAGCACGCGTGAAACTGTCTTGATCGAAACACCTGCCAGTTCGGCAACGTCCTTCATCTTCGGTAGCGTCGCCGCCATATGCTCCCCTTTCTACCAAATTGGGTTACCACAAAGGGTTAGCCGGACAATTCATCCACGATTTTAGCATGCAAATGCCTATCCAGCGGTAGTCTCATAATTACAACAGTCGACAGGATTAGCAATATCGATGGCATTATTGTTAGAAAATAGCCCAATCTTGTCGCGATATCTGGCTCCTGCGTTTCAAGGCTTGCATCATATCCAACCCATGTCAGCACTGCGCCAACCGTTATGCCAATTATCACACCGGAGAATTTCTTAACGAATAAAACCAGCCCAAACACAGCCCCCTCGGCCCGTTCGCCATGTGCATATTGGCCAAACTCCACAGTGTCCGGAATGTAAGACCAGACAAGCACGGAGAACGCGCTAAACCCGACACCAAAGAGGATAATCTGTACTGGGACACCTGCCACAAGAAACGGTCCGAAAACGAGAAACCACACCCCGAGCAAGGCGATCAAAGCGGTCGCGATGAGCCAAGTTCGCTTCCGTCCGAGCTTAGCCGACAAATATGTCCATAACGACACGGACACTAATGTCACTAAAGCAAAAGCCGTCATGACGACCTCTTTGGCAGCAAACAAGCCTTCATTCGCCTCAATGAAAAATGCTAGCGGGATGTTGAAACTGGCTGTCGCAGCAGAATGCAGGAAAATCGTCAGTAGCAAAACGCGCAATGCGGGGTTCCCTCGAAATGCGACGAGAAAGCTCCGTAAACCTTGCACCTTGGTCACGCCCGGCGGTGTCTTTTCTTCCGTTGCAAAAAAGCAGATCGTCAACACCACAGTTGCCAATGCAGCACCGACAACAGCCGTCAAAAAGAACCCCGTCGGAGAACTTTCATCACCGTTCCCGAAAAAGCGGCTCAATGGAAACCAGCAGCCGGAGACAACAAGCAGCCCGGCAAAAGCGAACATCATTCTGATGCCGGAAAGCTCTATTCGCTCCTGGCTGTCAAATGATAGCCGCGATGACATCGCCGCATAAGGGACCGCGACCAAAGTATAGGTTGTCCGAAAGAGCATGTGCACGAGACACAAATGTATAATCAGCCACCCACCTTCGAGCGGCGGCATCCAGAACAGGAGACTGAAGCTCAAACTTAAGCCAACCCCGCCATATAGAATAAATGGTCGATAGGCGCCGTGCCGGCTCCGGTTCCGCGCAGCAATAATCGCGATGATAGGATCTGATATAGCATCCCAAAATACGCCTACTGAATAAATGAACCCCGCAATATACGGCTCAAGCCCGACGACATCAGCATACCAGAACACAAGTATGAGTGACAGGCTGTTCCAATAGATATTAAGTCCGAAATCCCCGACACCATAGCCAAACAGGAAGCCCAAATTTTGTTTCCTGTTTGCCATACGATTTCAATGCTCAAACTAGACTCCAGCAGAATTGCCAGCCTTTACACGAATACCTACCCCCAGTTTGCGCCTCGGTTTTTTGTACGCACGCTTAGCAATCTGTCCTGCGCTGTTATAAAAAGCGTCTTGCCATCTTCGCCGAAGGCGCAGTTTGCTGCGGGGCTTTGTGTATCTATTCTACCAAGGGGGCTGCCGTTTGGGTCGAGTATGAACACGCCGCCAGGGCCTGTCGCAAACACATGACCACTCGCAGCAACAGCCATACCGTCAGGCAATCCTAGCTTGCCATTCATATATGGCTTTGCATCAAACCAAACCTCGTCTACCGAGGTATCTTTCAACCCGATACGCCGAATGATGGGCGCGGCCGGATCCGACTGGCTGATCAACAAAAATTGCTCATCAACCGACAGAGCAATACCATTCGGGAATGTCATATCATCCAGGACACGCGTCACATCTCCGTCTGGATCAAGACGATAAACCCCGTTTGCGCCCAGCTCTTTTAACGGGGAGGCATCAAGTCCTTCTAGCCCATAAGGCGGATCCGTAAAGTAGATCACGCCGTCTGAAGTTTGAATCAGATCATTTGGGCTATTAAAACGGCGGCCCGCATACGTGTCCGTCAGGGTTTCGCGCTGCCCGGTTTCGATATCCAAAGCCTCGACCGCACGACGCCCATGATTGCAGATCAGCAAGCGCCCGTCATGCGCCATCACAAGACCATTCGCACCGGGTTCTCGAAATCCAGCGGCCTCGGCATTCGGGATACCAGATGGCTCCATAAAAAGGCTCACACCGTTATCCGCTGTCCAGACATAAGCCTTGTTCTCCGGGACATCGGTAAAATAGAACCGCTCACGATCAAAATCCCAAGCTGGCCCTTCAGCCCAAACATATCCTTCACCAAGAACTGCAAGCGTCTGATTGCGATCGATCACGCGCCCAAGATCAGCTTGGAACATCTCGATTGCAAGTGTGCGGGAACCGGGTTGCGAAGATAGGCATCCCCCCAGAACGGCAAAAGCGGAACCTCCGGCCAATGCCTGCCTTCTTGATAATGTCATATACTCACAACCCTCGTGAATTAAAGTTCTCAGCATTACCAAAACCCAAATTGACAACCTTGTCAATTTTGTATCGCAATGCCATAACAGGTGCATTGATTTTCTATGGAGAGAGATGTGACACAGGTTAGTTCTATAGCATTATTGGGCTGCGCTCTTGCCCTATCAACAGCATGCTCAAACCCTCAAGCAACTGACAACACTGCAGAAACGGAGGCGCGCCTTACCGCCCATGCAGAGGCAGGCGTCATCAATCCGGAACTGTGGCCACGCCTTGATCCCATACCGCTCGATCCCGAAATTGAAGCCCGTATCGATGACCTTCTGGCCAAGATGACACTCGAACAAAAAGTCGGACAGACAATTCAAGCCGACTCTGCTGCCGTCACCCCTCAAGAGGTACGAGATTATCGTCTCGGCTCCGTTCTAAGTGGCGGGAACTCGGCTCCTGGTCCACTTCCCTATGCAGACGCAGACGCTTGGTTGAAAGCAGCTGACGAGTATTACAACGCTTCCATCGATACAGACGGCGTTGAAGTCGCAATTCCGATCATCTGGGGCATCGATGCAGTTCACGGCCACGCCAACCTGACGGGCGCGACGATCTTTCCGCACAATATCGGCTTGGGCGCAGCTCAAAACCCAGACCTGATCGAGCGCATTTCCGAGGTTACAGCGCGCGAGCTTATCGTGTCCGGTCATGACTGGACCTTTGCCCCCACACTCGCCGCACCGCGTGACGACCGTTGGGGACGTACATTTGAGGGGTTCTCTGAGTCCCCTGACATTATCTCATCCTATTCAGCCAGTATCGTGAACGGCCTTCAGGGCCAGTTCGGGACAGATGAGTTTATGGGCGATCAGCGGGTCATATCTGCAGCGAAGCACTTCCTCGCTGACGGCGGCACAGAGAACGGGTCTGATCAGGGCGACGCGAAAATTAGCGAGGCCGAACTCCGCGACATCCATGCAAAAGGTTACATCCCCGCACTCGAAGCGGGTGTTCAATCCGTTATGGCATCTTTCTCGAGTTGGCACGGCATCAAGATGACGGGCAACAGGGCTTTGCTCACAGATGTTCTGAAGGACCGGATGGGCTTCCAAGGCTTTGTGATCAGCGACTGGAACGCTCACGGGCAAATCCCGGGCTGCACAAATACTGATTGTCCCGCTGCTTTCAATGCAGGCATCGACATGTACATGGCACCAGCGAGCTGGAAAGGGATTTACGAAAGCACACTACAACACGTCAAAGACGGAACGATTACACAAGAACGCCTTGATGACGCGGTGCGCCGTATCCTGCGGGTAAAACTACAATCCGGCATTTTCGAAAAAGGTGCGCCAAGCACGCGTGCGCTCGCAGGTGACACGTCGCTTCTTGGCTCTCCAGAACACCGCAATGTTGCGCGTCAATCTGTGCGCGAGTCCCTCGTACTTCTCAAGAATGAAGAGCAACTTTTACCTCTCAATGCTGCTCAAACTATTCTCGTCATTGGCGATGGCGCAGACAGTATTGCCAAGGCCTCTGGCGGATGGACCTTGTCTTGGCAAGGCGGCACCCACACCAATGACGAGTTCCCCAATGGACAGAGCATCCTCGACGGCATTCGCGAAACGGTTGGAGCGTCAGGCGGACGCGTTCTTTATGATGCCGATGGAACCAGCCTCGAAGATGCTGACGTTATCATCGCTGTCTATGGTGAAGATGCCTATGCAGAGTTCCAAGGAGACCGCTCTACCCTCGATTTCGAACCGAATGGCTTTGATACCACCCGCCTCGCCGCTTACAGAGAGCTTGGCACACCCGTTGTTTCGGTCTTCCTGTCAGGTCGCCCCATGTGGGTAAATCCGGAGCTTAACAATTCGGACGCCTTCATCGCGGCATGGTTGCCCGGCAGCGAAGGTGGCGGCATCTCAGACCTATTGTTCAGAACTGATGCCTCCTATGACTTTACGGGGCGCTTGCCTTTCTCATGGCCGAAACGCGCAACACAAACTGACCTCAACATTGGCGATGAAAACTATGACCCACAATTTGCCTACGGGTACGGGCTTACATATGCGAGCCGTGAAAGTCTGGGAGACTTGTCCGAAGAATCAGGGATCGATGAGAACTCTGGAAGCAGCACGGACGTATTTTTTACAGGTGGCCAGACAGTAAAACCATGGTCGATTTTTGCGAACATTGATGGCGGCGATTTCCGTGTCTCGGAGATGCCATTTGATGGCGGCGGTCTGGCTGTGTCAGCAACTGATCATAACGCACAAGAAGACGCCTTAAAGGTCGAGTGGCGCGATCCCAATTCCGATATGCGCATTGCAGCCTTCGCTCCGGTCGACATGTCCCGACAATCAAACGGCGCAATGGAACTGTCTTTCAACATCAAGACTTTTGGAGACACGCCTGTTGATCTGCAAATCGGCATGGGGTGCGGAGATACATCCAGTTGCGGCGATGCGCTCGTACCAATTCGCGTGACCTCATCTGAATGGACCGAGCAACGTATAAACCTAAGCTGCTTTGCCCGCGCCGGTATAGACATGGAAAATATCGGAGAAGCATTCGTTGTGCGCAGCTCATCCGAAGCAGCGATTGGCTTATCTGACATACGCATCATGTCGGATACGGATGCGACAGAAACCTGCGGCACAGACTACTAAAGACACGTTCGATTAGGCTAGGTCCGGCAAAGCGGACCTAGAACCTATCCCCATGCGTCATAGAAATGGGAGATGCCGACGCTGATTTCTTTGATCTGGCGTTCGATCTGACGTAATGGCGCAATGACGCCTTCGTGGATATCAGGATAACCATGCGCATCCGCAACCCGAACATCGGCTTCCTCTTCCACACCATTTAGGGCGGACGAGTGGCCGGCGTCGGCCGGGAAGATCTCTTCAAGCACGTCTGCAAGTCCACTGAAGTCGAGGGCAAAAGCCAGCTCGAACAAGCCTTGTCTGGTCATATCATGCCGCCCCGAGAACACGGGAACCGACGCAACCAACAAAAAGGCCTTCATAACAAGAGCCTGCCGCAACGCATGTAGAGCATGTATCGGCCTACGTGCTTTGCGTCGGTCAAGGTTTTTCTGATCACCATGCAGATCAACTAATACACGGTCGAGCTTTGCGAGATCGGCAGCGAAATGATTGCTCAATTTCCCGATCGCAGCAAAAGTCTGGTTGTCGCCCAACTGTTCGGCGATCTCATGACACATGGCGCTCATGGCAGCATCTTTGTCACTCGCAGCCTTGCTGATCCAAAAGCTGGCATTGAACAGGACGCCATAGGCCCTAAGGACCGGTAAGCTTGTCAGCCTACGGGCAGCACGAACAAGCGACAAAATCTGCCCCATGCGTTGCGAATTATGCGCGTGCGTGAGTAGGCGCTCTGCCTCGACACCGGTCGTGTCACCAATCCCGCCAAATATATTTGCCGGTATAGCGAGCTGCTGTAGAATTGCATTGTGCGGGATCGCACGAAGAGCACGCGGGCCGGTTACAGTGCCGCCGCTTTGCCGACGCGCCTTTCGTGATCCCGTTACCTGCAATAAGTTCGGTGCAAATGCCCCAACCGTTTTTTGATAATCTTCGCGATCAAACAGCGCAACTTGCCAGTCTTTGATACTGCGATAGAAATCCCATGTGTAATTCAAATCAGAATAGTAAAGGTCGGAGCGATCCGCTTCCGGCTGTTCGAATGCCCAATTCCAGATCGCATTGGTCGTCGCATCCGCAAGGGCTTTTGAACCAAAATGCAAAAAGCCATCTCCGCCCTGAAAGCTGCTTTCCGCATTAAGAGGGAGATTTTCATGAGCATATCGCGCACGCGTCCAAGGCGTTATAAGATAGTCCAGACGCTCGTTCAGAGTTCCGGGAAAAGCCCCTCGGCCCATCGATTCACCATGTGTATTGAACACCAGCACTTCGACATCCGAAATCCCCTTCGCCACCAAGGCACGCGCAACCACGATCTGCAGCCGCTCAATCGCCATATTCGACGCCGCCTGCCCCATGAACCGGCCAGAGTCCGAAAACCCTATTTGAATAGAAATACGTCCGCGCCGTTTTATATAGTCAACGAACTCGTCTTCCATCAGCAATCGCTCAATAAAGCGACCACCGCGCTCCATCGCTTCTGGTGTTTCAAACAGAGGTGACAGATCCAGCCCATGATCGACGCCATAGAGACGGGCGAGGAACAATGCCCCCATCATCGTCGCGGGCGCTTCACATTCCGCAATGAGAAACCGGATCGGCGTATCCGCATCAACATGTTTGAAGAATGCAGCGCATAGCATCATTTGCCGGCGCGCCGTCATTTGCTCGAGGAAAATCGACGCGACATTGGTCCGCCGGACAGACGCAGTTTTTGCTTTCTCCGCAGCAAGTGCGAGCGTCGTGCGGTCGTCAAAATCACGCCCATCACGAATGCCGAAATCTGCACGCAAGGCCGAGTGGATTTGCGCAGCGTTGATCCGTAAGTGGATGCGCGAACACCCGAGACCATAATTGCGTATCTCAGACCGCAGGAGGCTAAGTTCCAACTGTCCCTCTGGCTCACTGACAGTTGTTGCAAGCTCGGAAAGCTTGGTGCGGATCTCTGCCAAGCTGACCAGTCGATCCGGATGCTCTTCTGTCAGCTTGTTCGCAGCCACCGTAATCTGAGCGGGATCGTTCAGGTCTGAAGCAAACAATCGGCCCTGTTCGCGCGCATAGGCTGCCGCACCGGACAGGCGTTTAACGAGCTGATTGCCCTCTTCACGCGCCTGCCCAAGCTCTATTGCCTCAAGTTGCTTTGCATAGGTTTCAAGTTGCAGAGCCTTTTCTTCAAGCCGGATGCGAAATGTTTGAGACCAATGTATGTCCGTCCGTCCATCAAGATCATACCCAACCCAACTCGCGACACTAATGGGTGCAGGAGACAGCTCTTGCCACTCCTCCGGATATTGCTTCTTCGCCCAATCGAGCACATTTCTTGTAAGCGCTCTAACCGATGACTTTGCATGACCAATCGCCGAGAGGACATCCTCATGCTCGCCAGCGAGAGAAATGTCTTCGTCCGGCCTGTGCGGCTGCTTTTCAATGTCCTTGAGAGCTTTCGATCTGTCTTTATCATTGGAGGCTGATGCATAGTCAGCGATGGCTTGGTAAAGCTCACGCGGCATTGAAAACGTCGGATGCGCGGTAAATACAATGCCGGCGCGGGTGCGTTCGAGCTCCGCTTTGACCTCTGCGAATGGCCGACCTTCCAGATTAGCCAATGCCTCTACAGTCCCGCCGTCTTTCTCAGGGACGTCAGCATGAGCTGCAGAGAAGCGATCCACCCGACCTTTCAGGCCTGCGTCGCTCAGACATTTTGACACGCGCGCCACGGTCTGGATATCGGCCTCACCTTTGCGCAAAGCTTCGAACAAGTCATATGCCAGATGAGACACCGAATTGGTCATCGGATAATGCTCGATGGCACGCTCATAGTCTGCCAATCGTGCGAGACACCAGTCGCTCCAGACGGCTGGCTTATCTTGTAGGTCAGGCAGTGTGCGTTCAGTCATGAATTGTCTTTCCTTCGGACGACAATGTGAGGTCTATTGGCCAGAGTGTGGTGTCTACTGAAAGATTATCGCGAAACCCGCCCTGAACCGTCTCCGGACATAAGCTTTTCTACTTCGCTTACGCTGACCCGATTGAAGTCACCTTTGATCGTATGTTTCAAGCACGACGCGGCAACAGCAAACTCCAGCGACTGCTGCCGATCTTCATACAAGTTCAAACCAGCAATGAGTGCAGAGGCAAAACTGTCGCCCCCACCGACACGGTCGACTATATGCGTCATCTCATAGCGGCGCGACAGGTAAAAGCCGGACTTATCACGCATACAAGCGGCCCAACCATTATGGTCAGCGCTAATAGATTCGCGCAGGGTTATCGCCATCTCGGTCAGGTTCGGAAATACATCCATCATCTTCGCCGACAGAGCTTCATAAGTGGAGCGATCAAGGTGCCCCGCTTCGACATCTACATCAGCCGTAATTCCGAGAGACTTCTGACAGTCCTCTTCATTTGCAATACCCACATCAACATATTTCACGAGTTCGGTCATAACTTCCGGAGCGGTTTTCCCGTATTTCCAGAGTTTGCCACGAAAGTTGAAGTCGCAAGAGATCGTCACACCGTGTCTCTTGGCAGCCTTCAAAGACTCCAATGTCAGTTCGGCAGCCGATTCAGACAAAGCCGGCGTGATACCTGTAAAGTGGTACCATTTCGCGCCTTCGAAGGCAGCGTCAAAATCAATGTCGCCAGGCTTGGCTTCGCAAATGGAGGACCATTTGCGATCATATATCACATTGGACGGGCGCTGGTTGGCACCGCGTTCGAGATAGTAGATCCCGACGCGCTCACCTTGACGGGCCACGTGATCTGTATTCACGCCTTGCTTCCAAAGTTCCCGGATCGCTTCATCGCCAATGCCATTGTCCGGCAGCGCTGAAATAAACCCAGCATCAAACCCGTAGTTTGACAGAGATACGGCAACATTCGCCTCGCCGCCGCCAAATGTAGCTTCCAATTGCGGCGATTGAAAAAAGCGCTCTTGGCCTGGTGATTTCAGGCGCAACATAATTTCGCCAAAAGACAGAAAGTCTGCCATCATAATTCTCCCACTATTTATCTTGCTTCACTGGCCAGCACGAGTGCTTCACGGGCCAAATTCGTTATTGCGTCAAAATTCCCTGCATCGATCTCGGCTTGCGGCGTGAGCCAGCTTCCGCCACATGCGACCACAGAAGGAACAGACAGAAAGTCTTTGAGGTTCTTGGCAGATACGCCGCCCGTAGGCATAAAACTCATACCGCGAAACACAGACGAAAGAGCCTTTAACATAGGCACGCCGCCAACCAGTCCGGCCGGGAAAAACTTCACTGTTCGCAGCCCCATATTCCAAGCCAATTGAACTTCGCTCGGTGTGGCGGTTCCTGGATATATTTCCAATCCGTGGCTTTTACTAACATCGACAACGCCTTGATTGAGCCCGGGCGCCACAATGAACTGTGCCCCTCGCTTTGCCGCTATGTCAGTCTGCTCCGCAGTCAAGACAGTGCCCGCACCAACGGTAACCCCCTCTACCTCTTTAATAATCGCTTCCATGCAGTCCATTGCCGCATCCGTGCGCCACACGACCTCTAGTGTCGTTAAGCCGCCCTCTTTGAGGGCCAATGCAGTTTTGACAGCGACCGAAGGGTCTTCCGCCTGAATGAGGGGTATGACAGGTGTCGCCTTCAGCGCTTCCATCTTGGTATCTCCCGATGCAGGTCTTTGAGCCTGCTCTAATAAAGCCAGTTGTTGACATTATTCCACATATGGAATATTTTTCTATATATGGAATATACAGAGACATATCAGTCTAGGTCAATACCTGTTTTACGATCGTCTCTATGCTCGGAGTTATCCAACAATGTCAGCCATCTCTAACGCATTATTACTAATCCAACGTGCCGTTGAGCACCAAGCTGACGGCCTGAACTTCACTGCTCTCAATGAAGATAGCGGCATCCCCCAAGGAAGCGCTCATCGCCTCGCCAAAGAATTGGTTAAACTTCGAGTTCTTGATTATGATCCCAAGCTTAAAACATATCGCGGTGGACTCATGCTCGCCTCGCTCGGGGCACAAGTTTTAAGCCAATACTCTTTGGCCATGGTCGCAAGACCTGCCTTGGAAGCCCTACAAAGAGACTTGGGGCAAGTGGTCACGCTCGGCATCCGAGACGGAACGACCGGCATCTATATAGACAAGATCGAGGCAAGCGATATGGGGCTAAGGCTGCATTCCGAGGTTGGCAAAGCATTCCCGTTGCATTGCACCGCCATGGGAAAAGTCCTGCTCGCCAATGCCGATGATGCCATCAAAAAGCAGGTGTTCAGGAGAAAGCTCCCTGCGATGACACCCTACACAATCACGGACCCCAAAGAACTAAGCGCTGCCCTGAAGGATGTCCGCGAAAAAGGATATGCCATCGATGATGAAGAAATTACGCGCGGGTTCATTTGCACTGCCGCGCCGATACTAGGCATCGATGGCTCCGTGACGGGCGCCTTGAGCTTCACGTGCCAGAAGCATTTATTCGCAGAACTAGGGTCAGATACAATTAGGGACAAAGTGATCAGCGCGGCCTTGCGGGCCTCCGCTTGATCTCTCTGTCCCTGATCATTTTAAATACTCTTGTATTTCAGACGACGAGGTCTGCTCTACGAGAAGAACATTCCGCCATTAATGTCGATATTCGCGCCGGTAATATAAGCCGACTTGTCGGACGCCAGATATACAACTGTATCAGCGCAATCATCTGGATGTCCCTGACGACGCATAGGCACCGAGTTCTCAACATTCGTACGCACAGCATCTGGCGTGAACGTGTCGTGGAATGTCGTATCGATCATGCCCGGGCAAAGTGCGTTGCACCGAATGCCTTGCGGTCCAAGCTCTTTTGCCATTGAACGCGTGAACGTAATGACCGCACCCTTGGATGTCGAGTAAGCCGACGCGCCGCCGCCGCCGCCATCGCGGCCCGCCAAAGACGCGAGGTTCACAATCGAGCTTCCCGCTGGCATATGCGGCACAACAGCTTGTGTCGTCAGGAATGTCGAGTTCATGTTCAAGAACATCACTTGATTGAAAAAGTCTTCGTCCATTTCCGCGAGCTTTTTGCGCGCAACCAGGCCGCCGACATTGTTCACAAGCACGTGGATATCGTTGCCAAAGGCTTTCTTGGTTTCAGCAACAAGATTGTCGACGTCCGCTTTCTGGGTCATGTCGCCCTTAACGACGATAGCCTTGCCGCCAGCCGCTATCACAGCAGCAGCAGTTTCGTCAGCAGCTGCGCGATTGGCGTTGTAATTTACAACCACGTTGCAGCCCTGCTCTCCCAGCTTAACGCAGCAAGATCTGCCGATGTCGCGGGAGCCGCCTGTTACGATGGCTGTTTTGCCTTGTAGATCACTCATAATATTTTCCTGTTAGTGTCGTAGATTAAAAAGGTTCGCGTGGTCCTAGCTGGAGCCACGCGGTTTAAGAGGTTTGATTTCGCCGCAGAGCACCCAAATACTGGCAATCGCAGTCAGCGCCATGGCAGCTCCAAGAACAAAGATCGAGAAATAGTTCCCGCCGACCGTCAGAATTGGCACCAAGGCGATGATACCGGCCCCAGCCAGTTTCGCAGCCATACCAGCGAGCCCAGCCAATGTTCCGACGGTTTTGCCGCCATAAAAATCACTCGGCAAAGTCTGAACATTGCCAATGGCAGTTTGGAAACCAAACAAGATGATGAACATCAGCGTCAACGCCATCACGGCAGTTGATGCAACAGCCAAAGCCAGAAGCGCCGGCAACATCATCAGGCAGCCCAGGGTAATCGTGAGCTTGCGGGTTTTGTCGACCGTCCAGCCTTTCTCGATCCGGTTTTGGGCCAGAAGCCCGCCAAACCAGGCCCCGAACATAGCGCCGACATATGGCACCCATCCACTGACAACCAAGTCTTTCATGAGAAACCCGTGGACTTCAAACAGATAGGTTGGAATCCAGACGATGAACAACCACCAGATTGGGTCAATCGCGGCCGAGGCAATAATCACGCCCCAGCTTTGCTTGCGTGACAGCAATTCCGTCATTGGCGGATTGTAGCCGCCATCAAGATTGCCATCACCATCGAGGTCCTCATTGACCTGACCGCTCAGAATGTATTCGCGCTCATCATCACTTAGCCAAGAATGGTATTTTGGTGGCGCTTTGACGATGACCAGCCACGGCACGAGCCACAAAAGCCCGATAACACCCACAGCGATAAAGATGAGCTGCCAGCTCATAAACAGGGCCAAATACCCGATCAGCGGGATAGAAATGATCCCGCCAATCGCAGCACCGGAGTTAAAGATGCCTTGGGCGAGCGCCCGCTCATTTATAGGAAACCACTCCGCATTGGCTTTCGCCGCTCCAGGCCAGTTACCGGCTTCTGAAATCCCAAGAATAGCTCTGAAAATGCTAAACGATACGACCCCTTTGGCGAATGCGTGGGCGATCGTTGCCAGAGACCAAACGCCAATGGATAGGACGAAACCAAACCGCGTCCCGATCCAGTCAAATATCCGTCCAAAGATCGCCTGACCAAAAGCATAGGAAAACACAAATACGATTGAGATGGTTGCATAAATCTCCTTATGCCCATTCTCATCCATATTGGGGAAAAGCTCAGGAGCAATTTCCGTCGGCCACAATACGCTAAGTGTTTGCCGGTCAATGTAATTGATAATCGTCGCAAGTGCGACAAGCCCCACGACCCACCATCTCAAACCCTTAAATTTCATGATTATGATCCCTCCAGACCAAGGAAATCTTCACGCGCGGGACTGAAGACGTCGAGCAAAACGCCCTCTTCCAAACAGACCGAACCGTGAAGCTTCATAGACGGAACGAAGCAAGAGCCTCCTGCTTCAAGCACTCGCTTCTGCCCGTCAATTTCAACTTCAAACTTACCCGAAATAATATATGTTACTTGCGAATGATGATGCGTATGGACCGCGCCAACTGCGCCTTCCTCAAACCAGACCTTCGCCATTAAAATCTTGTCGTCGTGACCTAGAAGCGTTCGGTATATTCCCCCGCCAAGGTCTTCCGCCTCCGCGCGCGGACTGTCCATAAACAGTTCCGACTGAGCTATTACGGTCATTGTACCCCCCCATCATTTGTCGTGTCGTCTTGTTGCGACACCTCAGAGACGTGCAAGCCAAACGGCCCCGTCCACGAAATGGTTTCGCCTTTATGTGTCAGTGTGTGTCCGGTCTCGGGACCATCGTCATCGTCGATCAAAAGATAGATTGCGCCGCCAGCATCGGTAGCGATGGAATAAATTTCCGTCGTCCCTACCTTCTCGGTACCAAGCGTTTGAACCGAACCACCGGAAGAATAGACCGTCACTTCTTCATCATTATCGTAGCGCCCATGACGTTCGTAAACAGAGAAGAACGACACATCCTCGCCTTCCGCCCGCAAGATCATCGCTTGCTCGTTACGAAGATTGTTGTCGGGATCATTTGCCCCAAGGCGGGTTAGATATGCGGTAAGGTCCCGATTGGCCGTATGGGTCACCGTATAGAACTGATCATCGATCACGAGCGATAGGTCCGAAACTGTCCCCGCTGCGATGCTAGGCGTTTGAGCCGTGCGCCAGAGATGCTGATACCCGGCTTCATGTCCAAGCGGCACCAGTACGCCTGTTTCGTGAACGAACGGCAAACTCGTCTCGATCAGCTGCCCCTTGAAATGCACAGGGAGATCATAGCTGTGCCCAGCGTCACTAGCCGCCTGCATCACATCAAGAATATACTGGCCGCCGCCTTCGCGTTCGACCATTGCCACCACACGCCGCAAAGCCACGCCATCATATGCGGTATCAATTTTTGCGGCGGCTAAGCTCGCACCCGGCGTATCGTCAAAAGCCAACATTGTTGGCGCAGTTAGTTCTGCCGCACGCCAGTCACCAGCAAATTGTGTCGTCTGGTCCACTACAAGTGTATTGTGTGCGACCGTCTGCTTGGCCCAAGTCAGGTTTTCCGGCAGATACTTGCCGCCATTCTTTGGCTCGACATTCAAGAACCGCGCTGCGCCATAGTCAGCGATAATCTCATCACCATTGTCATAATAAATCAGCCCCAACCAATCGAAGTGACCATGCCCCAAGCCTTGCGACCCGGCCTTCATGACCAGCGCCGCATCATCAACGCCAGAACCGCCACGCAAAATCGCAAGCGCGCCGCGGTCGCCGTTCGGCCCATCACGAAGCTGCAGGGTGCGGAACGGGAAAGGTTCTGTTTGGCCTGCATCTATTGCGTCCGCAACTGCACGGCCCTCCGGGGTCGGGACAAAACCAATTTGCTGCTGGGCAATGCTCAACAGTGTCCGGTCACCGGTTAGATCATACGCGATTGCAACAGCGTATCGAAGTTCAGCCGTGTTCAAGCCCTTTTGGCGAATGGCATCATTGATGGGAAAGAACCGCCCGCCATAGCTCTGCTGAACCGTCGAGAAAATAGCTTTGCGTAAGACGCCATCACGGTGATCAAAAATACCAAGATCAGGATCATTTCGTTCAATTGCCTGTGCAAACAGAACAAAGGGCATCAAAGCATAACGTTGATAATACGGCCCTTCTGCATAGTACCCGTCGGGTGAAAACAGGCTTTCGATCTGAAGTAGAAACCCTGCATCGCCGGATTTATCGAGACCATAGAGCGCTTTATCGACATAATCGCGTTCGCCCAGCACATAGCCAGTCATGCCAACAGCGGCTGCCGCCCATGTGCCGTGATTGTGGATGCGGTTAAAGGTCTGCGGAGACCCTTCGGACAAGAAATCAGCCATCGGACGAATAAGCCCCGCCTCAATCGCGCTCCGTTGATCTTCCCCGATATCGTCCCTGATCGCATCATATCCTTGGATCACATAGACAAGCCACCAAGCCTCGTTGAGCCCTTGCCAAAACAAGCGGCTCGGCGTCTCCGGTTTGACCTTGGGATGCAGGCCAAGCGTCGGATAAAGCTCAGCATAATCAAGTAGAATTTCGGTCGCGAAATCGCGATAACCTGTATCCCCGGTCTGCTCATATAGCATCGCAGCTTCATAGATCGTCTTGCCATTTTGCTTGTGTTGTTCGTGCGTGTATCCGCCGCCAGAATCAGCCGGAACAGGAACTGGCACACCTGCGGCGCGGCGCGCATCAACGCCAGCGCGCAACACGTCGAGGGTTTGCTCAAATGACGAGCCTGCAACCGAACGCCCTGCCTCGGATACAGACGCCCCGTCCGCGCTTACATTATCGCGCGCGCAGCCCGCCGTTACGAGCATAGCCGCAACAGCCCCCGCAAACGCCAAACCGCCAAGCTTGGATGTCATAAAAGAAAGCCTCATTTCCGGTTCCTCAAATCTGTATAGGCAACCAGATCACCCCCGGCCTCCGCCGTATTGCCCGAGACCTCGAATACAGGCAGGCCCGTTGTAAAAGTGACAGCAACCGGCTGGGACTTCGAAACCGTATTCCCGACAAAGCTTCCCTTTTGGATTCCATGCAGAATCATAAGTGGCGCTGCACCCCGTCCAACATTATCAAAAGTTGACCCTGTAATATCCGCATGGGGACCAAAGGTGCTCTCGTCTCTCCCGCCTCGGTACAAGGCGGCAATCGGGCCGCCAATCGTGTCGAAAACACTGTCAGCGATTGTCAAAAACTCGGCATTATAAATACCGTAATCGTCAGTCTCGCTATCGAGCTTGAATACAGTTCCTGAAATATTTTCAAAATGCGAACCGCTCACATCGATCCGGTCAAAAAATGATCCTTTGCCCGCTGACACCACGGAAAAACCACGGTTCACATCAAACGCTTCAATCCGAATATTATTCAGTGATAGAAGGTGATTGCCGCTACCGCGCACAGAGCTCGTTGAAATCAGACTATTGCCCGACCCGTCCGGGGCAGCCGCACCGGTAATATGCAAGCCGTCAAGTGAAAGTCCGCCATCGCCAGTCAGCGAAAACATGTTCGGCCGCTCAAACGACAAGACGGGTGCGCTCCCATCAGCCGCGCGAATCGTGACCGGCACATCCAATGTTACAATCTTTGATTCATGATAGGCGCCTGGAGCGAGCACATAATGATCTCCGGCTTGGGCATCGGAAAGCGCGCCCGCCAGCACATCCGCCCCTGGCTCTAGAGTAATCTTGCGCTTTTCATCGAATGGAGACGCCTCAGGCGCTTTGGCATACCAAGACACGCCCGTTTCATCACGCGCGACGCCATAGCTCGTTGGTGCCTCGGACGCGGTTACAGTCTCATTGATCTCAAAGCCAGCCTCTAAAGCTGCTGGCGGCGACGCCACAGCAATATTGCCGGAAAACTCAATGCCGGACATATCGTCATAAAGGTTGAACGGACTTGCACCCGCCTCGCCCAAGAACCGGTTATCCCGGAACACTGAATTGACCGGCACCGCGGTGCGTTCGGCATCCGAGCCTTCGCCGAGTTCTACAGCCGCGATATTTTCGAATACATTGCCTTCGATGACCGCGCCATCAACTTGGTGATAGCGATTTATAGGCGAATTCGGCACACCGTTCATGACCACCAAGGCCCCGGAAAAACGGTTACCTGTGAGGTTACGAAAATAGTTGTTCCGGATGGTTTGATCGCCGTTGATGACGCGCACACCGCCCGTATAAGGCGCCCCTGCACCATCGAACAAATTGTTCTCGACCAATGTACCATTTCCGTGTCGCAAAGTGAGCGTTCCGCGAGAGGCGTAAAACGTGTTGCCCCGGAATGTATTGCCGCCGGACTTGTTCGAAATGATCTCGACCTCACCACTACAGCGGTCGAAGAAGTTATTCTCCACAACTGTTGCCGACTCGGTCAAAGAGAAATGACTGGTGCCGATCCGAAGTGTCTCGCCGCCATTGGACCCGAAGACTGGTCGCGGACCGAAATAATTGTTTGAAATCCGGTGGTGATTTTGCTGACTGTCTTCCGAGTTAAGTCGAACCGCAAAAGACGGACCTGCATTTTGTTTGCCGGAGAGATGGTTGTGATCGAAGACATTATTTTGCCCGTACATGCCCACCCATAAATCCCTCTGCGTGCGATCAGGATTGCTGTAGCCATCAATGACTGTATCGGTAACGCGGGAATTGAATGCAAGTGTCTCATCATCTTTTCGAAAACTGATGACCTCACTTCTCGGTGTGTATCCATCTTTAAATACGAGGCCTGATACTAACAGATGACGCCCAGCAAGGCGGAGACTCGACTGGCCTGACAAAATCACCAAGCCTGGTGTTTCAGCACGCAACTCAATGGGCGCTTCGGCCGTACCTTCAGCCTCGAATAAAGCATCAAAGTCCGTCCACACCCCATTCGCAAGAATGATTCGCTGTCCCGGCTGGGCCGACTCTACGGCGTCCTGAAAAGCGCCCGGTGTCGTCACCAAAGTCGTCACGCCTGAGTTTTCTATATGAGATGCATCCTCTTGAGGCGTTGGCCCACTATCGCATCCACCCATCAAAAAAGCTGCCATCATGGCGGCAGCCACCACACCTATCGGCTTTGTCATAATCTGTCTCACCACTAATCCCTACTTTGGCAGGGACGCTAAACGACCGAGATATTTTGTCAACCAATAGCATGTACCAATCTCGCAGCATCTCTACGAAATATGCACACTCACTGCACTGATAAAAAAACACTTTGCGTCAAACCTGCCTCAGACTCAGAGAAAATGTCCCTACTCGTCAACCATCCCTGAAAACAAAGGAAATATCAAGATTGCCAAAATACGCCCCTCAATCTAGGGCAGATTTTAAGGTACGAAAAATTTGGCCGAAACTGGCCCTACATCTTGTAAAAACACCGCTTTTTTAAGCTTATGACCCCCAAGATTTGACGCAAAATTGGTTAGTTCAATCTGTAAGCCCTTGTTATAGCGGGCTATTGGTAGTATTTTCAGAATTGAAAGTCGGGGATTCATCCTCGGAAATGCAAGGGAACGGGATCATAAAAATGAGCGAGAAACGGCTATACCACACAATTGCGCAAGCCATCCTCGATATGATTTCGTCTGGCGCCTACCCTCCTGGAACGCGCTTGCCCGGCGAGAGAGATCTTGCCGAGCGTTTCGGCGTAAGCCGCGTTGTCGTCCGGGAAGCAGAAATTTCACTTGAAGCGGTTGGCCTACTGGAAATTAAAGTCGGGTCAGGTGCCTACGTCCTTGATAAGCAAGGCAGCATTGGGCTTACACTTCCTAGCATATCCCCGTTTGAACTGACGCAAACACGGCTTCTGTTTGAACCCGAATGCGCCGCACTTGCGGCAAAAAACATTACCGACGAACAGATTGCCGAGCTGGAAGCAACGATAAAGCTCATGGGCTCCGCTCCAGTTGATTCGCGTGAAGGTGAGAAGGCGGATATGGACTTCCACCTGCTGATTGCCCAGGCAACCGGAAATGAAGCAAATGTCTTTTTCCTTCAAACTCTTTGGAGAATGAGAACGGAAATTGAATGCGTTCACAAGGTCTACTCAGCAGTCTGCCACACCGACTCCGAGCATCGGGTGAATGAGCATTCCGAAATCATGATGGCGCTCAAAAACCGTGATTCGGTAGCGGCACGCGAGGCAATGCGTGGACACTTCTCAAGGTTATTGGAAGCCCTGCTCGATGCATCCGAACAGCAAGAGATCGAAGAAGCACGACGCAAGTCCCATGCAAACCGCGAACGCTACCTCCAAGGTAATTTGAGACCGGACGCGTTAGCCGAGGGCTAAATCCGCGGGCGACCATCACAACTAAAAATTGCAAGCATTTGCGGCCCTGGATCAGGCCTCGCACATTTGCATCTCCACCCTCTCGATTCGAAAAAAATCCAAAAGTTTCCGTGTAATACCCCACCTTTTACCGACTCCCAAATTCACAATGACCCGAAGTTTGCGCGCAAGCCGCAGCCCGTGGCAACGATTCTCTCGTGCCCTCTATTTAACCCAAAGCGTGTACTTGTGATGTTTCTGCAACAAATTGAAAAAAAACACCAATTGGTCTGACCAATAATGGCACATAGGTCGGCATGAGAGGTTGACGTACAATCAAATACATTTCTAGATTGGCCATATCACACACCCGTGACGTCCTAGGGAGGGAATAATGCAAGATTCGACCAATAGACCTGAAACCATGGTCAAACCGATCAAACGGCAATTGAAAAACACGCTACTCGTCAGTTCGGCGATCGCAGCCATGTCCATGCTATCCGTGGCAACAGCTCAAGATACTGTGGCAGTTGATGACAATGAGGAACTGACTCAAGACGTTATCACCGTAACAGGCATTCGCGGCTCACTACAAAGTGCGCTAAACGAAAAACGTAACGCCGATAGCTTGACCGAGGTTATTCAGGCCATCGACATCGGTAAGCTGCCTGATCAAAACCTCGCAGAAGTACTTGAAAACATAACGGGCGTTCAAATTACACGTACAGCCGGTATCGGTACCGGCGTTCAAATCCGTGGTACGAGCGCGAACCGCACGGAGATCAATGGCGTATCAACGGTTGGTTCTGGCTCTGGCCGGACAGGCATCAACTTCGAAGACGTCTCAGCCGCCATTATCTCTAGCCTAGAGGTTATCAAAGCTCCTCAAGCAAACACGATTGAAGGTTCTGTGGGTGGCACAGTCAATCTGAGAACCATACGTCCTCTTGATCTAAACGAAACTGTGGCAACCTTCCGAGTTCAAGGCGAGCACAGTAATCTGTCAGACAGCGTCTCACCAAGATTTTCGGCAACAGTAGGTGACAATTGGGACACCGGTATTGGACGTGTCGGACTCGTCCTGAGCGGCAGCTATACCGAGCAAGAAGCAACTTCATTCCGTCCACGCGTAGACCGGGATAATGTTGCCAGCTCACCTGTTGCCGACATCGATGGCCCTTTCCTGGGCATTCAGTTCCTCAACCAAGACTTGGACAATTTCGAGTTTGAAACGATAAACTTTGCAGGTACGGCTGAATGGGAACCAACTAACAATTTCAGATTTTTCTTTGATGTTGTTATCAATGACCAAGAGCAAAGACAGGCAAGTTCTCGCGTCCAGGGCTCGGGTGTAAGCTCCGTCATTGACAACACCCTTCCGGATTCGTTTGAAACCGTTGATTTTGGTTCTCTTGGCGGGGTGGATCTAGGAAGCATCCCGGCAGCCTTGACCGGTACGATCCAGCCGATTTTGGCCGTTGACGATGATGATCCAAATCTTCGCTTCTCCAGTGATACGAACTCGCGTTTCACAGAAAGTGAAATCTTCCGCCTCGGAACAGATTGGAACTTCGGAAGAGCGTCGGGTCGGATCGAAGGATCCATCTCACAATCAGACTCGGTCACGCCGAGCCTGAACACAACGCTCAACTTTATCAACCCGAACCCACTAACACCGCTTGACGGAAGTAGTAATGATAATGGGGTCCCGTTCATCTTTGATCTGACAGATGGAACACTCTCATTCGGTATCGACTTTGATTCACCATTTGCACCGACTGTTGAGGACCTGCTGAACCCGGCTAATCTTCTCCTGGATGCCGTTCAGGTTGGTAGCAACACGACCGACAACTCCGAAGATGCAATACGCTTCGATGTATCATATGATCTGCAGGACCATGCGCTCAGCCTTAACAATATCATTACTTCGGTAGATGCGGGTTATCGCTACAATAAGACGTCCAGTACATTCAGCGATATTGATACAAACTTTAGCACCGGGTCGATCGACTCTAGCCCAAGCGCGCTATTGTTTGAGGAACTCCTGACCGCCGGACCAGATAATTTCGACGACGCGGATGGTCGTGAGCTTGCCGTTCGTAACTTCCTCCTCATCGATCCAGACTTGGCAATTGATGACCTGGAAGGAACTCTGGCAATATTGCAAGCTGCCCTTCTGACCACACCAAACCAGGTGGTTCTGGGTGACCTTTCCGAAAATGCATCCTCCTTCTTCGATATTGAAGAAGAGACCCATGCTGTGTATGGGCAAGCAAACTTCCAATTCGGAATTCTTCGCGGAAACTTTGGTCTTCGTTTTGTGGATACAGACATTAACTCTTTTGGTAACACTGTTATCGGAGATACAGTTACGCCGGTACTCACAACGAGCAGCTATAATGAATGGTTACCGCGCCTGAATATTAGCGCGGATCTGACCGATAGTCTCCTTCTCCGCGCTAGCTGGACTGAAGATATTCGTCGCCCTAATTTTAATGATCTGTCTACGTCAGTATCATTTCCGACAGGTCCGAATAATGCAGTTAGTATCGGTAACCCAGACCTGGCACCTGAATCTGTCACATCATTCGATGTTTCGCTTGATTGGTACTTTGCGCCAGCAGCCGTGTTCAGCATCGCGTTCTTCCACAAAGACCGTGACGATCTGTTCGTGACTTTGGTGGAAGATGCATTTGAAGATCCTGTAACTGGCTTCCGCGACATTACTGAACCATGTGAGCAAGGTGGTATTTTCAACCCTGTCCCGGATCGGAACGTGCTGTCGGATACGATCGGCAACGGTTTGTGCGTACCTGTTTCTACGATCATTAATGATACCGGAAGCACAACACAGACAGGTGTAGAGCTTGCCTTTCAGTACGATCTATCTAACTGGGAAGATCGGCTCGGTTGGGCGTCCGGCTTCGGTCTGGCTGCAAACTACACCTATCAAGACTTTGGTGGCGGTGACGCAACCAACGGCTCTTCTAGTCGTGGCCAGGAAATCTTCGAAACCATTAACCCGAATGTTGGTGATGTAGAAGCTGTTCAGGGCTTGCTCGACTTCTCAGAGAATTCGTTCAACATAACTGGATTTTATGAAAAGCATGGCCTCTCAGCCAGAGCACGCTACACATGGCGCTCCGACTTCCGCACGCTGGATACAGCAGGCGGGGCATCTCTCAACAGTACGCTCGGTTTCCCTGTTGTGAATGAGTCCAGAGGACAATTAAACGCCAGCATCAATTACGATGTCACCCAGCGTTTGAACGTTGGTGTTGAAGCGGTCAACTTGTTGGAAAACAACATCACACAGTCCTGTGTGAACTCCGGCGCCCTCACTTGTTTCCAGGGGCTTCCTGATAGACGGATCGTATTCGGCGCAACCTACGCATTCTAAGCAAGCGCTGACATATAAATAAATTCGAGCTAGAGCGGGGACATTCTCCGCTCTAGTTTTTTTATGGGCGTCTACCTCACCGAACCACCAGTCTAGCTTCATGCTCCTAACTGGCTGGTATGGTCGGCCTAGGCCCCTCCCATTGCTCTAACGGCGCATTGCATAATTGCCACACTGCCACCCGTCCTCCAAAAAAGATGATAATAATTCTCAATTGCGATTGATTATCAATTGCACGCGTGTAACTAAGACGCCATCGACACATCTTTTAGAGATTTACTTCATGAACCAACGACTATCGAACCTATTGAGTGTAACCACCTTGCTTGGCGCCACAGCACTCCCGCTCATTTTCGCGAGCCCTGCTGCGATTGCACAAACGGTGAGTGAGGACAGTGAAGAGATAACGCTCGATACCGTCACGGTCGAAGGTCGGTATCTATACAGCGACCGGGTCAACGCTCTGAAATCTCCAACGCCGATCATCGACGTCCCGCAATCCCTTTCCATCACCACCGCCGATCAAATCGTTCAGCAAGGATTTGATAGTGTCGGCGACATCGTCCTTTACACGCCCGGCGTCACACAGTCACAAGGCGAAGGACACCGCGATGCGGTTGTGTTCCGCGGAGTTCGTTCAACGGCCGACTTCTTCATCGATGGTGTACGTGATGATGTTCAATACTTCCGCTCGCTCTACAATCTCGAACAAGTTGAAATCCTACGTGGTCCGAACGCCCTCTTCTTCGGGCGTGGCGGTACTGGCGGCATCCTCAATCGCGTCACCAAAAAAGGCGTAATCGGTGAGAACTTCGTCGGATATGTGGCTGGCATAGATACATTCGGCGCAGGTACCATCCAGCTAGACGGCAATTACACCGTCAGCGATAATGCGGCGTTTCGTTTGAATGCCTATTACGAACGCCTGAACAATCATCGCGACTTTTTCGATGGCGATCGTTTTGGCATCAACCCGACGGCCCTTATCGAACTGACACCAAATACGACGCTGAACCTGTCATACGAATATGTAAACAATGAGCGCTTTATTGATCGCGGCATTCCTTCGGGTGCGGACGGGCGGCCGGCAGAAGACCTCGTGGATATTACCTTCAGCGACTCCGAACTCGCCACCACGACCTTTGAAGCTCACATTGTCAGAGCATCGCTTAGCCATCAGTTCCTGGAAAACCTCAAAGGAAATTTGAGTGCCTCCTTTGCTGACAATGACAAACTCTATCAGAACTTCTTCCCGGTCAGTTTCGATGAAACAACCAATATTGTCGGCATCGACGGCTATGTGGATACCACCCAGCGTCAGAACTTCGTCCTCTCTGCAAATCTGGTTGGTGAATTCGAGACCGCCTCCATTGGTCACACGATCGTAACCGGCGCTGAATATATCGACACAAGCAATAATAATGACCGGTTCAACACCGTATTTGACCAAACAAATGATGATGTCGAATTCTTCCTCGCGACTGAGCCGCTCAATCTGGTTGGTGGTGTCGGCGTAAATGCATCAGGCGATATCACCACGGTCACCTTCTCGGATTTGAATGATGATACCGAAGCAGACGTTGAAGTCTTCTCAGCCTATATCCAAGACGAAATCGAGGTCGCACCTTGGCTCGATATCATTCTGGGCGTTCGCTATGACAGCTTCGACATTACCGTCGACAATATCGAAACCTTCATCGACACGGGCGTTCAGGACATCACCACCCGTCGCGATGACCGGTTCTCCCCGCGCCTCGGCTTTGTCCTCAAGCCGCAAGAGAATATCTCGTTCTATGGTAGCTTTAGCGAAAGCTTCCTGCCTCGCAGCGGCGAGCAATTTGCCGACCTTCCAGACAATCCGGACACGCCTGAAGATGATACGCTCGACCCTAACGAGTTTTCCAATCTAGAACTCGGGCTGAAGTGGGACTTCGCAAACCAACTCAGCTTCACCGCTGCGATCTTCGAAATCGAACAAAGCAGCCCGCAAGAAGCGTCTTCAACGGTTGATCCCGTGACAGGTCTCGTGATCGACGAAAACATAGGAACGCTGGAAGTCGTCGACTCTGAAATTCGCGGCATCGAGCTTCAGGTGCAAGGACAGATCACCGACAAATGGGATATCTCTGCGGGATACAGCTATCTCGAAGGTGATCAGGTCGCAAACTCCAGTGTGATAGACTCAGCAACCGGTCAGGTCCTTATTGCCCAAGGTGAAGACAATGGCCTCATCCTGCGCGAGCTGCCCGAGCACACATTCAATATCTGGAGCAATTATCAGGTTACGCCGCGCTTTGGTCTCGGAGCCGGCCTCACCTTCCAAGATGAGAGCTTTGCCGACAATGGCAACAATGTCACCTTGCCAAGCTTTGTCCGGATTGACGCTGCTGCGTTCTACAATTTGAACGATAAGGTCAAGCTTCAGGTCAACATCGAAAACTTGACGGACACAGAGTATTTCCCGAACTCGCACACAGCCAACAACATCACTGTAGGCGCGCCGCTCAATGCCCGCTTCACCATTAGTGGACGGTTCTAGAAAAACACAAGCCGCCGAGCATCTGCAGCCACCAAATTTTGGAGGCAGACGCCCGGTAAAGGCTTGCGGCAACGCAGTCCGTCATTGGCTCTGAATAAAAACCACCTTTCTAAACTCAACTGCTTCAGCTATGGGGGCGCAGACTTGCAGACGTTTTAGGTGTGAAGAAACATGAGAGTAGGAATTGACTTCGGCACATCGAATACGTCCGTGGCTTTTCGAGCGGGCAACGAGATTAATCTGGCCCCTTTGGAAGCTTCAAGCACCTCCATCCCGACCGCCATATTCTACGACGCCTTGACGCGGGACACGCTTTTAGGAAACAGCGCTGTTACCGCTTATGAGGAAGGCGAAGATGGCCGACTGATGCGCTCGATAAAGTCACTTCTGGGAACCGCCCTCATTGACGAAAGCACACAAGTTGGGAACCGCCGCGTCTCTTTCAAGGCAATCGTAACCCAATTCTTGTGGGGAATACTCAACCAGATCGAACGAAGCACAGGCGAAAAAGTAACGTCGGTGACACAAGGGCGTCCTGTTTCATTCAATGATACCGATCCGGTACGTGACGCGAAAGCCCAAGACATATTACAAGACTGCCTGAATCAAGCCGGTGTCGCGGACGTCACGTTTCTCGAAGAACCCGTCGCTGCAGCAAAATCAGTTACGTTTTCTCCCGAGCGCGAAAACCTCGCCATTGTTATCGATATTGGCGGGGGCACATCCGACTTCTCGGTCATTAGGGTCTCGAAGAACAATAACGTCTTTGAAGTGCTCAGCAGCGCCGGTGTCTATGTCGGCGGCAATGAACTCGACAGGCTGCTTAGCTTTCATGATATCGCCAAGCTATTCGGGAAAGATGAGACCTTCGAAAAAACGCGGCTCCCTACTCCTAACGAACCCTACGCAGTGCTGTCAGACTGGAAACTGCTGCATAAGATGTATGCGAGAGATATGGCTGCCAAAGTCAAATGGATGCGAACACAGAGCCCCAACAGCGATGGAATAGCCGCATTGCAATATCTGATCGCGCGCCAAGACGCACATCGGTACGCCAACAAAATTGAAGACATAAAAGTCGGGCTTAGTCAGCATAAGAGCGCACTATTCCAATATCCAATGAACAGCTCAACCTTGGAAAAACACGTCCATAGATCTGAGTTCGAACTCTTGATCGATGCCCCGCTTGCCAAGATGGAGCAAGCCTTGGACGAGTGCTTGATCGCCGCAGATGTAGCGGATGCGCAGCTAACGGATATTATACTGGTCGGTGGCTCGACTTTGGTCCCGGCCGTAGAGCGGCGGCTTACCCGTCGGTTCGAGCAAGCGAATATCGTGTCGAATGACCGCTTTTCATCGGTCGCAAAGGGATTGGCTGCACATCTGCCCTAATCCTTTGCACTGATGCCCATAGAGTTCGGCAAAACCTCAGACGCGACGTGGCGGAAGCCATGGCTAAAACCGCCTCTGTGGCATAAATTGAATCCAGCAAACACATTTTGGAGCGGACACAATGCCAAATATGACGGCCAATGGAATTTCGATTGCCTATGAAGATCATGGTGATCCGACCGCGCAGCCTGTACTCATGGTTATGGGCCTTGGCGGCCAGCTCGCAATGTGGCCGGAAGAATTGGTTCAAAGTCTTGTGCAAGGCGGCTACCGCGTCATCATATTCGACAATCGCGACATTGGCCTCTCACATCAGCATCTCGACGAGACACCCCCGAAGATCATTCGCCAAATCCTTCTACGCCGGCTCGGCATCAAACTGAAAACACCGTACACACTGCTCGACATGGCAAAAGACACGATCGGTCTTATTGATGGCTTGCAACTGGGCAGTGTGCATCTTGTGGGCATCTCAATGGGCGGCATGATTGGGCAACATGTTGCGTCGCTAGCGCCAGATAAAGTGCGCAGCTTCACCGCTCTGATGACGACCACCGGCAATCCGAAACTGCCTCGCCCAAAGCGGGAGATCATGAACGCTATGATTAGACGCGGGCCACCGCCAACAACCCGCGATGAAATTATCGATGCATCCGTCGCAACGTTCGCTGTCATCGGAACCCCCGGCGAAGATCACAATACAAATGGCATGCGCGACCGCATCGCGCGCTCTTATGATCGCAATTACAATCCCAAGAGCGTTGCACGCCAGATGGCCGCCATTGTCGCTGCCGGAGACTTTCGGAACCACACACGCAGCATCTCGGCCCCAACATTGGTCTTGCATGGCTCAGCCGATCCGCTTGTTCCCATAGAAGGCGGACGCGACATCACCAATATTGTTCCGGGCGCACAGATGAAGGTCATTGAAGGAATGGGTCATGATGTCCCTCCGCGCTTCCTACCCGAAATTACCGACCACATGCTCGCGCATTTTAGCTGACGCGTCACATCAAGCATTGACCGCATGGGTATCTCATAACCATGAAAACAGCTAAGCAAACGCAAAGCGGTGCAAACATACCCGGCCTTAGCTATGTCCCCGAATTCGTTTCGGAACACACCGCTTGCCGGTTGCTCGAGAAAGTCGATCAGGAAACATGGTCGAGCGAATTGAAACGCCGTGTCCAGCATTATGGATACCGATATGACTATAAAGCGAGATCCGTCAGCAAGGCGGATAAGCTTGGTCCCCTTCCCTCATGGCTCGATCGGTTCATTACCCGTCACTTGCACAGCTCAGTTCTATCCGAGCGCCCTGATCAGGTTATTGCAAACGAATACCTGCCCGGTCAGGGCATTTCAGCTCACGTGGATTGCATCCCATGCTTTAGCGATACGATTTGCTTCCCTGAGCCTCGCAAGCCCCGCCACCATGGTACTCACCGACCCATCCGGGCATAGAGAAGAGCTTTACCTGCAACCTCGAAGCCTCCTCATTTTGACAGGCGTGGCCCGTTCAAAATGGCGACACGCTATTCCCGCACGCAAATCAGATCTGCCGGACGGCACACGCATCCCGCGCGAACGACGCATATCGCTCACCTTTAGGAAAATACGTGCAATCTAAACGCGCTGAATAATCATGGAAAAATGGTGCCCGGGGGCGGATTTGAACCACCGACACGCGGATTTTCAATCCGCTGCTCTACCCCTGAGCTACCCGGGCAATTAGATGGGGTCAGGTCTTTAGAATTGGCTGTATAAGGCGATCAGGCCGCCGTGTCTATGGCTTTCATTGCTTATCTGCATCAGGAAAACTAGGCACCTCATCTGCTTGGTCTGCGGGGCGACCCGGAATGGCATATCCGCCCTTCAACCATCGCGATAAATCAACGTCAGCGCAGCGTTTCGAGCAAAAGGGCTGATACGGTTTCGCGCCTTCGCGGCGTTCGCAGACTGGGCATTTGGCTTGGCTCATTGATCGGATATCCCGTGTTCCGGTGTTTTTGATTCGCGAATTATAATCCGTGCACCAAATCTCTCCTGCAAAGCAAGATCAACGTGTCTTTTACTGGCCAAATACAACTCATAACCGCGCTTTGGAACGCTCAGTTCCAGAAGCCGGGTTGGACCGGCAATGGCCTCTATTTCTACTGCGCGTAACCCATCGAGCAACTCGCCTCCCGCCCTATCGTGAAGCGGCCTCGCGCCGTGCGATATCGTCGCTTCCATCATCCCCAAAGGAGACGGCGTCAGGCATGAAATTCTGCGCGTAGAGACGGCGCGAAACGCATCGACAAATGCAGACTTGATATCAGCTCCTTGCGCGCGCGCCAGCGGAGCAACGCAATCAAGCACAATATTGCCGCCGAGGTTTCTCAGTGCGATCTGCCGCGCCGCTGTTCGCGCTGCATCCAGATTGATGGCTCTGGCCCGCGCACTCGCGCGCCCTTTGTCTTGACGCCCGACCGTATCAACATCAATCGCAATCAAAGCCGGGGTCGGCACGATCTGCAGCCTACCGCCGCGCTCCATCGCGCATATCGGCGACTGGGCATCCTCGAAAATTGCGTCAATATCGTGCGCAGCGTCGCGGCCGGTTTCAAATGCGAGCGCATCGCCGCCCGGAATAGCCGATTGCCACCTCTGCAAATGTGTCGTTTCGACATCGCCAATAGTCCCCTCATTGGCAAGCAGCAGCCGCGGCAGCTTATCGGCCCGTGCTTCGGCCACTATGCGAAATGTATGATGTTGCCCCTCGACCATGCCGTCCGTTGATCGGCGCGAGAGAAAGCCCTGCGTCTGGCCCGCCAAGTTCACAAAGCAGCCGCCATCCATGGGCGAGACTTTCGCTATTGTGCCAGCGAGCACGTCTCCCAGACGCGGACGTTGATCCAAGTCGCTAGACATGTAGAGTTGAACAGCTCGCCCTTGGCCATCAAGTGCCGCGGCGCGCGTTTGGCAAATACCCTCATGCAGAAGAAGCCGCGCAGCTGTCATCGCTAAATCCGGTATCCAGCGCCAATCAGCATATTCCGGGTCTCATAGATTGGCAGGCCGACGACAGATGTATAGCTACCGCTCAGCTTGCGCACATATGCTCCGGCAAGCCCTTGGATGCCATATCCGCCAGCCTTGCCGTCCCACTCTTCGCTGTCGAGATAGGTTGTGATCTCGTCCGCCTCGAGGCGCTTGAAGACCACACGGGTCATGACCGTTCGTGCGTGAATGTCCCCTGCCGGGGTTTGCACAGCCAAACCGGTGATGACCTGATGGGCACGGCCAGACAAAAGCTCAAGACAACGCTTGGCGTCGGCGCGTGTTTCGGTTTTCGGAAGCATGCGGCTGCCCAAGGCAACCACCGTGTCGGCAGCCAACACATAGGCGCCCGTCGCCTGACACGCAGCAGCCTTCTCGCGCGCAAGCCTTAGACCAAGCGTTCTGGGCGCTTCAGACGGTCTCGCGGTTTCGTCTATATCTGAAGGAAGAACCTCGTCCGGCGTGATTCCGATCTGCGCGAGGAGTTGCAGGCGCCTCGGACTGGCACTCGCCAAAACAAGACGCGCATCACCATTCGGCATCTTATCGTCTATTTGTAGCGGAAGGTTATCCGACCCTTGGTCAGATCGTAAGGCGTCATCTCAACGAGAATCTTGTCGCCCGTAAGAACGCGAATACGGTTCTTGCGCATTTTGCCCGATGTGTGGGCGATGATCTCGTGATCGTTCTCGAGCTTCACGCGAAAAGTCGCGTTTGGCAGCAGTTCGACGACTGTGCCGTTGAACTCGAGTAATTCTTCTTTGGCCATAAGCACTCCTTATATAGCGACCACAAAACACGTGTGGACAGATGGTAGGTAGCCCCCACGCAAGGCCGGGGCAAGCATTAAGGTTCTATAGGGTTGGCGATTGAATGCCTGAGTGAAGCGCACATACGAGCGTAAACAGCCGCCTTGATGTCTCGATATCGACTTCTATCTTTTCGTCAAAGCGCTCTCGCAGCAGGTCAGACCCCTCATTATGGATGCCGCGACGCGCCATATCTATCGCCTCTATTTGCATCGGGGACGACCCGCGAATCGCATCGTGATAGCTTTCACAAATCATGAAATAGTCGCGGATAACACCTCGAAATGGCGAGAGAGAGAACAGATAAGTATAGACTTTTTCGCCTTTTTCGTTGGAAATCTCAAAAACAAGCTTCCGGTCAACCTGTTTCAATTCCAGCCGATATGGTCCACCTTCGGTGTGCCCTGTCAGTTTGAAAGTATTGTTTTCCAAGAGATCGAAAATAGCGACGCGGCGCTCGTGTTCTGCATCCGCCCCGTTCGCCGCCAGACTATCTTGGTCAATATCCACAGAGATGAGCCGGTCATCCGACATTTTCACCGTCCTGACTGTCTTTTCCCAATTTTTTCCGAATCATCAGCGCATTAACATGTGCCGGCAGACCTTCTGCACGCCCCAGAGCGATCGCCGATGGTGCCAAAGCTGCGAACCCGCCCGCCCCTGCCTTCTGAACGCTCATACGTTTTAGAAAGTCATAGACGCCCAATCCCGACGAAAAGCGCGCCGCGCGGTTCGTTGGCAAAACATGGTTTGATCCGGTGACATAATCGCCGAGTGCTTCAGGCGTGTGATGGCCGAGAAACACTGCCCCTGCATGCCGAATGAGCGGCATCATCGCATCGGCGTCCGCAACACATAGTTCGACATGTTCCGGCGCGATCCGGTTAGAAATTTCTGCGGCTTGCTCAATCGAGCTTGCGGTTATGATCGCACCATGCGTGTCCCAACTTTGCCTCGCTCGCTTGCCCGTTTCGAGTTCGGTCAGTTGGCGTTCAACCGCATCTGTCACTTGACCAGCTAGCGCATCATCCAGCGTTATCAGGATCGATTGGCTCGACGGATCATGCTCGGCTTGGCTCAGCAAGTCGGCTGCAACCCATTCCGCATTTGCCGTTTCATCTGCCACAACCAATATTTCGGATGGGCCGGCAATCGTATCGATACCGACTTTACCAAAGACCTGCCGCTTGGCCTCCGAGACATAAGCATTTCCTGGCCCGACAATTTTATCCACAGGCGATAGCCGACCAGCACCATATGCCAGCGCGGCAACCGCCTGCGCACCGCCAATCGGATAATACGCGTCAACACCCGCCTTGATCGCGGCATAGGCGACAGCCGGAGCCAGCTCGCCTCCCGGCGCCGGAGCCACCATGACAATCCGGTCTACACCAGCAACCTTGGCCGGAACTGTGTTCATCAACACCGAACTTGGATAGCTCGCTCGCCCGCCCGGAACATAGACACCGACGCTCTCAAGAGCTGTCCACCGCCACCCCAGCTCTATGCCAGCCTCGTCAGTCCAGCTTTCGTCTTTGGGGTATTGTTTGCGTGCATAAGCAGCAATCCGGTCATGCGCGAAATCGACAGCTTGCTTTAGGTCATCGGGACAAGCCGCCGCCAAGCGGTGCAAATCAACATTATCCGATGTCAGCAATGTCGGATCGAGCGCTAGCCGGTCAAACTCACTCGTATATCTCGCAACGGCTGCGCCGCCATCTTTCCGCACAGCCGCGATTATCTCGCTGACAACCGAGGTTAAATTTGCGTCGCCGCCGCGCGGTTCTGCTAGAAACGCCTCGAACGTCTCGTTGAAATCTCGCGCGTTTGCATCAAAGGACCGTGCCATCCTATCGGCCTCTTTGCTCATGGTCTGGCACGTGCTTTGTCGACCATTGCGTATCCGAGTCCAGCAAGGTCACATCCAGACACTCGACTTCAAGAACAATCTCCCCGTCGCCCGCAAACATAAGCTTCAACGCGCCCGCAGGTGCTTCGTCTCCAGCCTCGAAACTGATCGACAATAGCGAAACAACCAGTTCCGGATCGGATTTACTCAGCCCACGTGCTTTGACATCAAGCACACCATCAATCCCAAGAATAGTACGCACGCGCGTCTGCGTCTTACGGGCCGGATCTATATCTTCCCAGCGGAACCGATTTGTCTCGATCGTAAACCGGCGTTTCCGCGCGAGATATTTCAACCCGCCAGCCTTGCCAGTTGCGTCCTGTATCGCGGCCGAGATGATCTGCAAATCGACCGTATCTTCAGCCATCAATTTCAATGTACCCGTATCAGACATTCTCTGATGATCCCACTTCCTACATCTAGCCGTCGTCGCTAGCAGTCCGACGCACATCCGCGCCGCAACCGGTCAATTTCTCTTCAAGGCGCTCAAAGCCCCGATCCAAATGGTAAATCCTGCGAACTTCCGTCTCGCCATCTGCCACAAGCCCAGCAATAACGAGAGATACCGAAGCACGCAAATCGGTGGCCATCACAGGCGCACCTTTTAATGAAGGCACGCCGGTCACAACCGCCTCTTGCCCGCGCACAGAAATCTTGGCCCCTAGCCTCGACAGCTCTGGCGCGTGCATAAACCTGTTCTCGAATATATTCTCCCGAACGACACTGGTGCCATCAGCTGTGGCCATGAGAGCCATAAACTGTGCCTGCAAGTCTGTGGGGAAGCCGGGGTGCGGCTGCGTATCGACGTTCACTGCCTTCAGAGCCGCGCCATTGCGACGTATCCGAAGCGTGTCGCCATCCGGATCGACTGTAACCCCTGCCTGCCGCAAAACATCGATCATCGCACCAAGCGCTTCGACCGGTGCACCATTCAACGTGACATCGCCGCCCGCCGCCGCCGCAGCCATCGCATAAGTGCCCGCTTCGATCCTGTCCGGCATCACCGGATAGTCGCCGCCCTTCATCTCGCTGACGCCCTCGATGCGGATTTTATCCGTGCCTGCGCCCGTGATCTTGGCGCCCATCATATTCAGGCAGTTTGCCAAGTCCGTAATTTCCGGCTCTCTAGCGCCATTCTCGAGGATCGTTTCCCCTTTCGCCAGTGTCGCTGCCAACATCGCATGCTCGGTCGCCCCGACACTCGGGAACGGGAAAACAATATGCGCGCCCTTGAGGCCGTGAATCGCTGCGGCTTTCACATAGCCTTCTTCGATCAGGAGATCCGCCCCCATCGCCTCAAAGGCCTTCAAATGCAAATCGACGGGACGGGCACCAATCGCGCATCCGCCCGGCAGAGAGACTGTCGCATGTCCCATCCGCGCCAATAGCGGACCGAGCACGTTAAAGCTCGCACGCATTTTTCGCACTTGCTCATATGGCGCAATCGTCGAACTGATTTCAGCCGCATTAAAATGGCATTCATTCGACCCCTGCGGCCAATACACTTCAACACCAAGTGACGACAGCAATTGCGACAGAAACCGCGTATCTGCCAAATTCGGCATATTGGTTAGCCGCAAAGGCTCGGCTGTCAGAAGACATGCCGCCATGAGCTTGAGGGCTGAGTTCTTTGCACCAGAAATATCTATCGTGCCTGAGAGGGCTTTGCCGCCCGTGATCAATAACTTATCCATACCCGCAAGCTATAAGGCTTCGCATGGCAAGGGAAAGGCGCAAATGCGGTCAAATCCCGTGAAGTTGCCCGCTTTTGCAAAAAAACCGGCCAATTGCCGGTTTTTCGAGCGCATTATACGTTAAGTCTCGGGCAAGTCCGGTTTTGAACGCTTGGAATCAACGCTCTTTCGCGCGGCCGCCTTTCGCCGCTTCAAATTCGCCCTGAGCGCTGCCGCTTTGCGGTCGTCTGCCAATTGTTTTTCCGTCTTATCCGACAATGTTTGCACTCTTATTTGATAAGGGTCTTTTCTTCTGTGTTCACATAAGCTAATCCCACCGAAACGCGCAAGCGCGCCGCGGTAGCTCAGTGGTAGAGCGCATCATTGGTAATGATGAGGTCGGGAGTTCAATTCTCCCTCGCGGCACCAGAAATTGTTGAAATTTTTAGACACATCCGCAAGACGAGAGCACACATGGTGCTCACTTAAATTGCACGTATTGCGGAATATGTCAGAGGCTTGGCCCCTAAAGCGGCGTATCTGTCAGAGCTTTGTCGAGAATTGAAACCGCTTCACGAACGTCTTCATCAGTGATGATCAAAGGCGGCACCAGACGAAGAACATTGCTTCCGGCCACACCCACAAGCAGATTGAGGTCACGCGCGGCAACCTGAAACGGCTTCGGCAGACCCTTCATTTTCAATCCGCACAAAAGCCCTTTGCCTGTGACCCCTTCCACCTTGTCGGGATGGCTATCAGCAAGTGACTTTAACCCTTGGGTCAATGTACCCGATACGCGACGGACCTGTTCGAGAAATGCTTCATCGGAGATGATATCCCAAACCACATTGCCAACCGCCATTGCCAGCGGATTGCCGCCATAGGTCGAGCCGTGTGACCCAGGCTGCATAGGTTGCCCCACCGCTTCAGTCATCAGGCAAGCCCCGAACGGGAAGCCAGCGCCCACGCCCTTGGCAACACACATGATATCCGGCGCAGCATCCGTCGCCCATTCGTGCGCGAACAGTTTTCCTGTCCGGCCCATACCGCATTGGACCTCGTCATAAATCAGCAGTGCACCACGCTCATCACATAGTTTCCGCAGAGCTGTCAGATCGCTCTCGGGAATCGCGCGGACACCGCCCTCACCCTGAACAGGCTCAACAAAGACCGCCGCCGTTTTATCGGTTACAGCCTTATCTAGTGCCGCGTGATCGAAAAACGGGATCTGCGTGAAGCCCTCGAGCGCAGGGCCAAAGCCTTCGAGATATTTCGGGTTGCCGCCCGCATTGATGGCGCCGAGCGAGCGCCCATGAAAGGCGCCCTCAAAGGTCACAAATTCAATCCGCTCCGGCGATCCATTCTTCCAATGATATTTGCGCGCTGCCTTCAAAGCACACTCGACCGCTTCAGTGCCGGAATTGGTAAAGAAAACCCGATCAGCAAATGTATCGCGGCACATTTTCCCAGCCAGTTCTTCAGCGGCAGGGACACGAAACATATTCGATGTGTGCCAAAGCTTACCCGCCTGAGCCTGCAACACCTCGACCAGAGCCGGATGCGCATGACCAAGTGCCGTCACAGCAATGCCCGCGACAAAATCGAGATAGGCTTCGCCATCCTCGGTATACATGCGCACACCTTCGCCACGCTCGAATGCTTGAGCTGGTGGAGCATAAACAGGCATAATATTTTTGCGCGGATCAGTCATAGCGTCATTTTCCGATTCAGTAAGTAGTTTGCAATCAGCTCAATTGCTCACGCTGGGCGTTTAAGTCAACTCATCGGAGGGGCACAAACTCCAGAAGAGCTCCCGCGCGACCAAGACCAGTAGCGCAATGATGCACCCCAAAAAAAACGTGCTCCCGTTAAGGAACACGTTATCAAGATAGAGCGTTTCCTCCCAGAAACCCACGCACCATGAATGATGTGGCAACCCACATGAGTCAAGTGAAAGTTTACAGTTTTTTCATAAACCCGTCCAAAACGGATGCCTCTTCTATGGAAAGAGACAGGCTCGTCCGTAAGCCCCCCAATGCTTGTCGGGCTGCCTCGGACCAGTCGGCTTTTCGCGCAACGGTAAATGACGCCTCGCTTTTCAACATCACACCGTCATCAAGAATTTTCAGATTGTTCGCCAGCAGTGTCGCCCCTGTTGAGGTTATGTCGACGATCAAATCAGCCGTACCGGATGCAGGCGCCGCTTCCGTCGCCCCCGCACTATACACCAGCCGATATTCCCCAAACGCCGCATCGGCAAAGCACCGCCTTGTAATACGTAGATATTTTGTGGCCACCCGCAGCCTGCGTCCGTGTGTCTGGCGAAACAGAGCGCCCGCAGCATCAAGATCGGTAAGGGTCGATACGTCGAGCCAACAATTTGGAACTGCGACAACCACATCTGCTCCGCCAAACCCCAAACGCCTGATGACGACAGCATTCTTGCCCGGGACTTCAGAAAGCTCGTGTAGCAAGTCCTCGCCCGTAATGCCGGCATGGAACGCCCCGTCAATCAGTCCCTGCGCAATCTCGCGCGCTGGCAGGAGGAGAATGGAAATATCGCTCTTGCCAGCAAATTTGGCGCGATATCCCCGCTCACCACCGTCTTGCTCAATCTGGTAACCCGACTCAGCAAAATATGCTTCGGACTGTTCTTTCAAACGGCCTTTCGAAGGAATGGCAATTGTCAGCGCACTCATCGCTCCGGCTCCCCATTTGCAGCTAGATCTAGCCTGTCAGGCCGGACAACACCGCCAATCGCAGTGGCCGCGACATCTCCCTGAGATAAATCAGACAGCAAATTATCGTACCGCCCGCCCGCACCAAACGGACGCGACTGCCGCTCACCCGCTTCTGCAATCTCGAAGACAAAGCCATCATAATAAGTGAACCTGCGTCCAAAGCTCGGACTAAAGTCGGCCCCGTCGAGATATTGAGGTGCAAGCTTTTCGATCAGGGCGCTGCGACGCTCAAGCCCATCAAGGTGCATTTCGACCCCAGCCGAAATCCCGGCACTTGTCGCAATCGCACGAAGCTCGGCTGCTGCATCCATAGGCGCACATCTGAGTTCAAGCACGGCACCAAGTGTGTCACGCGCAATGTCCGGTACGGCACCCGACGCATAGTCGCGTGCTTGTTCTATCAGTCTCGTGACAACTTCATTCTCAGTTCGGTCAGCAAAATGCGAAATACCTAACGTCTTCATTTCGGAAGCAACCATTTGCTCGACCGTTTTGCGGTCATGCCCGATCAGTGTCGCCACAAAAGAATCCGCCGGACGGCTAATGCGATCGAGAAATGCCCGCACACCGCCCTCTTGCCGGAATGCGCGCCGAAGCCCCGCATTCACATCAGAAGGTAATTCCAAGGCATCAATAAAAGCGGGCACAAGGCCTAAATCACCGAACCGCGCAATGCCGTTTATAGCCCCCGCCCCATAAGACACTTCCGAAACCAGCGCATAGCTTTCTGCATCAATCTCCGGACCGCTTGCAGCTCCAAATCGCTCGAACCCGACTTGGTCGAATTCCATAGGCTCACTCGGCACAGCCGGCTGACGAAAGGCCCGCGCTGCATAGCGATGGACATTCACGTCCTTAACTCCCGTGCGCTTGCGCAAGTCAATTTCGGCCAGTGCGACCGGCAAGGTCAAATCGGGCCGTAGCGCCATATCTTGGTTATTGTGGTCGGCGAACATGCACAGCCGCGCCCGAACGGACTCGCCACACAGATCAAGCGGCAAAGCGGCGGGCACAACCATGTCAGGGTCGATCATCGCGCCGCCAAGACGCTCGAAAGGCTCGCCAATAAACTTTCGCATCAGTCCGCTTCGACAATCTCGCGAACAGTCGAGATCATCTCGGCTCTTGCGACTTCGACTTGTCCCGGGCGGCTCTCGCGCCATTCTTCATTTGACTTGATGGCCTTTGCCTTAGCGGCTCCGACTTTGAGGTCCTTGATAGTCACCGTACCTTTGGCCAACTCATCTTCCCCAGCCATCACAACCGCAGGTGCGCCGCGCCGGTCAGCATATTTCATCTGAGGCCGCATACCTGAAGACCCCATATAGGCTTCCGCTCGCAGTCCTGCGCTCCGAAGCTCGGTCGCGATTTGCAGCGCTACGGTTGGGTCAGACTTGTCAAAGTTCAAAACGACAACCGGTCCATTAAGCGGCTTGATCTCGCCAGAGATCGCGAACGCTGCCGCAAGCCGCGATACCCCTACCGAAAACCCCGTCGCAGGGACGCGCTCTCCGGTAAATCGCGCCACCAGATCATCATAGCGCCCGCCGCCGCCAACAGAACCGATCTGAACCTTTCGGCCTTTTTCATCCAGCGTTTCTTTCAGCAGTTCGGCCTCGAACACTGGGCCCGTATAATATTCAAGCCCGCGTACGATTGATGGATCGAACACAACATCGCTCGGAGGCACACCAAGCGCTGCAAGAGCCACTTCCATGTTCTCGAGTTCGGCCAGTCCAGCCCGACCTTCTTCCGTGCCGCCCGCAGCTGCGCCCAACGCCTCAATCGTCTCGGCCCGCGTTGCGCGGCCGGCTTCAGCAAATGCCAGTACGGACTTGATCTCTTCCGAGCCTAGTCCCGCCCCTTTGGTAAAGTCTCCGGACTCATCCATTCGTCCCTCGCCAAGCAGCAACGCAACGCCCTCAACGCCAAACTTGTCGAGCTTGTCGAGCGCCCGCAAAACGGTCAGCCGCGCCTCGCTTGTGCGTGCTCCGGCCTCTTCGAGAATGCCATTGAGCAAGCGCCGCGTATTCACCCGTATCTGGAACTCACCATCAGCCGCACCTGCTGCACGCATGGCCTCGGCAGCCATTGCCACCATTTCGGCATCCGCGTGGATGCCCGCAGCGCCCACAGTATCCGCATCGCATTGCAAAAATTCGCGGAACCGCCCCGGCCCCGGCTTTTCATTGCGCCAAACCGGACCCGCAGCATATCGCCGGAAAGGCTTCGCCAACCCCTGCCAGTTCTCGGCCGTAAACCGTGCCAGCGGCGCCGTAAGATCATAGCGCAGCGACAGCCATGCCTCGTCATCATCCTGTAGTGCAAACACGCCTTCATTCGGCCTGTCAGCATCTGGAAGAAATTTACCAAGACTGTCGGCAAATTCGAAGGCTCCCGTATCCAGCGCTTCAAAGCCCCAGCGCCGGTAAACATCTGTCACCCGCTGGATCATTGACTGCTCGGCATGCAACAATCCCTCACGCTTGTCTGGAAAGCCGCGAGGCTTTCGGGCGAGGTCTTTGCGAGGTTTGTCTGTATTGGTCATGATGGCCTTGATAAAACAGTCCGTGAATGAAGCCATGCCCCTAGCCGATTTGCCTATGCGACACAATGCGACACGCACCCGCTTAAGCTTCAAAATAGTAACCATAAACTGTCACGGCACATGGTTTGCTTTCCCCTATTAGGAGAAAACCGGAGTGTCACATGCTGAAACATATCTTATGCGCCACAATACTGGCTTGCGGCATACCAACAGCGTCTGCATCCCCTGAAACTGCCGAAAACTGGGGTGTTCAGGCGAGCAATATATATCAAACCACCACTGACATGCTCGACAGCCTTAACGATCGGAGCTTCACGGGTATTCCCGCCGATTTTGAAGACCAAATGAGCCGTTTCGCCTCAACGGCGAGCCATTTGGCCGTATGGACAGACGACACCCAATCTGCGCCAGACCTTGGCTGCATCTATCGCGGAATGGCGGAAGAAGCCGAACTTCAGCTTATCGCGCTGGAGGACGCAAACTCTGCGAGCGGCGTGAGAGCAGCTTTGAAGCGGATTGCGACAATGACCGATGACGCTCAATCAATTGCCATTGCATCTGCACATGCAGGCCGGACAGGCGAGCAAGTCGCGCCTACAGGGCAATGCCTGACCAATTCGGCGCTGATTGATCACGCGCTCGGACGCGGCAGCTAACCAAGATCGTTTCAGGCCACGCTCGAAGAAGCAATGATAGCTGCAGCAGTCAGCCCCACCGCCGCAAGCATGCCAAGGACAAGTCCGAAATTTCTCTTATTCAGCACATGCACACTCCAGGTATTTGCCTCTCAAACAATCGCTCAGCCGATCGTATCGAGATGCTCCATAATCAAAGCCTCGGATAATAGTTGAGGCAAAAGAACCGGCGTACGGCTTCCGGGCGCATAATAGAGGTACATCGGCACACCGGGGCGCTTATGCTCCTGCAGCGCGGCCGCTATATCGCTGTCTTGGCGCGTAAAGTCAGCAACCATAAACACGACATCATGTTCGGCAAACGCGGCCTGTACCGCAGGCTTTTTCAATGTCGTTGCTTTATTAAGCTGACACGTCGCACACCAACTCGCTGTAAAATCGACGAACACACCTTGCCCGCCCTCGAGCGCTGCTTGCACATTCGCTTCGGACCAAACCGCGGGCTCTGTGCGCTCGCCATATCCACTTGCCTGCGTGCCCCCAATTGATGCTTGCGGAGCCCACGTGTTTTGCAGTCCGAAATAGCCGCCAACAATGATTGCAGCAGCACCAAGAAGAGCGACAAGTGGCTTGGAGTCGCCATTGCGGATCGAGAACAGCCATATCCCGAACGCGATGCCGACAGCCCCCAAACCAACGCCAATAATCGCGTCAGCCCCTGCAAGATCAGCCAAGACTGTCAGAAGCCAAAGCGCGGTCAGAAACATCGGAAATGCAAAGAACTGTTTGAGTCGCTCCATCCATGCCCCGGGCTTCGGCAAAATACGATGAAGCCCCGGTACAAAACTGATCAGCAAAAATGGCAGTGCCAGTCCGAGCCCGACAAGCAGGAAGACCAGAAATACAATTGGCGCTGGCTCGGTTATCACCGCTCCAAGCGCAACCCCCAGAAACGGTCCGATACAGGGCGCTCCGACAATTGCGGCCAACAGTCCGGTGAAAAATGCACCCGCTGATCCCTTGCGCCCTGCCAAGCTCGACCCGACGCCCTGAACCGAGCTTCCGAACTCGAACATGCCCAAGAGCCACAAGCCGATGACAAACATCAACAATGACAAACCTGCCACCGCCGTCGCATTTTGCAATTGGAAGCCAACCGACAAGAACTGACCAGCCGACCGAAGTCCCACAAATAGCGCTGCGATCGCAGCGAATGTGGCAAGCACACCGACCGTGTACCAGATGCCGTGCGCTCTTAGATGCGCCCCATCATCCTGTGAACCCGCGCCCACAATACCGAGCACTTTCATTGACAAAACCGGCAATACACACGGCATCAAATTCAGGATCAAACCGCCAAGCAGTGCCCACAAACCTAGCATCAACACATTGCTGCCCCCGCCGGATCGAACGGCCCCGCCCGCGCTCGCGCCAGACGTGCCCGCAAGCGGTGCGCATTGTGCCGCCGAAATTTCAAACGCCTGCCGAACGCCTCCGGCCTTCTCGATAATGACGATACCGTTCAGCACAGTCGGGAGCGAAGTCTCAAAGTCATAGCCCGGTGTCAGGCTTAGCTGCGCTCCGGCGGGACCCGAAACGCTCGGCTGAGCCACGGCGTTCCTGATTTCCTGCTCATATGGGAAAAACCGAAAATACTCATGCGGTCCGGCGAGTTCGCTATCTGCCAAGCTCAATGTCCACTTGGACGAGTTTTCCGAAAAGCAAGTTTCCCCGCCGAGCGGCGTCGGAGCCATAGCGATTGCGGCGCCGATTGTCTGTCCATGTTCGGTGTTGAGGACAGCATCGGTCGCGATATCAATATCAAGTTCAAATGCCGCCTCTTCGGGAATGCAGATATCTTTACAGATGAGGTAGCGCAGCTCCCCGGCTAGCCGCACCGATCCGGACGCATCTGTCGGCACAGTTACAGGGAACGGCAAAACCAGCCGATCCTCGTACCCATAATCAAGAAGCTCGTCCGGTATAACGGGCAACTCGTGCGGCGCAGGCCATATAAACTCTCCCGCCAAGTCGCCTCCCGTATCCCAAACGGGTTCGGGCGGCAGGCCCGCATCGCCAGGATTGCGCCAATAGACATGCCAGCCATCTGTGATGTCCAACTCAAATGCGGCAAAGAATGTGTCGCCGGCCATGGCAGCGTCTTTTTCTGCAATCAGCGTCACATCTGCAAAGCTCTCGCGCGGTTGCCCGGAGGCCGCCCCCGCAAACAACTGCGCAAGCATCACGGTCATGCAAAAAGCTGCAAGAATTGCGGTAAATCTTTTGAACATGGTCGAATTTCCTATGCTGGCAATCAATCTACCTTATGAGCTAATTCTTACCAACTTGGCTCGACGAAAAGTCATAAATTCTCATGGATACGTGATCAATAAAAAAGCTGGGGTAATCGGACATCACCCCAGCTCTCAACTTCAGAATTTTATAAAGGTCTGGCCTGACTAAGCAGTGCCATCCGCAGGCGCTTTTAGTGCACGCTGTATAATACGCGACCAATTCAGCAAAGACACAAAGTGCGCATAGCTTGCGCCCAAAACACCCATATTTTTTAGTTCCAAAAACGCTTCGTCGCTTAGGGCATTCAGGCGCTCTTCCGAAATGGCCCAATAGTCAGCAATTTTCTGCGGAGGCCCAGACTCTGCGCCGGTCGCATCACGGGGTTGGAAGCTGATCGACTTCTCTTCGAAAAGGTCATGCTTCTTGAGAGCCTCAACAAATGTGAGTGTTCCACGGCGTTGACGTTCAAATTCCTTACAGAACTCAATCGCATCTTCGGTAAACTTCGTTGCCTTTCCGTTTTCAAAAAACGCAACTTCGTGGTCCTCTGATACCATAGGCGCATTGCTATCTACACATAGTAGCAGCTGGTCATTCTGAGGGTCACTGGCAAATACAAACGGGTACCGGCGAACAAATGCTGGAACATAAGCCTCTTCATCTGTGCGGCCTTCATCCGTCACATACAGGTTTTGTCCTTGCCGGACCCCCATGACAGCGATCGGTGTCCGTTCGTCGCCGACAAAAATGATTGGATATGAGCATGCTGCCATACCAAATTCGGTAACAGTTAGCGGCACTGCATGCGCAGAACGCAAAAATCCGAACGGTTCATCAATCTGCTTAACGCCCAAATTCCCATGCTTGTTATGGTTCAAAGGTTCTGGATTTTGATAGAATAGTACATTGCCTGTGATCTGATCTGTTTGCGCACCCGCTGGTGTTTCCACGATATTAACTCCTGTTTTGTGTTTAGCTGCTGATAAAGGAATTACTGCTATTGGACAATAGTTGTGGCCAATTCCAGGTATTTATGAGGAGCCAGACTGCTATGCTTCGACCTTATTTGTTCCAACTGACGGTATTCATCGCCAGTCTTATCGTATCCAGCTGCGGTGCTCCGAACCAATCGGCATCAAACAACGCGCGTAAAACCACAACAAATATTACAGCTTTGCTCGAATCTGCTGCCAAGCAAGAGCTTGCCTATCTTCCGGAAACGGCTTCGCAATTGGGTATATCTGCCGAAGTTGCCGGATATTCGTTCTTTGCCGACATTAATGACCGGTCGGACGCCGGGATTGCCAGGATGACACTTCAGCGTATCGAAACGCTCGCCAAACTGGATGAGGTCGAAGCCGGTGAGTTGCCATCCGACTTGGCGACAAGCTTGCTGACCGTCCGCACGGCCTATCGCAACGTCGTCGATATGCAGGCATTCGGACATGGTCAGGTTTCGCTCGGTTTTGTCCGTCCATACGCTCTCGACCAACTCTCCGGCGGCTATATTGATGTGCCGGATCTACTCCTCAATCGCCAGCCTATTCGGGTAATCGATGAGGCGCTCTTCTACATTGAGCGCCTGGGCGGGCTTGCGGGCGCTATTGATGATGAGCGGCGCAAGCTAGAAGCAGACGAAAAGAGAGGCATTGCTCCACCATCCTTCATATTGGAACGCATGCAATTGCTCGCAATCGCGCTTGCCGACGGCGAAGCCCCCGTTCATCCTCTCGTGCGTACGCTCGAAAACCAGATGATCGGTTTGCCAGACATCTCCGCCAGCCAGCGCGAGCAGGTCTCCAATGAAGCCAGACGTATCGTTTCCACAGAGGTCATACCCGCATATCACCGCCTGAGCGAAACATTCGCCGACATGCAGACCCGGGCAAGCGATGTCCCCGGGGTTTGGCAATTGAAAAATGGGGACGAATATTATGCCGCTGCCCTGAATTTCTATTCGGGACGATCAGCCTCACCTGCTGAAATCCATAATGAGGGGCTACAACTCGTTGAACAGCTCACGGCCCGTTTAGAACGCGCACTTGAAGACCAGGGCTTTATCGAAGGCACGATTGCCGAACGGCTCACCCAAATCGGCGAGATGCCAGACCAGCAATATCCAAATACCGAGGAAGGAAAGCAAGCCTTGCTCGACAGGCTACGCAGCCAGATGCTCACCATGCAAAGCCGGACGGCCGAATTTATCGAAACGGCCCCCTCAACAAGTGTGTCAGTTATGCAGGTTCCAGAGTTTCTCGCGCCGACAGCGCCTGGCGGATATTATATTGCAGCTCCCGCAGACGGTGCGGCCCCTGCTCTTTTCTTTATCAACCTGCGCGATACGCGCGAATGGCCAGCATTTACGCTGCCAACCCTTCTCTATCACGAGACTTGGCCCGGACATCACCTCGAAAGCGCGCTGGTGGCGGAGCAAGTCAGCCTCCCGCTTATCCGTCAAATGATATGGAACCCCACATTCGGTGAGGGCTGGGCCGTCTATGCGGAAGATCTGGCTTACGAATTCGGAGCCTATTCAGACGATCCAATGGGAGAGCTTGGTTATCTCCAGTCCCTCTTGTTCCGCGCCGCCCGTCTCGTGACAGATACCGGTTTGCATTATGATAGATGGTCACGACAAAGAGCCATTGACTATCTCGTTGCCACAACCGGCCAACCCGCCTCCGCAATGGCAACCGAAGTCGATCGCTATGCCGTTTGGCCGGGCCAAGCCACCTCATATATGAGCGGCCGGCAGACCTTGAGAGCCTTGCGCGAAAAAGCCCAAATCATTCTTGGCGACAATTTCTCGCTCAAGAGCTTTCACGCCGTCATCCTCAAAGACGGCCCCCGCCCAATGTCGATTGTCGAACAAGATGTCGAGGCGTGGATCATCGAAACGCTTGGTTAGGCCGCCAATGCAAGGCCTGGTGTTCCTGATGATACAACCGGATCAAGCCCTGCTGCCATATCCTCAATCATGTCGCGGCGGGTTGCGGCATCCATGGTTTCGCTGACGAACACTGTATCAGCCCCAAATCTCTGCGCATCGTGAAAGGCCCAGATCGGGCGAACATCATGATCTCTGCCCGAAAGTTCGGCGATCTTTATGACACGCCAGCCATACGCATCCCGCGCCGCGAATACGGCAACACCCGCACGGTGCACCCAATTTGTGTCGACCGGCTTCTGTTCAAAATCATATTCTGCGCCTGAATTTCCGTAAAAGCTGATGTTCTTTTGCATGTTCACTCTCCGTTCTTTTCTCTTATATATTCTCTTTTTGTTCTCATGCAAGAGTTTTCTGAATTTTCTCAATAAAACCTATGTGCATAGGCCAGATTTAACGCGGAAAAACATAGCCTTTCTCCTATAATTTATGTGAATAGACCTGTGTGCTGGCACCCACAACTTGGCCAAGCACGCGACAAAGCCGATCACGATAAACCCGCAGCTTGACGATCGTTAACCGTTCCCCTTGCGTCATACCTTGCCACACACCGCCCCTCCTCTATGTTGTGTCCAACTATTCTCAAGGAGACCCCCCATGCGCTTTGAAGGCACCGATAACTATGTTGCAACCGATGACCTTCGCGTCGCCGTAAACGCTGCGATTTCGCTAGAGAGGCCACTCCTGATCAAAGGCGAGCCGGGCACAGGCAAAACCGTCCTCGCCGTCGAGGTCGCCAAAGCCCTCGGCATGGAACTGATCGAGTGGCACGTAAAATCCACGACCAAAGCCGCTCAGGGCCTTTACGAATATGACGCCGTGGCCCGCCTGCGCGATGGCCAAATGGGCGATGAGCGCGCCAAGGACGTCAAAAACTACATCAAGAAAGGCAAGCTCTGGGAAGCCTTTACTGCCAAGAAGCGCCCGATCCTGCTGATCGATGAGATCGACAAAGCCGATATCGAGTTTCCAAACGACCTCCTGCAAGAGCTCGACCGCATGGAATTCTATGTCTACGAGACCGATCAGACGATCAAAGCCAAACAACGCCCAATCGTCATCATCACCTCGAACAACGAAAAAGAGCTGCCAGACGCCTTCCTGCGCCGCTGCTTCTTCCACTATATCAAATTCCCTGACGAGCAGACCATGAAGTCGATCATCGATGTCCATTATCCGGGCATCAAAAAGAAGCTTGTCGGTGACGCGCTCACCAGCTTCTATTCGATGCGCGAGATCCCCGGCATGAAGAAAAAGCCGTCCACATCCGAATTGCTCGATTGGCTCAAGCTCCTGATGAATGAAGACATTGATCTTGAAACCCTGCGTGAGAACGACCCGACCAAGCTGACCCCGCCGCTGCACGGCGCGCTCCTGAAGAACGAGCAAGACATCGCTTTGTTCGAACGCCTCGCTTTCCTTGCCCGCCGAGACACGAGCGGCTCACGCGGGCCAGCGGGTTAAGTCAGCTTAGCCAGCCGCTAACTAAGCTGGTCTGCGATTACAGATTTGTCTTGGCGTTCCTGACGCTTGGTGAAAATGGCCACGGTAATCCAGCAAACATGGAAAGCGATACCGACCCCGAAGGCGAATGCCCCCGGTATAGGACCAACATGCGCGCGCTCGATAAACTCGCCTAGCGTCGCCGCCTCTGTTGGATGTATCGCTATCTTGCCGAAATAGGCCAAGCCTTGGGTCGCAAATAAGTAGCCGTAATTGCGTCGCAGGCGTTTGCCGATCGCGCGAATATACGAAATACGAAACTGCGGCCTTTCATAATCATCCGACAATACATGCCCGCGATCGGTCCGGATTTCCGCCCCCTTGCCCTGCAAGAGCGGCACATACACCGCCAGTTCCAACATCCGTGCCCGAAATCTCCAGACATTGAAATAGCGATAGCGCCGTGCCTCGAGGTTCAGGAACATCACTGTCATCAAGCCCGCCAAAACCATAGGTAATGGCGAACTCTCGGCCGTGCCAAATGTGATCGACAGCGCCACACCCGTCGTCAGAACGGCCCAATTGGTCGTCATGTCGAGTCGTTGTCGCCAAATCGTCGAACGATAGACTTCGCCGCGATACAAATGCGCCAAAGCGCCAATTTCTTTGGAGCCTGAAATCGGCTCAATCGGGTCCATATCTTCAATCATGGCGCAGCATAAACGCGAGTCTCGCTAACAGCAAAGCCATGTTGCGAGTGCCGCCAGTCAATTTGTGCCCCCATAAAGCGTTCACAAAACCGCCAAACGCTCTTAGCTATTGGCAAGTTTCACTGAGGAGATCGCTTTATGTGCCGACACGATCTGAATATGGCAGCCGCCGCAGGCATGCTCATAATCTCGGCTTGCGCCACGCTCGCGCCCGAGACAGAAACCGAAGCCAAGACCTTCAGTGATGCCGAGACGACAAGAGCCGTCATCGACGACTTATCGGCGTCACCAGCCCCATCAGAAGACCCGGCAAGCCCGGAAGCTGAAGATGGCCCCCTGAGTCCCACCGAACTCGCCGCCCTGATATGGCGCATCACAGATGACCGCAAAGGTCTTGAGCATCTCGCGTCCGGCTATGTCTGTGCCACAGCGATAGATAGCTTCTCACTTACAGGGGATGAAGCCTTTCGAGGGCTTGGACGCGGAAACGATGTTGCTTGCCTCTATGACAGCCCCCAAGGCGCCAATGTCAAACTCCACCTGACCAATTTCGGACGCTCTGTTAGCCCTGCAGCACATCTCAAAGGCGTCGAAGCAAACCTTACCGAGACCGGCAGGATTGCCGACGAAACAGTGCTCCCGTCCACCCTGAACGCCGACGCAATACAGAATGCTGCGGCCTTCACGATGACAAATCCTGACGTGGGACCTCCGCTGCACACAGCCGTCTGGATCGAAAAGATAGGTGAATGGCATATCAAAGCCCGCGCGACCTATGCCCCCGACCAAAGCGAAGATGTTGGCCGCTTCGTCTCCGTTCTCATCTCGACCGCCTATACCAGCATCGATGCAGCCGAGTGAACACCTGTCCCTAGCGTCAATCTTGGCCATTGCAGTGAAGCACGCTATGCTCGTTGCAACGGAGATTACGTCATGTTCCTCAATTTCTTCAACGAGCTTCGCGCGGCCAAAATTCCGGTCACGCTAAAAGAATATCTGATCCTGCTCGAAGCCATGGAAAAGAACGTCATCGATATGGAAGTCGAGGAGTTCTACTTCCTGTCTCGCGCAGCGCTCGTGAAAGACGAACGCAATCTCGACAAATTCGACAAAGTGTTCGGCCACACATTCAAAGGATTAGACGGCATGGCCGACGCCATTGATGTGCAGGACATCCCCGAAGAGTGGCTCCGCAAAATGACGGAAAAGTTCATGACCCCCGAGGAAATGGCCGAGATCGAAGCGCTGGGCGGCTGGGACAAGCTCATGGAAACGCTCAAGCAACGGCTTGAAGAGCAAAAGAAACGCCATGAAGGCGGCAATAAATGGATTGGGACCGGCGGCACATCTCCGTTCGGTGCTAATGGCTACAATCCCGAAGGTGTCCGCATAGGTCAGGACAAGTCCCGCCACCGCCGCGCGACCAAAGTCTGGGACAAACGCGAATTTAAAAACCTCGACGACAGCGTCGAGATCGGCACGAGAAACATCAAAGTCGCCCTGCGCCGTCTGCGCAAATGGGCCCGTGATGGCGCTCCTGACGAGCTTGACCTCAACACCACAATCCGCAACACCGCGCGCCAAGGCTATCTCGATCTGGCAATGCGACCCGAGCGCCGCAATTCGGTGAACGTCCTTCTCCTGCTCGACATAGGCGGCTCAATGGACCCGCATGTGCGCGTCTGCGAAGAACTGTTCTCGGCGGCGCGGTCCGAAATCAAGAACATGGAATATTTCTACTTCCACAATTGTCCCTATGAAGGCCTATGGAAAGACAATCGCCGGCGGCACAATAACCGCATTCCGACATGGGACGTGCTGCACAAATATCCATCCGACTACAAAGTCATCATTGTCGGCGACGCCACCATGTCGCCTTACGAGATCACATATGCAGGCGGCAGTGTCGAACATTGGAACGAGGAACCGGGCGGCGTATGGCTACAGCGGCTTGCCGAGATTTATCCAAGCCTAGTCTGGCTCAATCCGGTAAAGTCAGGCGCATGGGACCATACCGGCTCGATCCAGTTGATCCGCGAAATTATCGGCCCGCAACGCATGTTCGAGCTGACCCTTGGCGGGCTTGATGAAGCGATGAAAGAACTTGGCCGTTAGCCTCTAGCCTTCGCCAAGCAATTGGCGAACATGGTCATCAAGATTGTGTTGCCGCAAACGCTTGGTACGCTCGACCAGCAAGATCCGCTCTAGCTGACCATAAGCGGTCTCCAGATCATCATTGATGATGCAATAGTCATATCGCCGCCAATGCCGGATCTCCGCTTTCGCATCGGCCATACGGCGCGCGACAATCTCGTCAGTCGATCCTGGCCGTGCGGCGAGACGCGATTCCAGCGCCCCGATGCTTGGCGGCAATACAAACACCGACACGCAATCATTCGGCACTTGGTCGTGCAAGGCATCCGCCCCTTGCCAATCGACATCGAAGATAACGTCTTTTCCGGCCACCAATTTGCGCTCGGTATCCGCACGCGGCGTACCATAATAATGATCGAACACTTTCGCCCATTCGAGAAACTCCCGATCGGCAATACGTGTCTTGAAATTCTCCAGCGTCTCGAAATGATAGTCGATACCATCCGTTTCGTTTGGCCGCGGCGCACGCGTCGTTGCCGATACCGACAGAGCCACATCATCAAATTGCGCCATCAATTTGCGCGCCAGCGTGGTCTTACCCGCACCTGACGGACTTGAAATCACAAGCATAAGCCCGCGCCGGATCTCTCCCTCATTCGACATTGGCTGCTTGCTCCTTGAACTGGTCAATCAATGTTTTGAGCGCGAGTCCCGCATTCGTCAAAGGCAATGACGCCGATTTCGCACATAAAGTATTCGCCTCGCGGTTCAGCTCCTGAGCCAGAAAGTCGAGCTTGCGTCCGACGACGTTCCCCGAGCCAAGATGCCCGCGCCCCGTCTCAATATGCGCCGCCAGCCGATCGAGCTCCTCGCGCACATCCGCTTTCGCCGCCATCAGAGCTGCTTCAGTCGCGAGCCTGTCGGCATCAACATCATGTTCGGAAGCAATATCCCCAAGCTTTTGAACCAGCCTTTGTTTGAGCAAAGCCGGCTGATCACCTGAAACCCGTTCAGCTTCTATACGTTGCACATCCATCTGCTCTAACGTGTCGAATAGCACTTTGTGCAAACCACTGCCTTCTTGGCGACGCGAGACATCAAGTTCGCCCAGAGCCACGCCAGCGCTTTCTAGCAAGAGCGCCCGCACCTCGCGATCCTGACCAAGCGTGCGCAGCCCATTGCTCGATGTCGAGCCAATATCGAGTACGCCGCGCGCACCCATGAGTGTCGCAAGAGCTGTATCCGACGGTGCCGCGCCCGTGCGCGCTTCAAACGCCGAGCAAAGCACCTCCAAGGCAGGCTGATTGAGCGAAATAGACTCGCCCTCGGCCAGTTCGATGCGCAGCGAAATTTGCATATTGCCGCGCGAAAACATGGAGCCAGCCTGTTTCTTGACCTCTTGGTCGAGGCCTTCGAACCCTCCGGGGATATTCACCCGAACGTCGAGCCCACGGCCATTGACCGCTTTGGCTTCCCACGTCCAGCTTCCCCAGTCACGCTCACCACCCGACCGGCCAAAACCAGTCATACCGACAAGCTGCGCGTCTTGTTTTGTCATTGTCCTGCCGCCTTGGCCGCCTTGGCCGCTTCGGCACGTTCGCGCGCCAATTCTTCGCGCTCATAGGCCCGATAGGCCGCAACATTGCGCAAATGCTCGGCATTGGTTTTTGCAAACTTATGTCCGCCTGTGCCGTCGGCAACAAAGAATACATATTCAGTGTCTGCAGGTTGCAGCACGGCGGCGATCGAATCGCGTCCCGGGTTCGCAATCGGCGTCTTGGGAAGCCCATCAATCTGATACGTGTTCCAGTCCGTCACGCGGTCAATCTCGGACCGCCGGATGCCGCGCCGGTTTCCATTTCTATCGCGCAATGGCTCCCCCCCGCTCTCACCATAAATAATCGTAGGGTCGCTCTGCAGCCGCATCCCCTTTTTCAGCCGCCCAACGAACAATCCCGCCACCTGCTCGCGTTCGGATGCCAGCCCCGTTTCTTTCTCGACAACAGAGGCGAGGATCACGGCTTCGTATCGGCTTGCCATCGGTAGTCCCTCTTGGCGTGCAGGCCATAGCTCATCAAGCAAGTCCGATTGTGCTTTTTGCATGAGACTCACAACACTATGGCGCGTCGTCCCGCGATTGAAGAAATAGGTATCGGGCAGCAAGCTTCCCTCTGGAGGCATGTCTTCCGGCAAGTCGCCAACCAGAACCTCATTTGCCTCGATGATGCGAAATGCTTGCGCAACGGTCAAACCTTCAGGAATGGTCACCCTGTGCTGGATAACCTTGCCGTCAATCAACCGCTCCAGCGTCTGGGTAATACTCAGGCCGGCCTCGATCTCGTATTCTCCAACCTTTGCTTGCCCGGTTGTCTCTTTGAGCCGTGACGCCAGTCTAAGCAAGCGCGCATCCGAAATCAGTCCATCCTGCTCCAATCGGGCAGCAATAGATCCCAAGCCTTCACCCGGTTTGACGACAAAGACCTGCTCGGATTGGGATGGCCCGGCCTTGGCAATTTCAGTTGTAAACCAGTAATAGCCTGCCGCGAGCGCAATAGCTCCGACGATCAAACCCATGATAAGGAGTGAGACGAGTGCTTTGATCAATCGCATGACTTACCTCGTCGATAAAATGGGTTAGTCGACAGCTTTCATAATGATGGCAGCATTCGTGCCGCCAAAACCGAATGAATTCGACAATGCCACTTTAACATCATGCTTCTTTGCCACTTTTGGAATCAGATCAATGTCTGTCTCAAAACTTGGATTCTCTAGGTTCAGCGTTGGCGGCATAACGCCATCACGGATTGCCAAAGCACAAAACGCAGCTTCAAGCGATCCTGCAGCGCCGAGCAAATGCCCGGTTGCCGACTTGGTGGCTGACAGCGCAAAATTCGGCGCTGCACCATCAAGAATTTTTTCAAGCGCGCGAATCTCGCCCTCGTCTCCAAGCGGCGTCGACGTGCCGTGCGTGTTGACATAATCAACATCGGCAATGGTCATTCCGGCATTTTTCAATGCCATTTGCATTGCGCGGCGACCACCATCTGCGCCATCAGCTGGCGCGGTGATGTGATAGGCATCGCCCGAAAGGCCATACCCGGCCACTTCACAATAAATCGTCGCGCCACGCGCTTTGGCATGTTCGTATTCTTCGAGCACAAGAATGCCCGCCCCGTCGCCCATAACGAAGCCATCGCGGCCTTCATCATAAGGACGCGACGCCTTTGTCGGCTCGTCATTATATTTGGTCGACATGGCTTTCAGCGCACAAAAGCCGGCAATGCCAAGCTCGCAGATAGACGCTTCCGCCCCGCCCGCCAGCATAACATCAGCATCACCCTCACGAATAATCCGCGCCGAGTCGCCAATCGCATGCGCGCCAGTGGCGCAAGCTGTCACAACCGAATGATTAGGGCCTTTGAGACCGTGTTTGATCGATACCTGTCCAGAGGCCAGATTAATCAATGCAGATGGAATGAAAAACGGGCTAACCTTACGTGGTCCGCCATTGTGCAAATCCATTTGCGAACTGGCGATAGATTGAAGCCCGCCAATTCCTGAACCGATTAGAACACCGGTGCGTTCGCGCTCGGTCTCCGTGTCCGGCGTCCAGCCAGAATCTTCAAGTGCCTCCGCAGACGCTCCCATTGCGTAGAGGATGAACTCGTCCATCCGCCTGCGCTCTTTTTTGGAAGCAGCACTGTCAGGGTCGAACGCTTCAGCGTCGCCTTCGCCGCCACCGCGTCCCGTCGTCCAGGGGACTTGGAACGCGATTTTACAAGGCATGTCCGTGGTATCAAACACGTCAATTGGCCCAGCACCGGATTGACCTTCAATCAGGCGTTTCCATGACGCTTCGCGGTTTCCCGCAAGCGGGGTTACAAGACCAATTCCAGTTACAACGACACGACGCAAAGCGGTACTCCTCTAAGCGGTAGTCTTTTTGATCTCGGTGACAGCGTCACCAACTGAACGAATGTTCTCTTGGACATCGTCAGCGATCTCGATATCGAATTCTTCTTCGAAAGCCATAACCAGCTCGACAAGATCAAGACTATCAGCGCCAAGATCGTCAATAAAGCTCGCGCTCTCTACAACCTTGTCAGCTTCCACATCAAGATTATCGACAACGATTTTTTTTACGCGTTCAAGAACGTCAGACATAGGGCACCCTTTTCATAGTTGGTGTCTGTTTTATCGGCACAAGGACCGGGAATTGTTGCGATTAGCACACAGTTTCCCGCTGCGCCAAGCCTGAAATAGTGTTGTGCACCATTCCGACCCTTAAATCATGGCCATTCCGCCGTTCACATGCAAGGTCTGGCCGGTGATATAAGTTGCTTCATCCGATGCCAGAAAGGCCACAGCGGCTGCAATATCAGCCCCCTCGCCCAGTTTTCCAGCCGGAATCGAGCCCAAAAGCGCCTCTTTTTGCGAATCAGGAAGCACATCTGTCATTGGTGAACTTATAAAGCCCGGTGCGATGCAATTTGCAGTCACGCCGCGACTCGCTACCTCGGCCGCGAGCGATTTAGTGAACCCGATCATGCCTGCTTTTGATGCCGCGTAATTCGACTGTCCCGCATTTCCGGTGACCCCGACAATCGACGTAATGCCGATAATCCGGCCCGACCGACGCTTCATCATGCCCCGCAATGCCGATTTAGCCAGCCTGAAATACGCGCCAAGATTGACGTTCTGAACCAGGTCCCAGTCTTCTTCCTTCATGCGCAGCAAGAGCTGATCGCGCGTCAATCCGGCATTCGAAACGAGAATATCAAGCGGGCCGACCTGCTCTTCAGCTGCAGCGACCAAGCCGCTGACCGCTTCATTGTCGGACAGGTTGCAAGTCACGACCGCAGTCTCCCCTGCGCACGCGCCAGCAACCTCTTCGAGAACCGCTTCGCGTGTCCCAGACAGTGCGACTTTCACACCAGCAGCCGACAGCATGGTCGCAATATCCTTGCCGATGCCGCCAGATGCGCCCGTCACAAGCGCGGTTTTTCCACTTAGATCAAACATTTCTATGTCTCCAATTTCAAATTATCACCTGTCGCCCGAGGCGCACTAGGCCTCTGCCGACTTCGCAAAAGCTTCCAATTGCTCGGGCGTACCGAGTGTCACCCCCTTAAGCGCACGTTCGTTCCGCCGGTTCATCACCGTCAGCACTTTACCTGCACCCGCTTCCATAGCTTGTTCCAGCCCTTGTCCGACCATCCACTGCACGCTCTCGCGCCACCGCACACGGCCAGTGACCTGCTGTACCAGCTGATCGCGTATCGCGTCAGGGTCAACCGTCGGCGCGGCCGAAACATTGGCAACCAAAGGAACACTCGGCGCATTGATCTTTGCCTCGCCGAGGGCTTCGCGCATTGCATCCGCTGCCGGCGCCATAAGCGAGCTGTGAAACGGCGCACTCACAGCCAGCGCAACAGCCTTCTTCACACCGTTTTCACGCGCGAACACACATGCCGCCTCTATCGCAGCCGCTGTGCCCGAAAGCACAAGCTGCCCCGGCGCATTATCGTTCGCCACTTCGCAAACACCGCCAGCCGCATCTATACCGGCCTGACAAGCCGCTAGCGCCTGCGCATCATCCGCCCCTAGCAGGGCCGCCATAGCGCCTTCACCAGCCTTCACAGCAGACTGCATGGCATTTCCGCGAATACGCAAAAGGCGCGCCGCATCGGCAACGCTGAGCGATCCCGCTGCACACAGTGCGGAATACTCTCCAAGCGAGTGACCGGCGACAAAATCTGCCGTGTCGACCGAAATGCCAAATTCCGCCTTCAACGCAGCCATAACAGCAACACTCACAGCCATCAGCGCAGGCTGTGTGTTCGCCGTCAATTTCAGTGTTTCCTCTGGACCGGTCCACATGATCTCGGTCAGTTTTTCACCGAGCGTATCATCAACTTCTTCGAAAACAGCGCGGGCTGACGCGAACGCATCTGCCAGATCTTTTCCCATCCCGACAAATTGAGCGCCTTGCCCTGGAAATATGAAAGCGGTTTTTGACATCGGGCGAAACCCTCCATTTGGTCAATCATGTTTATCGCTCGGTTTAAGCGGGTGCGCGCGCGGGCGCAATGGCTATAGGCTTGTTCGCCTCCATTATACCGGAAATGAAAAAACCGCCGGGGTGAAACCGGCGGTTCTTAACTTTGAATTCCAAGTCTGAGATCTAGTCTTCCATCTCGGCAAACAAGTCTTCTTTGGAAACTTCCTTATCGGTGACTTTCGCCACGTCGAGAATATGGTCGACAACCTTCTCCTCGTAGATTGGTGCCCGAACCTGAGCAAGCGCACCTGGATTCTTCTGGAAGAACTCAACGACTTCTCTTTCCTGACCAGGGAACTTGCGAGCTTCGGCAATCACGGCCTGCTGCACTTCCTGATCCGTGATTTGCACTTCAGCCACGCGTCCAATTTCAGCGAGAACCAGGCCAAGACGCACGCGACGTTCGGAAATAGCGCGATATTCTGTCTTCAGCTCGTCATCGGACTTCTTGGCATCATCTTCGTCGAGATTGCCGGCTTCTTTTTCTTGCAGAAGCTGGCTCCAGATCGTCTCGAACTCCTGATCAACCATTTTCGGCGGCAGATCAAAGCTGTGAAGATCGTCGAGCACATCAAGCAATGCCCGCTTGGCTTTCTGGCGCGACGCACCATCATGTTCGTTCTGAATTTGCTGCGTGATCATTTCTTTAAGTTGATCAAGCCCTTCAAGTCCGAAATTCGTGGCGAACTCTTCATCGACATCAGGTGTCTTTGGTGCGCGCACCTCATTCACTTTAACCTCGAATACAGCGTCTTTGCCTTTAAGGTCTTCGGAAGGATAATCCTCCGGGAAGGTGACTTTCAACTCTGTCTCGTCTCCGGCTTTGACGCCAACAAGCTGCTCTTCGAAGCCGGGAATAAATCTGCCCGCCCCAATAACAACCGCCTGATCTTCAGCGGAGCCGCCTTCAAACGCTTCACCGTCAATTTTACCAACAAAGTCGATCGCGACCGCGTCACCATCTTTGGCTTTTGCCGTTTTGCCGCGTGCTTCGAACTTCACATTCTGCTCGGCCAGCTTTTGCAGCGCCTCATCAACTTCTTCGTCCCCGACCTTCGTAATCGGGCGTTCGACTTTGATTTTCTTGATATCTGTCGGCTCGAACTCCGGCATGACGTCAACATTCAGATCATAGGCCAGATCAGCATCACCGGTCAGAACATTTTCAATATCGCCAACCATTTGCACGTCCGGTTGCGATGCTGGGCGGATCTTGGCGTCTTCAAACGCTTTCTGATTAGTCTCACCGACCAGCCCTTCAATCAATTCGCTCATGATTGATTTGCCGAACATTTTTTTCACATGCGAGGCGGGAACTTTGCCGGGGCGGAAGCCCTTTAGATTCATCTGAGGACGAATTTCAGCGATCCGGCCATCGAGTTTTGCAGCGAGTTCGGCGGCAGACACAACGACTTTAAATGTGCGGCTCAAGCCCTCAGCTTTGGTCTCGGTAACTTCCATAATTTTTATCCCTGCGGCCCGTCGATCTACTTAGTCCGGTCTGGCAAGCCTTTTCGGTGGTTGAATCTCTATTGAAGGCGGGGCTTATGTCACAGCGACGCGCCTGTGTCCACGCCGTCCTTTCGCCTTTAATTACTCCGACTGCTTAGATCGCCTGATAGAGGCAAGTCACAATTTGTCAAAATCCTTGCTTGCCCATGGGATACGCACATTATGAAATAGAAAATCAAATGCTGTCAGGAGGAAAAAACATGGTTGTCGAATACAAAACCGAAGGACGGGTTGCGATCATAACGCTCAATCGCCCCGAAGCGCGCAATGCCGTAAATGGCGAGGTCGCACAAGGCATGGAAAAGGCGCTTGATTCGTACGAATCCGATCCTGAGCTATGGGCAGCCATCCTCACCGCTAATGGTAAAGCGTTTTGCGCTGGAGCTGACCTAAAAGCCATTGCAGCGGGCAAAGGCGGCGAACTTCGCACCGAAAAAGGCGGTTTCGGGGGCATTGTAACCCGGCAACGTATCAAGCCCCTGATCGCTGCGGTCACTGGCAGCGCGTTGGCCGGCGGAACGGAAATCGCTTTGTCTTGCGATATTATTATCAGCTCGGATGAAACCAATTTCGGCCTGCCTGAGGTCAAACGGTCTCTGGTCGCAGCGGCTGGCGGGCTTTATCGCCTCCCCCGCGCCATCGGAATGGCTTCCGCACTCGAAGCCATCCTCACCGGCGACCCTCTATCCTCTCAACGCGCTTATGAACTGGGCATGGTCAACAAAGTCTGCCCGACAGATCAGGTCGTGCCAGAGGCCATGAAAATGGCGCATCGTATTTGCGCGAACGCCCCGCTTGCCGTTCAAGCCAGCCTGAAAGTTGCCAAACGCGCATTGGCTGAAGATGACGAGACCTTGCTGAAGGCGGGTCAGGCGGAATTTGCCGGACTTGCCCAGACCGAAGATTACAAAGAAGGTCCAAAAGCCTTCATCGAGAAACGTGCGCCTGTCTGGAAAGGCAAATAGAGCGCACTGTCCCGTTGTTATGGAGGAACATAGCGGATGAATTTTGTCATTAAGATCATCACCGCACTTTTAGCCCTCGCTCTTTTGCTCGCGATTGGCGCCTATGTATTTGCGGGTTGGAGCGAAAAGCCGCTCGACGATAAAGCGCGCGCGCTTGCACCGGGCGAGTTTCTGACAACCGATGCGGGACAGCTCCACTATCGCTGGCATGGCGGGGGAACCGGTCCCGTCATTGTCATGGCGCATGGGTTCTCGACGCCCAATTTCATTTTCGAGCAGAATGCCGATGCGCTGGTCGAGGCAGGCTTCCGCGTTTTGACCTTCGATCATTTCGGCCGCGGCTGGTCAGACCGGCCCAAGGCAAAGTATGACCCTGACTTCTACGATAGAGAGCTCACCGACCTTCTCGATGGTTTAGATATCACCGACCCAATTGGCCTTGTGGGCCTTTCTATGGGCGGCATCATCACGGCTGAATTTACAGCGCGGCATCCTGAACGCGTCTCGAAACTCTTTCTGTTCGTTCCCGCGGGCCTCAGTCTTGGCGGCGAAGCGGGCAGTGCAAATGACAGAGCCTTGCGCACCCCCATTCTCGGCGACTGGGTATTCCGCGTTTTCGGCAAATCCATCCTGCTTGGCGATCGGCAATATGATGAAAGCCAGCTTGCAGAAGCAAACAAACTCGCTGGTGATGTGTCAGAACAAATGTCTTATCGCGGATACTTCAGGGCCCTGTTGTCGTCCTACCGTCATCTTCCCATGCGCGATCAGAACACGGTCTTCACCCGCCTCTCCGAAACCGGCGTTCCGGTCATGGCTGTTTTCGGCGGCAAAGACACAACCGTAACGCCTGACAGTGCGCAAAGATTGGAAGCGCTCATTCCCGCCGCACGCGTTGACCTTCTGCCCAGTGGAGAGCACGGTCTGAACTACCAAATGAACGCGACCACCAATCCGCTGATCGTCAACTATTTCTCCAATACGCCCTGACACCCGTAAAAGTAGGTTTAGCCTAGCAACCAACAGACTCGTTTCCCATACACGGAGTTCACCATGACACGCCCACTCACAGCATCTCTCATCGCACTCGGCCTCTTTACCGCATCTCCGCAAGCCTTTGCCGAGCCACCTGCACCGGGCGGCGATCTGCAAGCGCTCTACCAACATCTGCACATCAATCCCGAGCTTTCATTTCAAGAAAGTGCAACAGCCGAACAGCTCGCCGCCGAGCTAGACGTACTGGGCTTCGAAATCACCAGCGGACTGGGCGACGACTGGGTCCGCGCCAAAGCCGAAAGAGATCAAGGCGAGGTACGCGAAGGCGTTGGCGGGTATGGCGTTGTCGGCATATTACGCAATGGCGATGGCCCGACCATCCTGCTGCGTACCGACACTGACGGATTACCCGTGCCTGAACAAACCGGCGTCCCATACGCCTCCACCGCATCAAATATTGGCTGGACCGGCGTAGACAGCCCCGTCATGCATGCCTGCGGTCACGACATCCATATGACGACATGGATCGGCGCAGCGCGTCGGCTCGTCGAAACAAAAGATGATTGGTCCGGCACCCTCGTCATGCTCGCACAACCGGCCGAAGAACTCGGTCTTGGCGCACCAGCCATGCTTGCCGACGGACTGTATGAGCGTTTCCCGACACCTGATGCAAACATCGCTCTACATGTGTCCGCCGCTCTGCCTTCGGGAACGATTGGATACACCGAAGGTTTCGCGCTCGCGGCGGTCGACTCCGTTGATATAACTGTACACGGATCGGGCGGGCACGGCGCCTACCCGCACACCACCAAGGACCCCGTCGTGATCGCCGCCCACATCGTGACCGCCTTGCAAACCCTCGTCGCGCGCAATGTCGATCCACAAGCACCCGCAGTCGTCACGGTTGGCTCAATCCAGTCCGGTGCCAAACACAATATCATTTCAAATCGGGCCGAGATGAAACTCACTGTCAGGACCTATTCAGATGATGTCCGCACCACCTTGCTTGAAGGCATCACACGCATTGCCAATGGACAGGCCGCAACCTTCGGAGCCCCCGCGCCCGAGGTCAAATTCGAAAGTGACTATATTCCTTCGACCTATAACGACCCTGAACTGACCGCTCGGTCGGCCGCCGCAATCGCCGCTGCCATAGGCGCTGAAAATGTCGCGACCACGCCCCCCGTCATGGGCGGTGAAGATTTCGCCCATTACAGCCGCACTGATGAAAAAATTCCAAGCTTGATCTTCTGGCTTGGCGGCGTCGAGCCTGAAAAAATCGCAAGCGGCGAGCCACTACCATCGCTCCACTCACCTTTCTTCGCACCTGACGCCGAAGTCGCAATCCCTGTCGGGATAGACGCCCTCCACGCCGCCGCAATCGCCGCGTTCAACGAAGACAGCTAGCTTGGACAATAGCGGCGCTTGGTGGCTACCTAATCCATGCACCTGAAGCATTGGAGCTGTAGCCAAGCGCCGTATAGGCTGCATCGATAAGGCTTTGCCCACGATCATTGAGCAGAAGCCCGCCGCCCATCTGGTTCATCGTATAACTGAACGCCATGCCGCATTCCGGGTCTGCAAAGCCGATAGAGCCGCCAGCACCGACATGACCAAAGGCCGCGTCGCCAATCAATGCAGACATCCCCGGCGATGTCGCTACGCCGCGATTGTCCATTGATTTCATGAAGCCGGATGCGAAACGCGAGCGGCAAAGCAACGTTGCGTCTTCCTGAGTTGCCGTAGACACCCGCGACATTGCCGCCAGGCGTTCGACGGAAACAAGTGACCCGTCATTGCGCGCAAGCGGGGTATACATCGCCACTTGACCGCGCGCATTAGAGATGCCGCCAGCACCGCCAATTTCAGCCTTGTGCGCCTCAGGCTGATTAGCCGTCCAGCCGCCAACATTCAAAATCGAAAGCGACTGGATCGAAGCTGGCTCAGTGAAAAGCTTTTGCGTAAAAACGCTGGCCATATCTTCAGGGCCGGGCGTGTGCATCATGATCGGCGCAATCGGTTTATCAAACCCGTCCGGCAGCCCAATCCAGAAATCGGCTCCGGTCGGGCCAGCGACATGCTCGGCAAAGAACGCCCCAAGCGACTGCCCCGATACCCGCCGAACAAGCTCACCGACCGTCCAGCCAAAGCTGATCATATGATAGCCATTACGTGTCCCCGGTTCCCAAAACGGCGCCTCCGCTTCAAGCCGACCGATCATATAGTCCCAGTCAAGAATGCCGCCCTCTTTGATCGGTTCACGAAAGGCAGGAACGCCGCTCTCATGGTTCAGCATCATCTGGACCGTCGTCTTCTCTTTTCCATTGGTCGCAAATTCAGGCCAATACTCGGCAACCAGCGCATCGGGGTTCAACTTGCCTTGATCAATCAATATGTGCGCGCAAATCGCGGTTGCCGCCTTGGTGCACGAAAACACAATCGATGTCGTATCTTCCGTCCACTCGGAACCGCTCTGCGCGTCTGCAACACCGCCCCATAGGTCGACAAGCGTTTCGCCATCAACGCTTAGGCAAACGGATGCACCGACTTCCCCGCGTTCGCTGAAATTTCTCTCGAACTCGTCTCGCAGCGCCGAATATTTCGGATCGCAAGCGCCCTTAACAACCTCAGTCATAAGCATCTCTCCCAAAATCCAAAGCCAATAAGACTTGGCCTCTCTTCAAGAAAGCACTTGCCGACATAGAATGGAAGGCACGAAAAAAGCGACTTCAAATAGAAGTCGCTTTCCCCACGCTACGCCTCGGTTCTGGGCTGACTAATCGTCATACCCATCCGCGAAGATATCCCCCATAAAAGCTGTATCGCTCGTTTTCCAAATTTCGACTGCAAGTCCCAAACCAATGCATGTCAGCACAACAATCGGAGTGATTTGGCTCTCGGCCAAACTCATAAAAAAAGAAACCATCACATTAGCCTTGAATACTATTTTTTGTTGATGACAGTTTCGCCGAATGTTCTTAACGAGGTCTGAGTCAAATAAGGTTCATCAGAGGCAATTGGTAACTAAATCCACCACATTTCTTTACCTATTGAGCCAATAGCTTAGAACGAGCATATGGTTTCATTAACACCCACCAAAAAGCGCAAAAAACAGGCTTCAAGCCGGGCATGGCAACGCATGCTGTCAGGGCGGCGTTTGGACCTGATCGATCCGTCTCCGCTCGACATCGAGATCGAGGACATCGCACACGGTCTGGCACGGGTCGCGCGCTGGAACGGCCAGACGATTGGCGCTCACGCGTTCTCCGTCGCCCAGCACTCGGTTATTGTCGAAGAGTTATGTATCCAGTGCTCCCCCAAACTGACATCGGCCGAACGTCTGACAGCCTTGCTTCACGATGCCCCCGAATATGTCATTGGAGATATGATCTCGCCCTTCAAGACCGTTTTGGGCGACAGCTATAAGGGCGTGGAAGAACGCCTTGAGCACGCCGTACATTTGCGCTTCGGCTTGCCAGCGATAACCCCGCCCAAACTCAAAAAACTGATCAAGCGCGCTGACCTGATTTGCGCGTGGTTTGAAGCCGTTCAGCTCGCAGGGTTTTCGAAAACCGAAGCCAATCGTCTGTTTGGAAAACCTCCAGTGGACATAGATCTGGAGTTGGTTCCCGAGCCTGTTAGCCTTGCGCAGACTAGGTTTCTCGACCGACACGAGGCCCTGCTAGTGGACATGGTTGTGGAGTTTCAGCCGTGAATGTGGAGCTTCGAATCGGCTTATCCGCGGTCATCATTACGGTCGAATCCGGAAGCCCTCTTTTTCTGGAAACGCGGCTCAGCGACCAAGCCTCTGCCTTGCCGTTTGGTGCATTTGACCCTGCCAATGACCGCACATTTGAACTCGCCTTGCGCGGCTGGGTTGCCAAGCAAACAGGCTTCCCCTTGGGGCATGTCGAACAGCTCTACACGTTCGGCGATCAAAATCGCGACGCTCAAAAAGAACACGTCCAGACTAGTCCGAACACACGCCAGATATCCGTCGGCTATCTCGCATTAACTCCGATAAAATCAAACCTTGATGTCTCGTTCGAGGCTGCGTGGCGAGACTGGTATTCCCACTTCCCTTGGGAAGACCACCGCAAGGGTCGGCCCGCGATGATCACCGAAAAAATCATGCCGCGCCTGACGACTTGGGCCGCTGGCAATGAACAGCGCCTTCAACGCGCTCATCTCGCATTCGGCCTGAACGATAATCACTGGCTCGAAGAGCGCGTCCTTGAGCGCTATGAGCTTTTATACGAAGCAGGCTTAGCCCGAGAAGCCGCTCACGATGCCGGCTTGCCGCCGCCCGCCGAGATTTTTGGACGCCCCATGGCAGCAGATCACCGCCGCATCTTGGCAACTGGTATCTCCCGACTGCGGGGAAAACTGAAATACCACCCTGTTATCTTTGATCTTATGCCCGACAAATTCACCCTGTCGTCTTTGCAGCAAACTGCCGAGTCCGTTCTTGGGCTTGCGCTTCACAAGCAAAATTTCCGCAGAGCACTCGATAAAAGTGGACTGGTCGAAGGCTTGGGTGAAATGGAAACGCACACCGGCGGACGACCCGCAGAATATTATCGATTTAAGCGAGAGATGCTAAGCACACGGGCCCGAAAAGGCATTGCCACACCCGTCGCCAAACGCTTTGAAACCTAGCCTAGGCAACATCCGAGCGTGCGGCAGTTTGCGCAGTGAGCGAATAAGCACTACGGACATCTCGTGACGCATAGAGCCCCGCGATCTCACCTGGCAATGCTTCATCGGCACCGAGTATGAGCTGGCCCCAAGGCTGCAATATATTCGCCAGATACCCTGCAACATCAATCGCTATTGGGCGCGCCATCGCTGGCATAGTGTTTCGGCACAATACGACATCAAACATCCCGAGCTCTGGCGTTCCGTCGATCAGATTGCAAATCGAAAAACTGACCATCTTGCGCAGTTCATCACTGGCTTGCCAGGAATTGTCCACACGGCTGAAATATTTCAGCATGCGCTGTGCAGATAGGCCGGTCTGAATTTCATAGTGTCCATAATATCCAGACCGCGCACGCAGGGTGCTCGCTTTGCATATATCGACAGATACGATCTCCAACTGGTCGTTCTCAATAAGCTCCGGCGCGTTCTCAAGAGCCTCAATCGCCAATGAATACGCTTCTTGTCCAGTGCCGCCGCCTGCGCAAAGAATGCGGAGTTTCTGCGAACTATTCGTGTTGTCCGATGCCTGTTTGGCCAAATATGATACGACATGCCCTAGAGTTTTCCGATCCCGAAAAAAACTCGTATCTTTGCCTGTAAGCGCCGCCGCAACCTCGAGGTCCAGAACGGCATTGGGGCGAGCGGACAAGCACTGCGAGAGCTCGCCTAAAGTTGAAAAATTCTCCCGCCGAAGAATTGATGCAAGCCGGGCTTCAACGAGATACCGTTGATGAGCTCCGAAAACCTGACCCGTTTTACGCAAGGCCAAGTCCGCAATCTCGTTATAGCCCGTATCGTCCATGGAAATCTTTCCCGCCCAACGCATTCAATCGATGGAAGCAAGTTGCGCTGATATTGTTAACACAAACTTCTATTCATGCGAAAAACGGCAAATAAAGGGCTAAACAAGCCCAACTTCAGAAAATTTGCTCTCGATTATGTTCGAGTCAAAAGGTTTCATGATGAAATCATTCGCGCCGGTGCGTATCGCTTCGCTGATATGGTCAGCATCATTTTCCGTGGAGCAGAACACAACAACCGGCTTATCCCCGTCGTCTTCACGACGAAGCGCCCGAAGAAAATCCATTCCGTTCATAACTGGCATATTCCAGTCCAGCAAAACTGCATCAGGCATTGTTTCTCTACACTTTTCCAGCGCTTCAGCGCCATCACTGGCCTCCGTCACTTCAAATTGAAGATCTCGGATAATACGGCCTGCAACCTTACGAACAACACGCGAGTCATCAACGATTAGGCAGTTTTTCATAATTCTCATTCCCAGCTATGAGGCATTCGCCTTCGCCCTTACCTCTCGTATTAGAGGAGCCGAGTTAAGAAATCCCTTCACGATTTAATGTGGTGGTGAGATTGATTTTACTGGCCGCAAACACAATTTCGGTATCGCTAATCGCATTTGCACTAATGGTTGTGCCAAGTTCTTCAGCCACTTGAACGGCAAGCAGCACATTCACATTGCGGCTGTTCCATCCTTCTTCTGGCACCTCGCCAGCTATAGCTGCCAAAATCTCTGGCTTCAGCTTTGGCCGATCACTCTTGGCATTCACGACCAGTGAAGGAAGACCATGATGGTCGCGCACTTCAACCGAAATAACCCCGCCACGCGGCAAACATGTCATCCCGTAGAGCACCATGTGCATCATTAGGCGCACATGGTGGTAAGTGAAATGTTCTGTCTTTATATCCCATTCGATGGATGGGCGATGTAGAGAGACGTAATCCTCGGTAATCTTCTTTGCTTCGTGAATATCTGCAACTGAATCGGACATTCCCATATAACCAAAAGCGTAACGCAGAAACATTATATAGGCCTGCAACTTCTTGGCACCATCTCGCAACAGGTCCTCGGATGGCCCGCGCATTTCTTCATCCAGTGTATCGTCATCCAGCATTTCTAAGGCCGATGCGACAGATGACACGGGCGACACCATGTCGTGGCAAATTCGTGATGCAATAAAAGCGCTAAAAAAGGTCGGATCAATCATGGAGCAGCCTGTCTTTCACATAAGCGCTCACCAATATACGATTCGGGCATCAAAGATTAGGGGGTATGGTCGATTTTGGAGCGAATATTGACTGCGCTCTGTCATATGTGGCGCAAACTCACGATTGCCAAAGCTAAAAAAGCCCGCATATGATCACCATCGATCTTATGCGGGCTTCAAAATTGGTTCAGCTCAATTAGCGCTATGTCACAAGACTAAGGCTTACGCGTCCATCGCCCGTCAGCCCCCATCAAGAAATGTCCCGAAACCGTCTGGGCAAACTGCTTCTCGCCGGTGAGAACGCCGACTGTTTCAACTGTAGTTCCGCTCTGCTCGGCCAAGCGCTCATAAACGACCCGCCGTTTGGCATTGATTTCTGTTACCTTGCGGCGAACGTTTGCCTCCGCGTCTCCAGTTACCAGTCCGAGATAGCCATCAGCACGTTCTCCAACAATGCCAGCCGCCTTTGCAGCATCAATAACCGGGTCTCCAGCAGATGCCACGGGAGCTGATACCGAAAGGGCTAGTGCGAGGAAGAAACCTACAAGAATAGCGCGAAATGAGGATAAAATATTCATGTTATGCTTTCCTAAAACAGATCTGGGTTGTCGGCGATGAGGCTTTCGACTTCACGGTCAAGCTTGATCCTGACTTCCTGATCGATCTTAACATTCAGGTTAATTTCAATCGGCTTGTCCGGCGCTTCGAGTTTTACCGTAGGTGCACATGCAGCCAAAAGGCCAACAGCTCCAACAGCTCCAACAGCACTTATAATCGTCTTGTTCATCCAGATACTCCTAGATTAATGAATATAGCTTATACATACCTCACTGAATGGGGCTTGAATATGGCTCATTCGTTTTGTTCACGCTCTGCGCGTTCCCGCTCAAGGGCCAAACCTTCGGATATATAAGATTCAGTTGGCGCACGGCTCAGCGAATCCAGCAGCGGAACCAAGTCGGAATCTACGGTCAGGCCAAATTTGAATACCGCTCCATCAAGCACATCAGGGTTTGCTCCCAAAAGGTCCATACTCAGAAGTAAACGGCCAATAAGGTTCCCATCTAGGCCAATCTCCATAACTGAAAAGTCGAGTTTTTTTATGGCTTCTAATCCAAAATCGGCGTACTCATTCTGTCCCTTCAGCGTTTCAGTTGCTGACCCAAGGTAGGCGAATGTGCCGCCTTGTTCATCCGTTCTCAACACCGCTTGCCTCACCATTACATTGGCACCGACAAATTCGATCGGGAACGCTCCAGAAACGGTTCCCGTTGCAAGCACATCTGGCACTTTCAGCGTTTCAATAAGCCCCGCCAACTCAATATCTACCAGCTCGACCATCACATTTTCGCTGTCGCTACCAAGTGTCCATTCCGTGGGTATGATTCGAATCATCCCGCCAGCAAATGGCCAATGCGCAGCTTCGAGGGTTGTCGTCTCCGCACCATTTAACTGGAACTGGATTAATCCGCCGGTAAGCGGTACCCCCGGATTAATCTCGTCAATCGTAAACACCTGATGCGGTTCACTCTGCAGACCGAGAATATCGGAAAAGTTAATTTGCCCGTTTACCCCGCTCACAGACCCCGCTTTGAGCGTATCAAAGCTCAAAGCTCGAACCGTAACATTGCCGGTACCATTAGGTTCACCCTCGACAATATCGATATTGGCTTGACCAGACAACTCACCACTTGTGCTGGTCAGAACACCCCGCAATCGCTCTGATAAGGCCGTCGGCTGCAATCCCCCCGGTTGAAAAATGAGCGGGCGTATTTTGAGCTGCGCCGTGCCGTTAAGCTCTGCCAGATGCAATTGCAGCCGCATATCGGCGATCGCTGTTTGGGTTTTCTCGTTTAACAATGCGCCGTTCATATCAATGGCACCATCGCGTAATACCGCTTCCAAGTCAGAGACCAATGGCTCGTATAAAGGGTCGGCGGCAAGATCCGAGATATGCACTGTGTCCGCCCGCAAAACACCTTCAAGGCCAGCCTCAGCCGCCAACCCCTCGAATTTGAACGCATCGGCGCGTACATTTGCAGGGATCATGGTTCCAGAAAAGACCGTATCATCCAATGCCGCGACGATCCGCAATGGCCCGTCTCTAACAAATGCAGAGACGGTAGGCGCAGCACTCGAAATATTGAGCGTGGTCTCGCCAAAGACCATCGGCAGCGCAAGCGAGCGCCCCTTGATCGTCAGCTCCAACTCGTCCCCCGATGACCAGTCCAGTTGCGCACCATCGAACACAAATGTGCCAGAGCTGTCTCCGGTGACAAAAGGTAGATTGATATCGCCCAGATTGATCCGACCAACCGTTGCGCCGGCTTCCTGACGGACAAATCTTCCATCGGTTGGACAAAGTGCAATAGCCAAGGGATCAAGCGCGATCGTGCCGGAGCGAACACCGCCCATGGTTAGGCCAACACATTTTCCGTCTGCTGTTTGGACGCGCCAACCTTCAGAACCGTAGGCACCTTCAAGTTTCCCGAACAGACGTGTTCGCTCAAGCGACAGGTCGGCAATATCACCAGCAAGAGCGATTTCGCCATCGATGAAGAACCGGCTAGTTTCAGCTTGCTCAAAGGAAAGTCCGGCATATTGGGCGTGGATCATTGCGCCCTCAACGTCCCAGTCCTCCAGAACTCCGTCGCGTGCAAATAGCTTTAGCGCACCATCACGCCAGCTAACTTCTTCGAGATAAGTCTGGAAGTCCGGCCCGCCGCCACCCCCTGATTTGACCAAGCCGGACAACAACATCATTTCGTCTGATACTGTCAGCCAGGGTTGGGTCGGAAAAGGCTCTAACGCGACCGTTAGTCCGTTGTCTGCCTGTAATGCGATTGGCTCACGTGCAATGAGTTCCCAATGTTTGTTATCGACGTTAGCTTGAAAACTCGCCCCGAAATCGAATTTCGAAAGTCCTTCTTCCAGAACACGCCTCACTTGTGCCGCATGGGGCTGAACAACACTTGGGAGATCTGCTGGCTTTAACGCCTTACCTGGATCTGTTCCGGATGCATCCACACCGCGAAGCAGGAATTTCCCGTCATATCCGAACACTGGCTCGCCTTCTACGTCATCCGCTAATGTGATGTCGCCGGACACCGAAGCATGATCAATCTCGACATAATCAGCCGAAACGGCCTCAGCTCCGATAGCGATCGGCCCCGCCAGCACCCGGTCATCTGATGTCAGGTCAGCCAAAAGACTGATAGCACGCGCCCCAAGCTTGGGGTCGACAAGTTCACTTGCGCTGGCATCAAGCGAGAACGACCGCAATGCACTGAGGACATCAAACCTTTCATCAGCGTTTGGACGGGCAGCAGATGCCGTGACGCTGAATATTATGTCCTTACTCAACCGCTCACCATGGGAAACAATGTCGGCCGCGCCCTTCATCATCAATTTCAGTTCGCCATCGCCATCAGTGATATCGGCATTCACATGTACATTCTGGGCCGACATATCCGCGAGGTCCGCATGCTCGATATCGATATTCACTTGCCCGGTGACCGCGCCGCCAAAAAATTGCAAATCGACATCTCCACGCGTCCAAATCAAACGCGCATCGCCTTGTTCAAGATGTGCGGGTGTAAGCACAATGTTCACGGTTCCATCTTCAATTAACCGGCCGTCAGCCTCAAACGCCGCCGATATTTCTCCAGCATCCGTTTGTAAGACGGCTGTTCCATTGCTGATGGCTACGTGCGGCGGTGGCGATGACGACGACGTTTCTGATCCATCATCTTGATATGCAGTTTCCAACCCATAAAAGCTGATGCCATCTCGTTCCAGAACCCCTCGTATAATCGGCGTCTCCAATTTGACGCTCTTCACACGGACTTCGGTCAACCCCTCCCATGAATAAGACACATCAATCGCGTCCGCGGAAAAAGGCGTGTCCGTTCCATTGGTAATAGCAAACCTTTTTAGCGATGCCGACGACAGACCAAGCTCGCTGAACTCGCCACTGCACGACAATTCAATGCTCCCGCACCAAGATTGTACGGCGCGTTGCGCCAGGCTTTTCCGGCCTACCCAAAGCGCAACAAGTGCAACGATCACAATTGCCAGCAAAATGACCAGCGCTTGAAGTAACCGCCATCGTAATGTTTGCGAGGGTTTAGAAGAAATTTCGGTCACATGCTCGATCCGGCGCAGGTTTTGCTTATTAGCTACAATATTGGCTTTACATGGAGTGAATAAGGCCGAAGATGAACATTAACATAATTGCATTGATTTTGGGCTAATCAGCATTGTGTTTTAGGGCGATAAAGCAGCCCACGAGGAAACGTATAGTATAACGGGTGTAAAGTTAAATGAGTGTAGTGCCAGATATCGCCAATAAAAATGACAACCAACTACGAGGTGGCCTACTGCCAGTATGTTTGTTTTTTGCGGCTTTTATCGCTGCATCCGGGTTTGCCTGCCACGAAGTCAGTCTCCGCTACGGCGATCAGATTAACTCGTTTGTGCAGGCGAAATTGGCACCCACTGCCCCGCCTCAAGCCATACTCGCAAGCGCCCCCATCACAGAATACGATCTGCGCGAAAAATACAGTGCTCCAATCTCTACAGAACGGGTCGGGGTTCTAAAACGCAATTCGACTTTAGTTGAGACCTTGGCGAACCTCGGTGCTGATCCCACCGATGCGAACCGCGCATTGCAGCCGCTCTATGAACTTGGTCTCGTCGATCCCCGCCGCGTCGCTGCGGGACTGACGATGACAGCGAACTTCACCGATGATCGATTGCTTTCAGTTTCGTTTAGTCCCGAGAATGGCCACTATGTTCTATCCAAGCGTCTCGCAAACGACGAGTTCTTTGCCAGCGATCTCGGGGTCCAGCGCAATCCGTCTGTCAAGCGCGTTGTAGCGACCATTTCTACCAGTCTCTATGAAGCCGCTCTGGATGCAGGCGCGACAGACCAACAGGTCGCAGAATTTGCACAAATCTTTGCTTTCGATATCGATTTCCAGCGTGAAATTCAGGCCGGCGACGCCTTCGAAATCTTGTACGAGACCTTTGTCGATGAACGCGGAAATTATGTAAGCTCCGGAGACATTCTCTACGCGTCACTCAATGGGCGTGCGCTTGAGCGAAGCTTCTACCGCCACACGCCTACCGATGATGACGTAACAGACTATTTTACCGCCGACGGTAAAAGTGCCACCCGTTTCTTGATGAAAACACCCATCAATGGCGCGCGCCTCTCTTCAAGCTTTGGACGTCGACGGCACCCCATCTCTGGCTATTCGCGCTTACATAAAGGCACAGACTTTGCCGCACGTTCAGGCACCCCCATTTTCGCCGCAGGAAATGGCGTTGTCGAGCGCGCTTCTCGCTATGGCGGCTATGGGAAGTATGCCCGTATTCAACATGCGAACGGTTATGAAACGGCCTATGCCCACATGTCGCGTTATGGTCCGGGTATCCGTAAAGGACGCCGTGTTCGCCAAGGCGACATAATAGGCTATGTTGGCTCGACTGGCGCCTCGACTGGCCCGCATCTACATTATGAAGTTCTGATCAATGGACGACATGTAAATGCGATGAACTTGCGCTTGCCGACTGGGCGAGAACTCGAAGGATCTCTCCTCGAAGACTTTCAAGAGACCCGTCAAACCATAGACGCGCAAAGAGAAGCGCTATCGGAAAATCTGATCGCAGACGTCAGTGCACCTGTGATCGGTTTCCGGGGCAAGTAACCGGAAACCAGCGCTTTAGCCTTCTTTTACAAGTTGCTACGGCTGGGCAAGTTCGGCATCAGGTCCGAGAAACAAAGCAGCATGGCCCCAAGCTGGCCCTGTTTCGCCATGTGGCCATGAAGCCTGCAATAGCGAAATATAACCAGGGTGTCTCCGTTCAAACAAAAGCCCCTTTTTCTTACCATTGAAGTCTTCGTCAAAAGCAAGGTTCCCGTTGCTCTCGTCAAAGCGCAGCATCATGAACCCCTGTTCGCCACCAAGTTCTGCGCCGAGTATTAAGCGGTTGCCCAGTGGATCTTTTGCCATCCAGTGCGGTTTGAAATCTCTTGGAGTTTTCAAACGAAAGACCTCACGAGGCGCTGTCGGATCGGAAATATCGAGCACAACAACCCGTCTGAGATGTCCAACCGGCTGCACCCAGTAATCTCCGATCTGCAAAGGAATGCCGCAAGCTCCGCGAATATAGTCCGAACTTCTCGCCGCTCTGGTCTTCAGGGCATGCACCATTGAGACTTTCGGTGCATCTGTCGCGATATCCGTAATGTGATAAAATGCGCAACCATAAGAGTTCAGAAAAACCGACCCGTCATCGAGCACGCGCGGGCCAAAACCGGCCGCCTGCGAGCCTTCAAGTTCCCTGCCATTGTCCAAGCGGCCAACAGGTAGATCGATCGTGTGCAGGAGTGTGAAATCCGAATAGCGGTAAATCTGGACGACATCCGCCCAAGAGCTCTCATGCATCGGCGCACTCGTTACCATAAAACGATCTTGTTCGGGCAGTAGAGCGAATGCATATGGCCGGACGGCCTTTTCGAGTTCGGGCACGGCGGCTGAAACCGATCGGATCAGTTCGCCCTCAATGCTGTATTCTGCAATTCCACCATGTCCGGCGGGTTCCATGGTCTCACTCGGGTCCGGGCTTGCCCCTTCGCTACGTAAGAACCCAACGAGCCGCGTACCATCAGGAGTCCGTTGATAGTCGTGCGGATACCGCAATGACGGGGGTGGCTGGAATGTTCTCTCGATTGCAATCGATTCAGGGTTCGAAGGATCAACAATCAAACTCATCTCATGATGATGCCCGTTCATGAAAATAGGCTCCCCCATCGGCGGCGGAACATACTCCATATGGTGCGGCATCGAATTTTTGTGCCCGATGGCAACAGATGAAACCGGCTGCCCGCGCGTTTCACTATTTGGGTCAACATCGATCATTGTCAGGAAATCAGATTCCTGTTTGTCAGAGTCTCCCGCGAACACGAAAAGATATGGGGATGCACTCCCTTGCGCAGGGATCTCTACATTTTTTTGCCCGCAAGCTGTCAATATTCCGCCTGCAGCGGCTACACATGCAAAGCGCAATACAAATTGCAATTTAGAACCCATGATCAATCCCCTCCACTAAACACAAAATACGAGGCAACGCAGCCATAGCGCAAGCCAACGTAGAATCCAAAGGTTTACCCCCCGATACGCGATCTTATCGCTCGGTCAGAGATTCCTGAGACTGCCGGCTTTTTAAGCAATGCCAAAATAGTATTCTGACGATCCAGAATGCCTTGTTTGAAACTCGTTGGACTGGTTGCCTCGCTGCCGCCTAAAAGATCCAGCCAGTATGCATTCTGTGCCAAATAAATGTCGCGTACTGACTGGAGGTTTTCCGCGTCTTCCGGCAGCGCTTCCATTTTACGGCGCAGCACTTCCAATTCGATAAAATAGTCCAACTCTATGGTGAGAAGCGCATATCTGTACCACGCCTCCACATCCGACACGTAGTTTCCAAGGAGTTTGATGTGATCGTCAGGAGCCTCAAGCGACAAGTTCGCACTTTGAGGATGGTTCCGACCTTGATTGGCAAATTCGAGAAACTCATGGATTTTGGCTTCGCTGCCTGCACACATCATTCCGCTGGTGGACCTGAACACAAAGTTCTCATCCGCATAGGTAAAGAGGTCATGCGATGAAATGGGCGAATTTTGCTTTATGGCTGGATGGGCCTGAGCCAACATTACCTGACAGATCATGAATACACCGGTGATCAATTTGTATTGGCTGCCGATATCATCGGGCAATTCGTCATCGGCCGTCCACCCATCCGCGCGATACCGGTATGCAATCAAAGCAAGTGAGGCGCGTGAGATCACATAGAGATCCCAAATTCCCGGAACATCAGTGATAGCCCGATTGGTCTGCACCATATGATAATCGCGCACCGCGACAGCAATCGCCGTTGCGTCGTAGAACTGTCCCATAACTGTCCGTAGGGAAGAGATATTGATCAGCTTTCCATACCGCGAGCCCTTATACTTGCAGGCAAGAGTCTCAGCAGGAATATGCTCATTGAAGATCAGGGGTCTGGTATTGTCTTCGCCCAATTGGCGTCCATCCATCCCCTTGATCGAAGAAATACCCGCCCAAAGTCCATATTTGAACTCCATGAGCGGATGGTCTGTCGGATTCTGCAAAAACGGCCGAACCAGAGCCCCCAAAGGTTTAGACGAAGACACCCAGTTCTTTACAGACACATTTCACCTTGAGGGACACTCATCCCGATTAAGTAATTATATAGCGATTTCAATGCATATACCGTAAGTTGGTATAATGCCAGATAAGCATACATAGTACCGCCTTTGCGCTCGGTTAATTTTCGCAGATATTTCAAACCGGCATAGAGTCATTTATTCTAAGTCGTCCACCGAGGAATTTGATGCCTAATCCTGAAAACGATATCCGGCCCGCCAATCGCGACAATTATGTAAGCCTCGTTGCCCATGAGACCAGTTTGATACTGGCCTGCCAAATTGGGACGCGGCCTCGCATCCTCCACTGGGGGCCAATACTGGAGCGAACGACACCTCAACAGCTTGAACTAATGGCAACACGCCAGCATGCGCATGGAGGACCAGATTTGGATATATCTGCCTCGCTCATGAATGATCTGAGCTCGGGCATAGGCGGACACTCAGGATTATTGGCGCACAGGGCCGGCAAAGACTGGGGCACGGCCTGCCTTGTAGAAGGTGTGGAGCTTCACGGGTCAAACGCCGTAACCATCAAGTGTAAAGACAATGCAACACAGATACGTGTCACGCATAAACTTGGCCTCGCACCAGATAGTGGTGTCCTGACATGCCAAACCCGTGTGACAAACATGGCCGATACCCCCTTAACCATCGATTGGTGTGCAGCTTTATGTCTGCCCATCGACGAACGGGCCAATCGCCTGATCGGTTTTACCGGCCGATGGGCTGGTGAATTCAACACCGAAAACATTCCGCTTTTTACGGGCTCATATGTCCGCGAGAATAAAAGCGGACGAACGAGCCATTGCAATTTTCCGGGGCTTATCCTTGCCTCACAAACGACCGATGAAAGCCAAGGCCTCGCAATCGGACTACACCTTGGCTGGAGCGGCAACAACACAGTGCGGGCCGACAGACTTAGCGATGGCCGAACATTCGCCCAGATGGGCGAGTATTTCTTCCCGGGCGAAATGCAACTGGGCGCAGGCCAACACTATGACACACCGATCCTCTATGCGGCGATCACCGACCAAGGATTAAGTGCCTTATCGCAAAAATTCCACTCCCATCTGCGTCAGGATATCCTCTCCGATAGTTTACAGGAGAAGCCCCGCCCAGTTCATTACAACACTTGGGAAGCGGTTTATTTCAATCATGACCAAGCAACATTATTCGAACTTGCTGATAAAGCCGCAGAAGTTGGCGCAGAACGATTTGTGCTTGATGATGGCTGGTTTGGAGGCCGCCGCAATGACCGAACAGGATTGGGAGACTGGTGGGTCTCTCAAGATGTATACCCAGAGGGATTAACGCCACTTATCGGTAAAGTCACCGAACTCGGAATGGAATTCGGGCTGTGGCTCGAGCCAGAAATGGTCAATCCCGACTCCGAGCTATATCGCGCTCACCCTGATTGGATCTTGCAGCTTGATGGGGTAGAACACATCAGCTCTCGCGGGCAATACGCACTCGACTTAACCCGCCCGGACGTAACCGAATACCTCCACAGCAAGATAAACTCTCTCCTCTTGCAGAATAATATTTCTTACATCAAGTGGGATATGAACCGTGATATCCACCATCCGGCAAGTGGCGGGCATGCCGTAATCTCCAAGCAAACGCGAGCCTTGTACGACTTGCTCAGACAATTACGAAATGAGCACCCAAGACTCGAAATTGAGACCTGCGCTTCAGGCGGCGGTCGCGCCGACTACGGTATATTGAAACACACCGATAGAATTTGGACGTCGGATAGTAATGACGCCCTTGACCGCCAGCGAATCCAGCGCGGCGCATCTCACTTCTTTCCATTGGAAATCATGGGCGCACATGTTGGCCCAAGAACCTGTCATATAACCGGACGCAAGCTCTCTATGGAACTACGTGTCGCAACCGCCTTCTTTGGACATATGGGTATGGAACTGAATCTGCTCAACGAGAACCCAAACGATTTGGACATATTGAAGGCCGGCATTCAATTGCACAAAACGCATCGAACTCTTCTCCACTCCGGGGCATTTTACCGACTCGATACGCCGCCACACATCAATGCGGTGGCCGTGGTCTCAGATGCAAAAACCGAAGCCCTAGTCTCTTGGGTCAATCTTACAGGCCACGAACAAACTCTCCCAGGCAAGATCTTCTTTTTCGGCCTCGATCCGAAGCGATATTATCGCACAACGATCATTTGGCCTTCGCCCGCCGGATCCCGAACATCGCCTTCAATCATTGAAACCACGGATCTAAATGGTGCAGGCACTGTACTTTCAGGTGCAGCACTCATGAATGCCGGTCTGCAGACGCCACTTCTCGACCCAGAAACCGCACTCATTTATCATTTAGTGTCTGAATAGATACTCCCTTCAATTTCCGTATCCGGATTTGAAGCATCTACAGGTGCCGTAGAAATGGCTGTCATTGTGCGTTCGCCCAACTGCGAAAACTAGCTTTTGAATACCATTTCTAAACAAATTCGATCTACTTTTGCCGAATATTAGTGAAACTCAACGTAAATTGGCCCTAACAACCCAATTCGCGCGAGCTCCATACACAAGTTGGGCAAATCATGGCAGACCACCAAAGCATCGCAGAAGACGAGCTTAATTCATTGCGCAAGCGAATTGCGCAATATGAAGCGTGGTTTAGGGCGATCGACGCAAATTCAAAATTCGACTTTTGGTTCAAAAACTCGGACTCAGAATATACCTATGTAAACCCCCATTTTGCCGAGAATATGGGCCGGGATGTGCGCGACCTTCAAGACGTTCAGCCTAAGGACATCTTTGAACCAGACCGTCTTGAGCGCGTCGTAACCCTCGATGAGCAAGTCATGCGAGATGGTTATTTGAAACGTGTTATCCCTTGCAACTCCTCAGGCCGGATGCAGATGCATGAGGAACACAGGTTTGCCGTCACCGATAATAAAGGTGAACCGATCGGTTTGGGATGTTTCGCGTTTGAGGTAACAGAAAAAAGCCTTGCAGAAGAAACCCTTCATCAAGCCGAAAAAATTGCTGACCTATGTAGTTGGCGCTGGTCCGCAGGCGCAAATTTACTTGTATCCTGCTCAGAACAAATGGCTGACTTCTTGGGCGTATCGGTTACAGATGCATTCCAGGTCTTCCCAAACCGCGCGCAAGAACTGGTCTTGCCCGAGGATAGGCATGTATTCGGCATTGTTGAGGATAGAATACAAGGTCTCTCTACTGACGGGTATGTAATCGAGTACAGGATGCGCCGCGCCGATGGCCAACTCGTTCATGTGCGCGAAATTGCCGAGCCGTTTTCATCGAGCGAGACAACCACAGAGTTTCTCGGCGTGATGCAAGATATTACGCGAGAGAAGCGTGTAGAAGCTGCCCTAAGAACCGCAAACGAAACTTTGGAAGCCAAGGTTCAGAAACGAACAGCTCAATTTCAAATAGCCAAAGAAAAGGCCGAAGCCGCAAGCAAGGTTAAGTCACAATTTCTCGCAACTATGAGTCACGAACTCAGAACACCGATGAATGGCGTTCTAGGAATGACCCAAGTTCTGCAGAAAACGAATCTGGACGACGAACAAAAAGGTTTCCTCGAAACCATATACAATTCTGGTTCAGCTCTGGTCAGCATCCTGAACGACATCTTGGATTTTTCCAAAATCGAAGCAGGCTTGATTCAGCTTGACCCTAAGCCTTTCAGTCTCAGCAAAGCGGTCCACGAAGTCATCTCGCTCCTATCTACGACAGCAAGTGAAAAGGGCTTGGCACTCGAACTCAACATTCAACCGGATGTACCAGACAATCTGATTGGCGACATTGGCCGGATACGTCAGATACTGATGAACCTTGTTGGGAATGCGATAAAATTCACCAATCAAGGACATATCGCAGTCAACCTGAGCGCCGTTACGGAAAAAGACATAGCTAAACTTGAAATCAAAGTGCAGGACACAGGAATCGGCATTCGAGAAGAAAAACTCGGGTTGATTTTCGATGAGTTCACGCAAGCTGAACAATCAACGACACGCGAGTATGGCGGCACCGGTTTAGGCTTAGCTATCACTCGGAATATCGTCAACGCTATGCCTGACGGACGGATTTCGGTAGAATCCGAACTCGGTAGAGGAACCACATTCACGGTCAATCTGGGGTTGGAAGTCGCGCAATCGGGCGACAATGTGATCAAAAACTCCGCGCTCAACGACAAAACCGTTCTTATCGTGACACCAAGCGAAAGTCGCGCTTTAATCTTGCGAAGCAATCTTCAAGATTGGGGCGCGAAACCGATTGTAGCGATCCGGGCAAAAGACGCACTGGAACTCTTACAGAATGCCAAACTGCAAGGCGATGATATTGATTTGATCATTAGTGATTTCGATCTTGGCCAGCACACGGGTTTGGATCTAGCTCGTGCTATTGGAAGATCGAAAGCTGTGTCACGTACAAAAGTGATTTTGCTCTCATCTGGTGAGCGTACTGATAGTGCATGTCAAAACAGGCACTTGCATGTTTTCAAGACCGACCTCGCCCTGACAAATATCCGGCAGCTCGAAAGCCTGTTTCGGAAGAGCTTACATCCTCGTAACGAGCTAAGCGTTTCAACGGAATCCCCCCCCGCAACGCGCAACCTCGCCGCATCCTAGATTCCCACAACCAGCTGATGATCAATCGGTTCTCAGGTTCATTCGCCAGCACACGACAGTGCCGATCGCGATCGGCCAAGTTCTCAAATTCATATGTGATTGCAAAATATCAGAACCGGGCTTCACGGCGCACCCAGCCACTCCCAAGTTTCAATGGTTGCGCAAGCCAACTTAAGTGCTTGGGCTCTGAGTTTATGTAAGCGATGCACCGCGTCTTGGGGGCAATTTTGACGAGACCGAAAGCCAAGTTCTCCCCCTTTGACCGCAGTTATCACCCCATCCTATGATTGTAAGATGATACAATGAGGAATTATTGATGTTTGATCTTTCTGGAAAAACTGCACTCGTCACAGGCGCAAATAATGGGCTGGGACAGGGCATGGCCTTGGCACTCGCAAAAGCTGGCGCAAACATCGCTCTCGTCGGCCGTACCGAACCGACCGAAACTATGGACCAAATCGCAAGAGTGGAGACTAAATGCGTTTCAATCAACGCAGATTTGAGCAATGCGAACTCAGTCGCACAAATCGTTGCCGAGGCTACCTCTCGTCTTGGTCGCATCGATATCCTCGTCAACAATGCCGGTATCATTCAGCGCAACGACGCTATCGACTTCACGCCGGACGATTGGGACTCTGTGATGAACGTCAATTTACGGACATTGTTCTTCCTCTCTCAGGCTTTTGCACGCCATTTGGTAACGGAGGGTAAGGGCGGAAAAATCATCAACATTGCATCGATGCTGACATTCCAAGGTGGTATTCGCGTGCCTTCTTATGCTGCATCAAAAAGCGGTGTCGGTGGCTTGACCAAAGCGCTAGCAAATGAATGGGCCGCACACAGCATCAATGTCAACGCCATCGCACCGGGGTATTTCAAAACCAATAATACGGCGGCTCTGCAGGCGGACGCAAAGCGCAACTCAGATATTCTAAGTCGCATTCCTAGCGGGCGATGGGGGCAACCTTCAGATTTGGATGGCGCGGTCGTATTCCTCGCATCTGCAGCTTCCGACTATGTGCAAGGTATAACTCTAGCCGTCGATGGTGGCTGGTTGTCCCGATAAGGTATTGCAACCGCCTTAAAAGAAATCACTTCAAGAAACTTGCGGACCAACATGCTCGTCCGGATCCTAATTGTGCGCCTGCGGCTACGCGATTTCTAAACTCGAATGGCCAAATTGTTCGCAACGACAAATTAGTATCGCTAATTCTCAAAGTTTTGAGCGAGTTTTGAGTATTTTTCTGGTGCCCAGAAGAGGACCAAAGCACACACCTAACTCTTTGTTATGTTTACTTAATACTAGAATGTTAGTGGATTTCGGTACACATTGCCAGCTCTGAATTGGTACACACTATTTAGTTTCTAGTATCCCCCGAAAGGCGTCTACCGTTTTAGGGGCACATCAGGCAGGTAAAGGGAACCTCGGACTGGCCGTTCAGGCACCCACCTAGCCTTCACTCTTGATCAGATTGTTCGGTATTTGCGGGTAGGTCTTCTCTGCCGCCTTCGTTTCTTCCAAATAGCCCCCCCAATGCGTCCTTTGCCGCTTCGCTAACAAGATCTTCGACAAGACCTTCAACGGTGGGATCAGGTGAGCCACTTGCCGCAGGCGTTAACTGTGACAATGGGTCTTCATCCTTATTATCGGCAGGATTCAAGCTTGGTGAAAGCAAATTTCTCACTTGGTCTTCTATTGCATTGCTAACTTGGTCTTGTATTATGAGGGAAAGAGCTTCGGCCCCAATCATCTCTGATGCTCTCAATTTAATGTCATACCGTGGTGCATGCAATAAGCTCAAATCATCATCTGACATGATCGGCGATGTTGCATAACTTATACCGCGAGCAGCAATCTTTCTTATCGCATCAGGCATTGAGTTACATCGATTTGACTGGAGTCTTTGGGAGGCTTCTGAAGCAATAATTCCGGACGGAAAGATATCAATATACATTGCCAACCCAGTACAATTTCCACTTTCATAATCTATGAAAGCCTCTCTCGCAAAATCTAATTCAGCCCCGACTTCAAATGTACCCAATATAACTTCACCCTGCCAAAACAGCTGCCCGGCTCTATGAGAAAATAGCGCCATGTAGTTGGTTAGTGAATCCGCGTCCTCAGACCCATCGAGAACATCGAACGAATCAATATAAATATCTCTCAAATTAGCTTCCTTGGGACAGCCGCCAAGACAGAGATAAGCCGAGTTCGATGAATTGTACCAAGGGAACTGCGCCCGCCCTGTACTGCGAGCTACGCGTTTTTGAACGGCTGAGAAAGTGGCTTCAATAGTGCGGCCGGAAACATGGAGCTCTTCGGCAAGAATCGGCGCGAAAACGCCTTCTTGAGCTGTCATGCCTATATCAGCCGCATAAAGAACGATAGAATCGCCAGAAAATCTAACCGCTCCTAATCCTTCGGCCCCGTCCAACTGCTCTTGGTCGTCTCTGGCCAATCCTTTAGGAAGGGATTTGGCTCCCTCTTCTTTGTTTGAAGTTCCTCGACATGCGTCGAAGACAAATATAGTCACCCCATCTGTCGCTCGATCAATTCGGTCAGTCCAAGTTAAGATATCAATGCCTTGAGCAGTGATATCCGAAGGGGTGTTCAGATATGCATCAACCCCTAGGAGGTAACTTGACGAAGACACCGGATCTTGAATGCCGTGCCCCGTATAATACACAAAGCCAACCGCGTTGGCTGGGCTTGACGCCAACTCCCCTTCAAATTCTTGCAATGCCGCTTCAAGTTCCGATTTGGAGAGATTGGATAAATGACGTGTATCAAATCCTAACTCTTCCAAAGATGCCTCGATCAACTCGCCCTCCGTTCTCGCAAGCACGATATCTGATAGAGTGCCAGCGTAATCGCTCTGACTGACAATTAAGGCTTTGCTTCCTGACGGAGGACCTTCTAGATAGCTAGTTGTCAAAATCCGTTCTAGTCTGACAACCTTTTCAAGGACAGTGCCATCCCTCGATTCTATGATATTTTGCAGGTCACCATATAACGACGTTGGAGCGCTAGCCGAGAAAGGTAATAGTGATTGGAATCGAGCTTTAGCTTCCTCAAGCGTCAACTCCGTTTCCTCTCCGGGACCTCCTTCCCATCGTCGACTCTGCCCTCTGCTCATATATTTAGATATTTCTTGTGGGATTTCCATCCTGCAGTTTTCCAACTTTCTCTGCATTTCCGACGCCGACAGCTTGGCAGGAAAAACCGAAATGAAAATTGCCAGCTGGCTACAATCTTGCGCATCAGTGACTTCTTGCTCGTAACCAAGCAAGGCAAACCTCGCAAAAGGTGACCTCTCCACATATTCTCCAACGAGTGACCGATGCTGGTAATACTCATACGCTGGCAGCCAGTCTCTTGCCGCATCAAAGTACAACTCCAAAACATTTTTGATGTAGCAGTCTGTAAAGCAGATATCCGCATAACTTCTTGAGTTAAACCAAGGCGACTGGTTACCCTCTGAAAATAGTGTGACACGCTGTTGAACCCGCGCAAATACATTTTCACTGCTTTGATTAAGCTGAAGTAACTCTTCCGCCAGTACCGGTGCGTAAGCGCCCTCTTGTGCTAAATCACCTAGACCTGTGGAATAAGCAATGAGGACATTCCTCGGCGGGATAATTTGCGAAAGCCCAGCATTGGAGCTAACTGATCCATTGGTTTCCGGCTGTCCTACAAGAACATTTCGACATGCATCGAATACCAGAAAAACACCTTTTGCCCCCGTCTTGCCGAGACGGTCGGCTACTAATTGCAGGTCAACGGTTGTAGTATTCTCGGCTATTGTTTTGCGCGATGAATCGATACCGAGCAACATGCTGCTTTGACTTGCGGGATCTTGGATGCCGTGACCAGTATAATAAACGAACCCAACAGCTTGGTCGCCGGCTTCATCGAGCTCCAAAATATAGCTGCTCAACTCCTCCTCAAGCTCACGCGCGCTAAGATTAATCCGTGTGGTGACTTTAAAATTTACCTGCCTCAAAGCCTCCGCTATCTGCTCCGATTCTTGCTTAGCCAACCCAATAGGCCTAATACCAGACGCGTAATCACTCTGCCCTATCACAAGAGCTATTCTTACTTCGGAAGCAGAACTAGGGTTCGGATCCGCGTAAGCAATGCCAACGTTCGCTATGCACATCAAAGCAGATATTATTAAGAATTTTAGTTGTTCCGCATTCATCATAAGATACCAACTCAATCAGTTAGAGACCAGACATTAAAAATGCCTCTCACATTTCTAAAATTGTCAAACGGCGCGCAATCTCGTCAATCTCATAAGCACAATCATTCAGTACATTCATAAATAATGGAAGCATTCGTAATACGTTCATCGCCAATAGTTTGTTGCGTCGTTAAGACATCAAGGTCGCGAAAGTCGTCGTAACCTTGAACGATACATGTTTGTTTAATCTCTGCTAAACAGGCGCTGCTATCCGAAAAATCCATCTCCAATCGGCGGCGAGATGCATAGCCTCCCGAACAATGGTGTCGCCCACGATTGCCAGTCAATTTTTGAGAACTCTCATCATTGGGCACCTCCTGCTCAAGAGCAGCTGCTATGCGTTCAAGTGCTTGGGCTATTCTCTGCCCCGTCTCCTCACTCAATTGGTCGGCATGAGCGGGCAATCCCGCACTCACGAAAGTTATAAAAGCGAATGCTACCGCTATGGGTTTTGGCATTTTCATCTTCCCTCCTATCAATCCAAATTGTGAAATTTCCCGAACTTCTTTCTTTCCATGGGAGTATGCCTCACAGTTTACCTCTCTAGGTCTTCCAGCAGGTCGCAACCCGCGACACTCCCATTCTCACAGCTCCCGCCCGCATAGAAGCGGGCAGCATCGAGATCCCGCTCGACCACTTCTCCTGAGGCTAGCTCCCAAGCCGTCGCCCAACAGAAAATTGGCAATCCTTCATCGCATGCTTCCTTTACAAGATTGAAGCCTTCAACTCGTTTTTCATGCGTAGCTCGAGCTGGATGACGAATAGCGCCGCCAAGCGCTCCGCATGCTCTCTTGTGATCTTGAGCACAAGAGAGTCTTAGAAAATACTCCGCCTTGTCGTAGTCATAGCGGAACCAAGGTGATCTTCCGTTATTGTACACGATCCCGATAAATGCCTGCGCATCGCGATCTCCACTTTCAGCTTCCGCAAGCAGAACGTCCGACGTTGAAAATGAAAAATATCGATCGAGCAACTCCATACCACCCAAACTCGCCCATTCATCATCAGAAATTTTATTCCAGTACCCGTCCTCGTTTTCATGTTCATATTCTGAGATGTCAGATGGCACGATAATTCCATCATCATTTGGTTGGGCTGCCCCGGTAAGTTCGTGGGAAGTGCCCAAATTTCTGCTCCTACCTGTGCAGCCAGCAAAACAAAACTCATTGTAAAGCAGGTTGTTCGTCCAGGGCAGTTGTCCCCTGCCCGTTGCGTTTGCTACCCGAATTTGTGCAGCCGAGAAGGCTTCACCAGCAGTTTGTTCAGGTCGCACGATTTCTTCCGAAAGAACAGGCGCATACACTCCCTCAGCGGCTACATCGTCTAGACCTGTCGCATATGCAACAAGCATATCTGTACCCACCTCAACACGAGCGATTCCTTTAGTTCTGGTCTTCCAGCCACGTATTGCGGGCGTATTCCGACAGGCATCAAAAACCACAAAAACGGCCTTAGCACCAGTCGCTGCAAATCCATCCAGTTGGGTCTGCATATCCACGCCATATATTGCAAGGTCTGAAGCACCTCGCAGTCGGGCCTTTGTACCGAGCAGGTAGCTATCTCTGGTTTCAGGGTTTTGAACACCGTGGCCCGTATAGTATATGAAACCTACTGCTTCTGGACCAGCACCTTCCAACTCAAGTCGGAACGTATCAAGAGCAACTTCAAGCTGGACTTTCCGCAAGTTTGCAACTCGCCTAACCTCAAAACCAGTCTGTTCCAGCGCACCAGAAATAAGGTCCGCCTCGCGCGATGCCAGCTCGATCCGCGACAGATCACCTGAATATGCTGTCTGCTCAATCACGAGTGCTAGCCGCGGCTCTGTCTCTTGTCCTAGAGCCTGCGTTCCAATAGTCAGGAAGACGCCCAGTAAGGCCAGAAGAAACCTGATCATACGTTACTCCCTAGTGCCGCAGATCCTGCTATCAACGCAATAGTCCAGTTTGCCCATTGCGACGCCTGGCCTAGGAATTTCCTCGGCTGCTTGCCGGGCCGAACCATTGGCGGTGTCTTGGTTTGCGGCTCCAATAGGAGTACCGGGATCGAAACGACCGACACCTTTTGCTGTTTGACGTAGCACCGGCCGTAAAAGTTGCGTAATATACTCCAGCGGATTGGCGATCGGCTCTAACTCCCGACTTGCTGAAACAGGAATCTCCGTATTTGCAGGAATGACCAAAGCGAGAATGGACTGCTCTCCGTAAGGAGGTACCCCTCGAAACTGAAACCTGAAGAAATCTTGCGGTACAGTGAGTACTTTCCCCTCTGCCCAAACTGGCCACCCGTCGACACGCGCCTCATCATCCTTGGCGGGGAAGAGCTGGATAAGGTCCCCATTTGCATTGTAATCGAACAGTACCAACTTCCCGGTCGCAGGCATCGTTAGTCGTATATTGATCAACTCATTGGGTTCGACAAGTCGGGTGGTTGAACCGTCTGCAGAAAGCATATCGAGTTCGATTGGCAATATCGCCCCATCAAGTTCTTCAGCAACTGCTCCATAGAGATCTGCCACGCCGCTATGGGTAGTTTGTACCGCATCTCGCGCAACCCCCTCCAACGGTCCGGTGTGTGATTGGATCCAATCGGCGTAGGCAGATACAAGTGAATAGACACCGGGTGTCTCTTCTCGTGCACAGCCAATCCCCCAACTAACGACGCCAATCTGGTACCGGCAGCCATTTTTGTCGATCTTTGTCAATGGACCGCCGCTATCAGCCTGACAGGTATCCCGACCAGCTTCGCCAGCGCATATTTGTGCCGCACCAACCTCAAAGTCCATTTGCCAATTGGGCCAGCGGTCCATCGCTGATAACAATCGTGATGAGCAAGTCGCCGCATCAACAGTTGGTGCACTTACCTCTCTGAGTTTCAAGCTAGGTGCCGACAACCTTGAGCGTCCTGCCACCAGCCCACTAGACTCCTCCCATACTGGCCCCTCATAATCAGCCTCTTCTTGCAAAAGGCCATAACCAGCCATCTCTGCGGCCCCTCCATTTGGGCCAGTTTGATCGGTTGTGTTGGAGAGAGACAATCTAGAAATAGAGCCCGACGAGTCTGAAGCAAGTCGGATGAGCGCGACATCATTTCCGAATTGTGCAAGCCCCGTTCGATAGTCCTCATGGACAATGATCTCGACGGGTTTAAGGATTTGGGATAGCTCAACGTCATCCAATCGGCTTGCGCCGTAAACGATTTGAATGGAGCCATCAGGCAACAGGCCTGTCCCAGCCCGATTTGGGACATAACGTGTGTACTCACCATTTCTAAGTTTTGCGTGCTCAACACAATGCGCTGCGGTTAGCACCCAGTCGGGAGCAATCATCGTCCCTCCGCAGAAGTGGTATGCTTCCCCTTCATCCTTCGCCTGGAGGGATACAATCCCCGGCCAGCGCTCCGCACTAGCACCAATACCACCAACAATTTTTGCGCCATTCGTATTTTCTGGCGGCGCACATGAATCTTCCGACATAGCCTGACTAGAGAGGCTGCAAGCTACCAACCCTAAAAGTAACAATGCTCTTATACCCACTTCTCTCTCCTATCCCTTAATATTCGCCAAAATACATATGCCCTTATTCTAGCTGACCATATTATTGTTCCGATCCTACTTGACCATCATAAACGTTAAAGTGTTCTAGCCAGACGAAATCCGATAGTACTGCCAGAGTATTCAGGAACATTCCAATCTCGGTTAGCTGAACGTACACTTTCCGGTTGGCTTGCCCAGGAACCGCCGCGAACTACTCGTCCAATGCATTGTTCGTCATTCATGTTCAAATCTAGCGAATAGCAATTCTCCACCCATTCCCAAACATTGCCATTCATATCGTACAAACCGAACTTATTGGGTCGAAACATACCTGTCGGTGCAGTGCGAATGTTGTCCCATAACGAGTTACAGCCATTGCAGTTTGCTCTGTTCAAGCCAATAGATGGCCCCCACCAGTAAGCCGTCATCGAGTTAGCGCGTGCAGCGTACTCCCATTCGTCCTCTGTCAGCAATCGGTAAGCACCACCCGTCTCCAATGAGACCCAATCCGCATAAGCCTTTGCGTCAAACCATGAAACGTTGATGACTGGGCGATTTTCTAGGCCCCACCCTTCGTCACTTCCTTCACTCTGTAGCCCACCATTCTTGCATGAGCCGGCCGCAACACACGCATTCCACTGATCCCAGGTTACCTCAAATCTACCTACTGCGAATGCCTCGTTGAACCCTGTAGTGACCAGCGGTCCTTCGTCGGAATGATGCCCATCTTCATTGACTGGAGAGCCCATTACACTGTTTCCAGATGGCAGAACCACCATATCTGGGCACAATCCACATTCTCGAAACAGAGAGAAATCGGGTAGACTCTTTGGATCACTTCCAATCAATGGAGCCGGAGACAAAGCACCAGGCGCGTTAGCATCCAATATAGCTGGCGCGCCTAGCGAAACCGATGGTTGCGCCAAAAGGGGTTCAGCGCAAGGCGGGCTATGCAAGAGCTCCTGAGCTCGCGCAGAGTATTGCCCCACGCCCACGGGAAACTTAGTCAAGTACATGTGATACCCCTGACAAGAAGCAAAGGTTCGCGATGTGCGCGTAACCCTCAACCAAAGATCAGTATCGGCATCAATATACTGAAGCCGACTATCTGAGCACGAAAGCGCCAAACAAAAACTGAGGTCAATACCCAACATCATCGCGGGATTCTGAATGTGGCTTGCCTTATTCGCTAAGTCTCTGACCTCCGCGCGGGTTTCGTCCGCAATTGTCGCCAAAGGGCGTGTTGCATCAGATAAACGCGGTAACAGTGCCCGGGTAAAAACTGAATAAGGCGAGGGATCCAAATCGGACAATCGGTCCAGAGATGTCTGGCCAGCTCCCGCCGAATACAAAATTAGCTCTCCATCATTCGCGCTAATCCGCGTGATACCCTTCTCCAAGCTCCCGCCTTTCGTTAGAGATCCGTATTTTTCATCCCGGCAAGCATCGATGATCGCGAATATAAGTTTTGGCTCTTGCGCGCGCAGCCGCGCCATCACCATGCGTTCCAACGCGACCGTTTCCGCAACCAACACTGCTTGCGACACACCTAGCGGCGTGTCAGAAAGTGCAAGATAATTTTCGCTCCCATTACTCCAGCCGTGGCCGGAAAATACGAAAGCTACCTCATCGCCAGGATTGATTGAAGAAACAAAGGAGTCGAAAGCCGCAATGAAATCTCTGCGCTTTTGACCTCCCTCAACTCGCGTGACTAGAAAGCCTAGATCGTTCTGAAAGACATCGGAATAGCCATCGGCATCCCCTACCGTTTTTCTTAGGTCAGTAAGTTCCTCATACTCACCAATGCCTACGATGAACGCTTTTCGGATTTGGGCTTGTGCTTCACTCGCAAGAGCCAAGCAGATAAGTCCGAAGAATATACGAATACAAACCCTATACATGCCTTACACTTCCCTCAAGCGCGATAACATCAAGTAACTATGGCACGCGTTAACCAAAATGCAAGATAGATATATGGTGAGGAGCATCAAATGCCCGACGGACGTAGCTCCAAGGTTTGTTCGGCAACGACTTCTTTCAACTCGCGTGCTTCTGCCTTCAAAACCCTAACCTCTGTGCTAGTCGCTCAGCAAAAAATGTCGGCAGCCAACCGTTTCTTGCTAGCTTCCATAAAGTCTTTTGGCCATTTATAGTAAATCCCCAGAACGATACCTTCGCGGCAGCGCAACTCGGTGATGCTTTTTCACCACGAAGGCCGTCCAACACGATCCCGATCCTCTCCTCGGCACTGTATTATTTTCGGATTTGGCGTTTGATAATCTTCGTGATCTGCTCGCCTGACGTTTGTTTGCTCGTTTCCATACTAATCTTAGTGATGTCCATGATGAGCAAAAACATTCTCCTAGTACAAACTTAAATCCGAGACACAAGCGATAACAGGAGACACCAGGTTATTGAGGCAAGGCCAGCAGCATAGAACAAAGATCACTTCATCAAGCATAACAAGCAATATGCTTACGACCGTTGACGGAGAACATACGAACACAATTCTCTTATCTCTAAACGTAAAATCTGTTAACCTTCGTCCTAGGATAGAACTTAACAAGGAAATTTCCGTGCGATCAGTCCTTATATTTCTGATTACTCTCCTTCTATCAGCACAAACTGCCTTCGCCGAGCGCGTTGCCCTCGTCATCGGAAACGCTGATTATGATCGGGCGAGCGACCTGCCGCAGACCCGAGCTGACGCGTTCGCAATTGCTGACAAATTACAATCGCTCGGCTTCACTCTTGTCGGCGACCAAGCCCATATTGACTTGGATCGGTCCGAGATGTTGTCCGTAATCCGCTCTTACGGACGTAAAGTACAAGAAGGCGATGAAGCGGTGTTTTATTTTTCAGGACACGGCATTGGTGGCGCACAAACAAACTATCTGTTGCCAACGAACGACGGTGAAATCGAGACACGCGAAGATGTCGCCGACTTGGCTGTTGACGTTAGCTCCATACTAAACCGATTGCCAACTGCGGGAGGTGGAGTGAACATCTTTGTCCTTGACGCCTGTCGCGACAATCCACTCCCCAGTGAAGCCAAATCGGCATTCGCTGCGAAAGGGTTGGCGCGCATATCGACAGATCTTTCAAACTCAGTTTTCCTTTACGCCGCCGCACCGGGAAAACAGGCATATGTAAGCGATAACGGCAAAAGTTACTTCACCGAAGCACTGCTTGAATTTATAGATTACCCCGACCAAACTCTCACGCAGCTGATGCGCAAATTACGAAGAAGAGTTGCAACTGCTACCTCCGATCGAGCTGAACCGCAAAATCCGTGGTTGGAAGGGATATCAGAGTCTCCCTTTTATTTTGTTGGCTCTCGGGTAGAAACCGCCGCAGCCCCCACCCCAAGTCCTATCGCACCCGATAGCGTCGCAAGTGCGGAGACTGGCGCAGTTATCGAATATGGCGACCCTCCGCTTCCAGACGATGTGAGTTTTACAGACCCTCAGGCTACTCCATCAGTAAGAGCTTGCAAGGCACGTGATTTATCAGCATGTGCGAGCTTGGGCCAAGCACTTTATTTTGGTCGCGGCGCAGAACATCTGCCCGAAGTCGCAGTCGCCCTTTTTGAATACACATGCCAGGCAGGCAGTCCGGCAGGGTGCAGTTTTCTCGGCGGTGCCTATCGTTCGGGCACTGGCGTTGAAATTAATTTTACGGAAGCAAAAAGACTCTTTGAGGAGAGTTGCGCTCAAGGCTTTGGGTCTGCTTGTGCTGGTCTCGGCGAACTTCATCAACTTGGCCTTGGCGTTCGGCAGGATCATAAACGAGCATTTTCGAAGTATCAGGAAGCTTGTAGGCACGGTGACTTAATTGGCTGTTATGCATTGGGCTCAGCTTACCTAAACGCTGTCGGCGTAGAACATAACATTCAGGCAGCAATTAGCCAGTTTCAGGAGACATGCAGCAGGCAACTAGCCCAAGCCTGTAACGATCTAGGCTTCCTGCATCAGAACGGGATTGGTCTCGAAGTCGATTACCCAAGGGCGGCCATGCTTTTTGGGCAAGCCTGCGATCTGGGTTGGGCTATGGGCTGTATGAATTTGTACGTCATGCATGCCAATGGTTTTGCCAACACCCTAAATGCAGAAAAACGAACCGAACTTCTTGAAAGAGCCTGCGTGTGGGGCGGGGCGGATACTTGCGCGTCATGGGCAATAAATCTGTATCATGGTCAGGGTATACCAGCTGACAAGATAAATGGTTACGCCATGATTTCTATCGCCTGCGATGATGGTAGCCAACATGCCTGCAAGGTCTTGTCCGAGCTACCCTCCTGACACTCCATTTAAGAACTTCACAGAAAATGGAATTGCGTATATTATACCGATAAGGGGCGTAGTGAGGAAGCATATCATGATACGAACTGGCAAATGTCTAGCCGCTCTACTCCTATGCGGTGCAGCTCTCTCTTTTCTATCGGCAGCGGCGCAAGAGGTCGACCAGGATAAGTTACGGTCCAGCCTTCAAATTGGTGGGTCGCTTCAACAGGGCGGCTTTGTTCGCGGTTATCTGCCCGAAGGCATGGAACTGAGCCTGGCAGGAAAGCCTGTGGCTAGAACAAGCGAGGGCCATTTTATTATCGGGCTTGACCGGGATGCACCAGACGAAATCAATCTGACCCTCAACTCGGCCAACGGCACACAGGAGCTGGCCTTATCCATTGCCCCCCGGTCCTATCGGGAAGGTCAGGTGATACAGGGACTATCGCGCGGCATAAGGCCGCCAAGCGATGGACCACTCGGACCTGACGATCTGTTCGAGAGTGATGAAACGCCTGCGAATGATCTTGCGCGTAACATTGCCCCACCTCCTGACGCGCCGACGCGGGCGGAGCAATCCCAGAGTAAGACACAGGCCTTACAAAGCCGTGCCGATCTCGACGGGTTTATGCAGGACTGGATTTATCCATTTGAGACGCCCTACCGTATCTCAAGCCCTTGGGGCGCTGCCCGCACAGTGCGAGGTAATCCTCGCATTCATTATGGTGTTGATATCGCCGCCCCGCTTGACACGAATATCAAGGCTCCCGCAGCAGGCATTGTTACACTCGCGGCCACGGACTATTACTATGAAGGCGGCGTTGTGTTTATCGACCATGGCCTAGGTCTGACGTCGATCTACCTGCACATGTCTGCACTTGACGTTGAAGAAGGCGACCTTGTGGAGCAAGGCCAGAGCCTCGGAAAAGTGGGCGCGGAGGGCCGCGCCACCGGCCCACACCTGTGTTGGCGGCTTTACTGGAACGGCCGAGAGGTCAAACTTGATCCGCAAGGGTTTTAAACCAATCCGGAGGCGAGGCTGGCGCGCGGTGCTTTCTCGTCGGCACTGTCAAAGCAAACCAGCTTGAAGCGGCAGCTCCCCTACTCTAACCTCGTTTCATGACAAATTCTCCATTTCGATACTCAAAACGTCGCCCAAGATCATCCAGCTTGCGGTGATGATATATATCCGGTTTCCGCTTTCGCTTCGCAATGTCGAAGACTTGCTCTGGTCTGCCCCTCGAAGGTGGTCCAGGCTAATGTTAGTCTGGCGGTTTCTACGTAGCAGCGCTCATGCTGCCACATGATGTGCCCCTAGAACGGTAGACGCCTTGCTGGGTAAATTTATCAACTGTAAGGGATAACGTTGCGTCTAGCTGCACTAATCACATAGACATCGATTTCTTTGTCTTTTTGTTGGCAGACATTGACAGCCGCTGCGCATACACCATTCGCTCCAACTGATTTCGATTGGGCTGGAGACCATTTGTGTGCGCCCCCTCCCCATTCCACCCAATTGCCGCCCTTAGCTTACGGCGTTGGTCGAGGAAATCATCGACAATCTTCAACACCTTTTCATCACCAGTGCATAGCGTTTCAAGTTTTTTGAATGCGGTCCCACCTTCAGACGATGCAGCCTGCTCTTGCTTTAGCAAAGCGCCGACTTGTCCAGTTGGGTAAGCAAGCCCGCGTTCAAGAAGCACACGATCAGATTGGAGCGCCATATGCTTCCTTTTGTAGGTCCTTGATCCAATTCGGCCCAGCTTCACGAGAGCGTCTGGCAAACCTGATCTCGCTCTTTCAATAGCCCGCCTCCTCTTCGCTGACGGCTCATCTGAACATTGCTCATTCAAACTCGGTAGCTTTGCGGCACGAGCACATAGCTCTTTAGAGTAGTCGTCATACCCCTCCCCGCCAACTAAGCTCTCGGTTGCAAGTTTAGGAATGATGATACTCGTTTCGGCCTCACCAAAAATCTCCACCAGCTTGTCCTCCATGGACGCCAATGGTGCACGGAAGCTCTGGTCGTTCCGAACAGCTCTTTCGGTGACTGCATCGACAGTCTCTTCAAACTCGGTCTGAGGCTCTATGCACCAGTCAACCACATCGTGCTCGGCAGAATTCACCGCAGACAATTGTTCAATCTGGGCTCTTTGCGCATGCACTTGTGTGGGCATAGCGTCTGACAGATCACAGTTATAGCGAATGCTCACCTTGGCTCTTACGGCGAGAATTGGCTGAGTTGATGCGGTGATCTCTGAAACCACTTCGGGGCGGACCTTATGCTCTAACGGTTGGTCAATTTCTACTTTTGAGCGTTGCCCGGAAGCTTTGGCCGCAGCCGCGTCGATCTGAGTTTGATAATCGCTTCTAGTTTGCAGCCCTCGTCTTTCACCAAACCCAATAACTGCTCCCAAGTTAGGATGATCTAAGGTCGTCGTTTTATCACGCTCGCGGCTCAGTCCTTTGACAATCCCCTCTTTAAAGTCAGCCTCATCAAAATATAGTTGGACGCTCTCCTTATGCCGCGTCATCGCGACATAGGTGAGGTTACGATCAATAAGCTGCGACGCCAAGACATGAACACTATCATGAGATGCGCCTTGAGACTTGTGAATGGTGACAGCATAACCATGGGTGAAGTGGTCATATACCTTAGGATCAAATGTGACTTTGCGGTCACCAATTTTTGCGACAATTCTATCTCTCGAGACATGAGTGAGAATACCCGTCGTGCCGTTCGTTACATTTAGACTGCTGTCATTCTTTAGAAAGAGGACTTTGTCTCCCACCGCATAGTCATCTTTGTAGATATCTCCATGTCGATTGGTCGTCGTCAGCTTTAACCCATTCTTCAATAAGCCCGACGCAATAAGCCCTTGCCTAATGCTGGTATTCAAGCGGCGTACATCGAGGTTTCTATAAGTTATTGCCAATACATCCCGTCCAGCTAATCGATCCTCCAAGTAAGCCGCGCTTAGCTTTGTTATCGCAGCTTCTAGTGATCCCTCAGCATGGATTGCCCCTTCGGCTTCATATACCTTAAGCCCAGCCGCAATATTGAACCTCGCGAAGTGTTGGCTAGCAGCGCTATGCTCTGGATTTCTTTGTCGACGGATCTTGCTGATAGTATGGCGCGTGTCGACATGATCAAGAACAGCGCGGAAACTCGCGCCAGCACTAATGGCAGGTAATTGATCAGGGTCGCCCGTCAAGATCACCTTTGCTCCAGCCTTCTCGACATATTCAAGAAGCGCCGCCATATCGCGCGAACCAACCATGCCTGCTTCATCGAGCACGATGGCATGACGGCTGGAGAGTTTGAGCTGTCCGTTTTTTAGCTGCATTAGAGCTAAGGCTAATGTCCGACTAGGGATGCCACTGGCAGCTTGCAGTTCTTCGGCGGCTTTCCCGGCAAGCGCAACGCCAATCGTTTCATAACCCGTATCTCGCAAAATTGTATTGGTCGGTCTAAGCAGTGTGGACTTGCCCGTCCCTGCCAACCCGACAAGAGATTTCAAGTTCCCGGCTGATGTGAGGTAGCGTACTCCTTCTGCTTGTTCCTCGGAAAAATAGCGGTACTTAGCGAGCTCTCGGTCGACCGCTCGAAGGCTAGCAATGCGCCCTTCCCGAGAACTTATTCGCTTCGCCGTTTTGATCATAATCAGTTCGGCCTGAATCATAGCAGGCGTTGAATATCGTGCCGAGAGAGACTCTCCATCACGCACAATTCGACTTGCCACCATGATCAAGTTTTTTCTAAGGTCTCGATCAGTTAGCAAAGACCGCCTTTCTTCTTTTTTAAAGCCCAGCCTTGAGAGGCTTCGTTCAACATCTTTCAAAGTAAACGTCGCTTTCTGCTCCGTAATGTCGGCCAGTATACGTAGAGGTTTTTCCCGGATACGTTCGCGGTCAGTACGCTGGCTTTGCTTGTGCTTTATCGATTGGGCATTGTCATTTTGACCGCGTGCTTCCATCGCACTAGCCCGTGGCCCTTTGTGAACGCTGAGCCCTTTCCCGTTTCTCTTTTCGGCATTGCTTCTGCAGTCTACGCTTGCATCAATTCCCGCCATCGCCAGATGTTTATTGATCAGTAATTCGATAGCTTTTCCTCGGCGCCTCCAACCAGGTAAACCGCCCGACCATTCAGTGTATTTCCCCCGTGACCTGTCCTTGCCTTTGATCTGGATTTGATTGCCCTCCGCATCAAGAACGGGGACACGTTTGGCACCAAAACCGCTCTCAGTTAGGGGCCGCAAAGTTAGCTGGAAATGAACATGGGGATTCTTCTCTCCGGACTGGGTATGCAGCTCATTATGGAACCCCCAATCGGCAACAAAATTCTCTCGGGCAAACTCGTCAGCGATATCGTGGATAAGCGCAATATTCTCGTCATTGCTAAGCTCCTTAGGAAGCGAGACCATCGTAGAAGCCGCAAGCTGCCCATCTTTTCTAGGTAATTGATCGTCAACAAAGTTCCATATCGCCGATGAAGCAAGGTCTTCGGAAAAGGAATTCACAAAATTGTTGAGCCAAGCGGGCGCGCGAGGTGGAATAGCAAGCCCGGTGGCAATGACTTCATGCTTATCGGTATGGTCAAAAACCTTCCCCGTCCCAGCATCTTCCATAATAGCTGCACGGTTATACGCGACTGGCCGGACTGCATTCCCGGAGCCTTTGCCTTTGATGAAATTCGTTCGCGTATAATAAATAGCCATGTCGCAAACATAAGGCGAACGCCTTGCCACCAAATGAAGCTAGATCGGCAAATTAATTTGTTTACGGACATTATTTAGAAACCATACTTCAACGTCAATTTATTGACGTATATTGCGCTATAAAAATCCTTCGGACATTTATAGATCCCTGCCTAAAACAGGGACGCCTGCCGGCGAGGCGTGCTATTAACCTATCGAGGCACCAACGACATAAGCAAAATCCTAAACATGCATCGATGTATGATGAAGTTTCTGCATACCCGTAGCATGTCTACGCCTCACCTAGTTCGCCAACAAATTCAAAGATTTACCCCTTAGGCTTAGCCGCGTTCAAGCAGACGCATCTCGCTCTCTTCCAACGGACGCTGCAAGCTTAAACTCTCCATGCCCCCACTAAGCCATTCAAGTATTTCGTCTTGCTCGGTTAGAATGACCGGCATGGCCTTAGGATGGATGGGTCCAATAAGCGCATTTGGCTCTGTCGTTAGAAACGCGAATAGATCGTGGTCGCCATGAGCCCGCTGGCGACGTGATTTTCCATCAACAGCGACCAGCCGCGTATTCCCACTCCACGGCCTCCAGATGCCCGCAAAACACGCAAAAGCATCCTTACAATCAAACCAAGCATTCTCCCTACCCTTGCCTGGGACTGGCTCGGCAAAACGTGAAAACGGCACAAGACAACAGTGCTCTGGCTCCAGCAACCATTGGCGGTTTACATCCTGCCACCATCGACTTTCTAGATTACGGATATTGGTGATGGGTTTAGCCCATTTGCCAGCTTTGTTCTTGGGTGAAGTCGGCGGAAAACCCCACCTCATCGAAGCGAGCTCTAATCCGGCAGACGTAGCTCTCAAGACGGGGCCATCGCTATCGGCTCCGATATAGCCCGGAGCAAGATTATCGGTCTCAGATGTCGTAAGAAATTCCTGACCGAGCGTCGCAACAAACTGCGCAATCTCATCTCGCGAGTGACCAAGATAATAGAGATTACACATCTGGTTCCTCATCGGCTGGATATACGACAACGCGGCCCATGCCTGAGGCGAAATCCGACCTCCAACGCGGCTCAACCTGCGTGCAACGTTCACCACAGACGGAGCATGGGCGTCGCTCTAAATTTTTCACTGTCGCCTTAGCCGGAAGCTCGGTCAGCGAAAATGTTCGTTTATGGTCGCAAACTGGTGAACCGCAATGCAAAGTCATCGCATAGATATAATTCTGCGCGATACTGTCTGCGATGGTCGGCGGTTCTTGCATCGCAAAATGATTCCAGAAGACCGCAAATCTGGCAACGCTTGGAAACTATAGGCTTGTGGAGAATTCGTCGACACGCCTCTACTGGCACCATTTTGGTTTGTCTTGTCCTCCGTCATAATCCCAAATTTGACCATGACCCGATGCGATCAACGCTGTCGCCATGTCCTGCCCATTGACCGACAGGTCTATGACCAGTCTGTCATACTGATCTTCACCATAGTCTGCGGTGATTTCGATACGTGCATCTCGGGTCAATTCGACAGCAAATTCTTTCGCCGCATAGCCTAGTGGTCGCTCAGCTTCACACATGGCTCCACCTCTTTGATTGGGAGACCGCGTTTCAGGCGCATCAACATCGTGCAAACGAAAATGGATCGGTTGAGCAATACCGCGAATATGTCCGCTGTCAGCATCACTCCAATAGATGTAGGCTTCGGCTGGGAGCCCATCACCATGCTCAATTGCTTCTTGCGCGATACCGGAACATGCTGCCAGAGCAACAATTGACCATGCGAGATACGCAATATCTCTTATTGTCAGACTCAAGCTGGCCTCCTCTATCGCAATCTGAATAGCGGGAGTCGCAAGCCTGGGGATACGAACGTTATTCTCTCCAATTGCCAATTACCGGCTAACGTCCGCTTTTGGTCAGGAGATGACGATAGCGAGACTATTGCACGACTACCTAAGCGATAGCTAAATTACTTCCACTATCACAGTGAAGGCTAATTAAAGTCTCATTTCGAAGCCGATGCAGAACGGATCGACACAATAAATCCTACCCTGTTTATACGATAATACACTTCTAAGCTGATGCTCAGGAAGCAGTGCATTAGGTTACAAAGTTGAGGACTGAAGATGTTTGCACAACTGATTGATATTGATTGGCTTCTTTCAAGGCATTACTTTATGCCCGCCAAAGTACAACGCCAATATGTTTGGGATGCCTTCCAATGCGAAAGATTCCATAATGATCTTCTGGAAGCCTACGAAGCTCACAAGCAGCACGAGGCCAATGGCTCAGGAACTGACGCTCCATATTATCTTGGCCCCATAATCCTCGCTAAAGATGACAAGAAAGGCGTAGTCTGGGTTTATGACGGACAACAACGTTTGACGACTTTGACCATATATATGGCAGCGCTTAGTCAACGCACAAAAGGTCAAGTTCAAAGGAAAACTGCTGAGTTGTCTGCAGCTGAAGTCAAAAATGAAACTCGTCCCCGTATGGATCTTAGAACCAGAGGCGGTGCACTTACTCGAATTGTCAGAGGAACCAAGCAACGTCCAGCTAGTTTGAACATGCCAGTTGATTGGAGAATATATAAGATAGAAAAAATGCTTCTCTCTCGAATGGAGCAGCTTCAAGACCCCGATGATTTTGCAAGCTGGGTCCAACGCTTCGTGACACTCAATGCCTTGTGGGCAAGCAATGAGCACGGGTTGACCTTGTTTGATCGGGCTAACAACAGAGGCGTCAAACTGGAGTGGTATGAGCTGGTAAAAAGCGTCCTCACCGAGGCATTGGGAGACACCTTCAAGGCTAGACCCAAGAAGACTATTAATGAATTTTGGTACGAAACGGCACGAACGATAGAATACGAGTTTCAGGACCTTATCGCTTGCACCGCATTTATTAAGTATAGAAAAATCGACTCCGCACAGGCGCTTTCAGCGTTTGAAGACGACTTTGACACAAGCAAGAAGAATCAAGAGGAACTCAATTTTTCCGGCTCAAACTTGTTCAATTCTGTAGCCGTTTATAGCGAGACCAGTGCGCGTCTAAACGAATTACGCGACTGGAAAAACAAAGGCGCTCACAACATCAAAAATGAGGCTGAACTAATCGAATTCCAGCTTTCAGCTCTTGAGTTCCCACATTGGAAAGCACTCTTAATGCGTGCTGATGAGATTAAACAGGCTAGCGAGCGCGATTATAGGCGTTGGATCAAAAGTCCAGGAAGAACCGTATTCTTGAAACAGCTAAGGCGGCTAGCATATATCGCTCATCTTCTAGGATGGCCGAGATGGCCAACTCGTTTGGAGTATATCTTTGATCGAGGTCTCGAGAAAATGAATTCAGGTGTCAACAACAACGATACATTTGGCCTTGATCAGATCCCATTCAGTCCTGAACAGCTCGCGCAGGCCAAAGGTGAACTCTCGACCTCAATGAGCGACCCAAGGGCCTATCGGCCACTAGTTAAACTTTGGGAGTTTGAGCATGCATTCAAGCAACGCACCTTGGATGGTAACGCACTCTTTTTGGCGCATGTGGAGCATATCCTTCCTCAGGCCCCAAGGGGGGATTGGTGCCGCGCGTTTCCAGATGAAGACGAATGTGCGGAATTGAAAAGCAAGCTAGGAAATTTTTGTCTACTTTCCAAGGATGATAACTTCAAAATTGGCAATGATGAATGGGAAAAAAAGCGAAAAGTATACAAGAAGACCGCCCGGTGTTTCACCGGTGCGCACACAGTATCAAAAGAGTCGGATTGGACCCCACAAATAGTTAAATTACGCACGCAAGAAATTGCTCGTGAACTTACACAGTTGCTTGAGCTTTGACGATTATATTGACTGCCCTGGGGCTCCTTCAATCGTGCTCAGGTTATCACCCTTGTATACTCAGAGACCCAACACTAGGCGGTTTTGGTGACGTCACGCTACGGGGATCACTTTAGAGCCAACGTACGAAAACTAGGGACGAAATTTGGCACTTACATTTTGATCAAAATGCTCCAAATTGCTTTTGTTCGCGAACTAAACGCCGAACCTCTCGAACTATTTGGATCAGTGTGCGCATGGCCTTTTCTTTCAGTTCTAGGTCTTTCTCGGCTCGCACTGCAGCTAAATACTCTGAAGAAGCAATCTTTGCACACCATAACTTTAAACAAGGACTAAGTTTGGACAAACAACGTAAGCAAGACCATAGCATTCAGCACAAGCAGAGCTATGTCTCTGTCCATGTATATCTGTCCGAACGTCCTGTCCTTCTTAAACAACCGAATGATACCACTGATAATCGCTATGACTAAAAATGGTGCGGCCACATAGCCGACGGCGTAACCTGCGGGCGCTCCCGCAAACAGTAAAAGGCCAAAAGTAATTACCGTAATCAGCAGCGCGGTTATCATCACCTTAGTCATACCAGCTCCCTTGATCCATGATCAGCCTGCCAAAGAACCCCAATTGCGTCCATATCCAAAATTGCACGTTAAGTCTTCAGATGAGCTTGCATAAGAAGCTATTAGGAAATCAACCCATGATGGCAAATATTTCGTTTCGCCTTCGTATCATTTGTATTATCGTGTGGCCAGGGAGAGACGGGCATGAAGCCCCTCCGCTCTAGCGCCACTTCGTATCCATCATCAAGTAATTTTAGACATACAAGCCATGTTAATCATGGAGAGGCTTCGTCTACAACGCGCGCAAAAGCTGCCGTTAGGATTCGAAGCTTCGACCGCTTTTGCTCAATTGTCTTCCGAGGGGGCGAGTGGCTTAAGTCGCTAAGGCATGCTTACCAGAGCTACTGCTCATGGTTTTATCTCTTGACATATATCCATATCTACAAGCAATTGCGCAATTAGTTGTATATATGGATATGCTCACTTGACCTTCGTAGATACCCATCCATGGAAAGAAGCCTTCGTTGCGAACTTGCTCGAACGTCTTGTGGCCCAGATTACCGACCAAGGAGAGGAGTTGTTGGCCGATATTGGCCTGCCTTTCCCGTCTCGTGCCGTGTCATCTATCTTGTTAATTGGTGAACGTGGATCGATTTCGGTAGCAGATATCGCAAAAACGCTTGAGCAGCCTCATCAATTGGTCACGCAGAGAATTGATCTCTTGATCAGACTGGATGTTGTCGAGCGTACGGTTGACCCAAATGATGCTCGCAGGAAAATTCTAAAGTTGACTCCAATTGGACGCGACCAATTCAAACTGCTCCAGCTCCGCTTAACGCAGGCGACACAAGTTTTCATCGACCTATTCAAAGAGATCGATTGTGATCTATCTGCCGTCGCAATGCGTGCCATGTCAGCCCTTGACCAACGGTCAATTACAGAACGCGCCAACAGCCTCAAGATCACACAATAGAATAACACCCAACATTGAAGGACTACCCTCCCATGTCACTCTCCCTCATGCGTGCTGCCCTTGTCCTAGCGATTTCGGCTCTTACTGCCTGCCAAGCTTCTGAACCGCTTGCGCCGACCCCACCGTCTAGCTTGTTCGCCGCCACTTGGAATAGTGGGTTGGACAGTCAAGAGCCTGAATTCCATGTACAAGCCATCGATGAAAACACTATTGCATTGCGGCAATCTCTAAGGACCACGTTCGAAGCTCCATTTCTTTATCTCATCTTCGGGAATGACAAGGCTCTGCTGATTGATACAGGGGTGAAGGGCGTAGACCTTAGAGGTGAAGTTGACCGCCAAATTGAAACTTGGCTCCAAGCCAACGGACGCAGCAATATTGCGCTAACAGTCATGCACTCGCATGGTCATGGGGATCATGTCGGTGGCGATAGTGGATTTGAGAGCCGTCCTGACACAGAGATTGCAGGACATACACCAGAAGAAGTTTCAGCCTTTTTTGAACTCACTGATTGGCCATCAGAACACGCGCAATTTGATCTAGGAGAGCGCTTAGTTTCAATTTTGCCCACGCCGGGACACCACCCTTCACATGTCATGGTGTTCGATCCGGTCACGCGAATTTTGTTCTCGGGTGACACAGTTTATCCAGGTAAGCTGTATTTCCAATGCGGTAAGATTGCAGAGTTGCGCAAGTCGATAGCTGCCGTGTCTGACTTCGCCGCGGAGAATGATGTTCAGTGGTTGCTTGGGGGGCATGTCGAAATGACAACTTCAGTTGGCCAAACCTTTCAGTCCCAAGATCGCTCGCGCCGAGGAGAACACCTTCTTGAGCTACCTGTATCCATTCTGCGCGACATTCAAGCTGCATTGACCAGTATATCAGACCGCCCGGTCATCACCGAGTTTGATGAATTCGTCCTCTTCCCGCATCCAGCGGATCCTCGTGGAAAACAACCGCCCAATTGGTGCCTTGCCGAGGAGTAAAAAGTAAGCAGCCTATGCTCGCCCAACTTCGGACACTCACGTTTCGTCTCAGAAGCGCGCAAAAGCAGACGAAACGAATTGAGACCATTGACCCTTCCGGTTATTTGCGGTCGCGACGTGCGCAGAAACTAGATTTTGTTCATTTCGCATTCAAGCCATTCTTCACAAAGTTTGACAACTGGAAAAGGGGTTAAATATGACCTGCTTCGCTAATGGCACCCGTTTATAAGTTAGCTCTGTTCCAGACTTGATCTTTGTTTGCGTATTCGGCTGGCGTAACGCCGCCGATGCTAGTGTGTGGCCTGTTTGGATGCTCGAATGATTCCGTTGTCAGAAGCTAGGCCGTTGGCCGTTAGTCTTTCAATTTTCTCGGCACGAGCCTCTGCAAGCACTAGCTTGCTAATGGCTTGTGCTTTCGGGCGAATGACATCCTTGGCAAGAGATTGCACGTACTTCTTTATGAGCCGAGCGTCTATCGCATTGCTTTCGGATTGACGGGCAATGAATGTGTGCACCAATTGTACTTCTTGGTGCTTAACATCTAAGAGAGTTCCGCCACGTTTCAGGGAATAAGCGAGACCGACAACATGCGCGCTTGCCATTGTGACCAGCGACTCATGTTGGTGCTTAGAGTGTTTGTCCAAACCAGCGATCAAATTCGCGATACATTTATGCTCGCAGCTGCCGAAACAGCGGCGATACTTTGTAAGCACGGAAAGCCACAACGCCTCTTTATTCGTTGCCGATATTTCTTCTTTGTCGTGCTCATCTAACATTCGAACAACGTCATCTAGATCATTTAGAATAAGACTATAATGAGCCAGCAGCATCGCCTTTTCAGACTCATAAAGGTAAAGGCCATCTTCGATATTGTTCATCCAGTCCAACTCCTTAACGTGAATCTACTATTTAGCTCCTTATGGCCGCTGAAGGAAGTTAAACTCAGCTACGTCTCTAATTGAGAGTATCGCCTATATTGGACACCGGTTCCCAAACAAATGCGTGAGTTAGAAGGCCAGTTTGCTTTGAATTCGCGTTGATATTAACATTGAAGGGATGATCAGCGGTGCTTGTACCGAAAATAGTAATGGAGTTAGATGAAATGTCGAAAGAGGTAGAGAGCACAGTTTCCGCATCAGTCTTTTTCAACTTTGATTGGTTCGCGGAAAGCATCGCCGATCTTGGTTATTCGTTTTTCTATTTTAAAATAGTACCGAAAGCTGAACTGCCATCGCTTTGCGTCCCGAAAGAAAATGCAGCGGAGATATCTGAAGCACTCATTTCAATCGCCAACCGAGCGAAATTGGGCCTATCAGTCAAAATCAATGCGGATGGCAAAACCATAACAACATTATCAGAGATACGCGCAATCATTCTTGAAAACCCAGTTACACAGTTGAGGTTTTCGGATGGAACCAGAACGCTATCGATAAAACTTGAACAATGGAGTTTTGAGGGAAGCTCTCTGGTTGCACCATGCGCAAATTTGATTACGAAAGAAATAAACCTTGAAGCCCCCTCAGCCAAACTGTTTTTTGGAGTGCCGGGGCGCAACTTAAGGGAACTCTTCGACGCCCCTCTATCCGATCAATGCACGCTAGATATTGATGCTGTTTACTCTTGGGTGAATCCAAACGACGAGAACTGGAAGATGCAGTTCGAGGAACATATAAACGACGCGGAGGCATCGAACCACCGACTATCAACAAGAGGTTTAACGACTAGGCGGAAGCTCAAGAGAAGAAGTGTATCTTTTGAAAATGGTGAAGGACTAAAGTATTCTCTGCGTTCGCTCTTTAAGTTTGCTCCTTGGATTCGGCACATATATATTGTATCCAATTGCCCTCCCCCTAGTTGGCTCGATGAATCCCACCAAAAAATCACGTGGGTTTATCACGAGACAATCATGAGCTTAGATAATCTTCCAACTTTTAATCCCAATGCGGTAGATTCTGCGATCCATAAAATCCCTAATCTTGGGGATCATTACCTTTATCTTCAAGACACCATATTCTTGACTAAACCCACGGAGAAATCTGATTTTTTTACGCCAGCTGGATTAGCAATGATAAGATTGACCCTTGATGGTCTCGTACATGGGGACCTTCGTGAACGAGACCCCGACTTTCTGAACGCTGCGCGCAACAGTCAAAGGTTGATTATCGAAGAATTTGGCCAAGTCCCGACAAAACTACACAACTACTCCCCATTGTCAGTTGTACGTTCTGTAGCGGCAACTTGTGAACAGAACTTTGCAAAGGCATATCAAAGCACTCGCGCTAGAAGGTTCTCTAGTATCGATGACATTTCACCAAGAGCGTTTCTCTATCCGCATTTTGCTCTTATGTCTGGTATGGCGACACAAGATGATGACACAAGCTTAGTCTTGGATCCGCAGTTCCAACATATTCAGACATTCGACCAGTTTCCGGAGCGAATTTTTACAGGTGATACCAAAGGGTTACCTCTGTGTCTTTCAATCGAAAGCATTATCGATAGCGAACGCATGCTCAATTGGGAACAAGTCGTTACCCGTTTTGTCAGATTGACTTTTATAGAGGCTTCACCTTTGGAGAAGTAGTTCTAAATTGATTAGGAAGCGATTCCAAAAGCTCGCGTAGTGCCCTGCATCTATTCATTAGCGAAATGTGGCCGTCTGGCCGCCGATGTCGCGCTGTGACCGCGTTCAATGACCTGTGCAACAGCCTCACGCTTGAACTCTTCTGTGTATCGTATCCGTCCCGACATAAACCGGTACTCCTTGCTTCCAGTTTTACCTTGCAAGGCGTCTACCGTTCTAGGGGCATATCAGCTATCGCTATAATTTTCACTACAACTAACTCAAACTTCTCCAGCTAGAGTAGGTAATGCTTCCCCCGGAGGCACAAGTGTATTTGCTGTTTCATCAAGTAGATCAATTGAGCTTTTCCAGTTGCCGAATTTATCGTAAAAGTCGCCATCTAATTTCTCGGTCGTCAAGAGCCAATCCCTATGGACATTTGAAATTTCTCTAATGGCCTCTGATGCTGTTCTAGCTTTCCAGTTTTTCTCAGGCCTTATCTGATAAAATTTATATCCAATGGCTTCCAAAGAAGACAGAGCCATTTGGGTAAGCTGTTTGTCTGACTTATTTAAGAGCTCGCAAAAAATAATGGGTTTCGCTTGCCTTAATGTCCGGGTGCCCCCAAGTATAACTGCATACTCGAAGGTCTCAACGTCGATTTTTATGATAGTTGGCAAGCAAGCTCCTTGCTCGACAACCTCATCAATTGTAGTTACCGGAACAGTTATTTCCCTTGAACCCTCTCTGAAATTCGCGTTCAAAGAATTAGATGCTTCCGAAACAGCAGAGAGATAGAACTTCACTTCGCCAGTTGTGTTCGATACTGCCTTTCTCACCAAATCATATTTGAAGTTGTTGGTATTACGAATGTTAACTGCTGTGGTGGATGTATCATGCGACGGCTCGAATGCTAAGATGTATGGATTGAAACTTTCGAAGATGGCGGAAGTCATGCACGAAAAAAGCCCAATGTGAGCTCCTACATCAAACAATCGTATGTCGCTTCCTTGTCGCTCGCAAATGGAGTAGAATGCCGCTTGCACATCATGTTCGTAACTTCTCAAACCCGAACGTCGTATTTGCCTCTGAACGGCAGTTAATTTACTTTCGTGCAGGTAGACGAGCGACCTGTACCGGCCGTGCTCGTTCTCAAATTTGGCGTTTCTAGGGGTCTGTATAATTAGCGAAGGCATCAGTTTCTCCAAGTAGTGATATTTGTTGTAGTATCAACCGCTGCTTCGAATTTCTGCTAATTGAAGCTTAAATACGGAGCTTCGCACATTAAAGTCGATCAAAAAAACAAGCGTCCTTTTTTTAGTTCATTTTGGAGTGTAAGAAACCGGTCGAAACGAAAGAACCTCACAAACCTACTAGCCACTATTTCAAAAGTGCACCTGCTAAATGATCAACGATACGGGCGCTACTCTGCCCGTCTCCATAGGGATTGTGGGCATAACTCATACGCTCATATTCCTCTTCATTTGTCAGGAGCATAGTCACAGATTGCACAATTTTTTCGACGTCAGTGCCAACCAGCTTTACAGTTCCAGCGGAAACAGCTTCAGGTCGCTCCGTATTATCCCTCATCACTAGCACTGGCTTCCCCAATGAAGGCGCCTCTTCTTGAACGCCTCCGGAATCAGTGAGGATGATATTGGACCTGTCCATCAAGTAGACAAATGGAAGATAATCTTGAGGAGGAATAAGATAAATATTATCTATGTTGGCCAGTGAATTCTCTACCGGCTCTTTGACCTTGGGGTTAAGGTGCAATGGATAAACGATTTGAACATCGGGATTGGAATGAGCCAATTTTGCAAGCGCCTGACATATTCGTTCAAACCCAGAGCCGAAGCTTTCTCTGCGATGCCCCGTGACGAGTATCATTCGTCGAGAAGGATCTAAAAACGGGAACTGCTTACCCATCTCATCTGAAAAAGCACTATCATCATTAAGTTGGCTGACCACAGTAATAAGAGCATCAATTACTGTATTACCTGTTACAACAATATCCTGAACCTTCACTCCCTCATTTTGTAGATTCTCCGCCGAAACCTCGGTTGGAGAAAAATGAAAATGAGCCAAATCTGCAGTAAGCTTTCGATTTCCCTCTTCCGGCCAAGGTGAGTAAATATTCCCTGTGCGGAGCCCTGCCTCAACGTGAGCAACCTTTGTTCCAGAATAAAAGCTCGCAAGACTTGCGGCGAAGCTAGTCGTAGTATCCCCGTGAACAAGCACAACATCTGGCTGGAAATCCTCTAAGACAGTCGACATCTTCTCCAAAATCAAACACGTCAATGAGGTAAGTGTATGCGCAGGTCGCATTACATCAAGATCGTATTCAGGCTTGATATCAAAAAATGAGAGAACATTGTCTAGCATCTCCCGATGCTGTCCAGTTACGCACACTCGCGCATCAAACCGAGGGTCATCCCTTAGCATTAAAGCAAGAGGAGCCATTTTTATGGCCTCCGGTCGAGTCCCAAAAACACAAAGCGTTTTGATCATTATTGTCGCTCCATCGACGAGCTGTTTGGAAAAAATGAGTCAAGAAAATTTGCTACAGCATTGTTCCAATCATCGTTTAGGTGACTGTCATTTCCGTCATTCAAACAAACTGAAAGCGGGAGCTTCGAAGAGCCTGTATCTTTCGCAGCCTGTAATTGACTGAATTTTCTTACAAATTGATGGTTCTGCTGTATCAGAACCACGGGCGTAGAGTCATAAACCGCTCGCTCCGTTAATATCGCATAGTGCGCATGCAAATAACCGGTGACAGCAATATCATCAATTGCTCGAAATTTGTTGTTCCGAGTTACAGAAAATGGCTCGTCATAAATCGCCTCCATCTCAATCATAACATCTTTTCTCAATGGCTGCGGTGAGTGTGTTACCAACTGCGTGGTTGATCGCTGAAACGTCTTCTCAAGCAATGAGTTACTATTGCGGGCGGCATTCAAGTAGTCCGGATGACCCTCAGTAGCCACACCATTTACCATCCCATATGGCTCTAACCGAACTTTCGCTATCCCATTTGGATGATAAAAATCCTCCAAATTTGCGGGACGCGTCAAGAGAAAATCATCATTGCTATAAATGAAATAATTAGACAAACCCTCGATCTTATAAAGGCTGGTTTCGATAGCATGAGAGCTGAAGGTTGGGAGAGATTCTGAGGGTAAAATTTCCTCATGGTAAACCCATCGAATACCGCTGTGTTCTAAATCAAGCCATTCTGGCGGGGCACAATTAGAAACTACGAATATTTTTCGAATGAACGGCGCAAATTGTTCCCAAGACCGCAGTGCATATTTAAGTTCATCCCTGCTCTTAAAGCGAGATTTGCTATTGCCATCAGTTTGCTTCGCGGGGCGGTACTCTTGGTACATCGCCAACCAATCGGGGTCTTCAGAATTCACCCAAGTAAAAACTAGATCAACCTCAAAGTTACATTCAAGGGAACGCGGATAATTTAGTATCTCTGAATAGTCGCGAAAATTGCCCGGCTGAAACAAACTCGCTTTCTCGGCAGTACGTTTCCAGAGTCTTCTGGATATCATGCTATTAGCTGCTAGCATATAGTGGTCGTCTTTTTCGTCAAAAAATTCAAGCCGAAACCAAAATTGGTCTAAAGACTGAAGAGAGCTAAATTTGAGCTTAATTGACTTTTGAGGAAGCCAGTCGGTCAACACTTGTTTGACTGAATTCGCAGAAACTAAATTTTTGCCCGAACGATACCTTAATTCGACGCCTTCCTTGACGCAAAATTTCAATATAGTTTCGATACACTTTTGTTTTTGTGAGGACAAAACACACAGTAATGGAAAGCGATCCGTTTTAAAATTTTCTACTACCCCGGTTAGCCCCTGACTCTCGAGGAAGCTTATCAAATCGAGAAGACTGAGCTTTCCTTCTCGTGGAGAAAGCCGTACCGCATCACTAACAATCAACTTATGTTCGGGAGGAACATCGGGCTTCCGTTCGGGAGGACCATCGGGCTTCCTCCCTTTCCGTTCTACATTATACCCTAGTACGCTGAAAAGTGACTTTGCGGGGCTATAAACGAACCTACTACGGGCTGTTCGAAGTTGGTGAATCCATCTAGACATGCTGTTGCTTCTCGAATTATTCCCAAGTGCTGTCAAGCCAACATTGATGTTGCCACTAAAACGGCAGACACATTGCAAATGTAAAACTGAAAGCAATCAAGGTACAATGATGTGCCCCTGGAACGGTAGACGCATTGAAAATGCTATGCTGGGAAAAAGTGACCTCGGTTGATCTCTAACGACCGCTTTTGGGATTCAGCAGTCATCGCCCTTCCTCACAATAGATGACCCGCAGGCTGCCTGCTTTCCTCTGTCCCAATCCCCTCATCAATCCCCAAAGGTTAGCCAGCGCGGCAGTTGGAGCCTGCCCCAAGCTCAAAGCTGCCGCGCTGGCGGGTGATACTCGAGCTAGTTCCATCAATAGATCTGTCCCCTCCTCACTGGAGCATACCCCACTCACCATTCACCCTCTTCCATTTGCAGTCTGAGCGCCTCACGTCGGCTTCGTCGACTTTCCGCCTCCTCTTTGGCAAGGGCTTCAACGTTTTCTCTCAACCTATCGAGCATGATCCGCCCACTGCTACCCTCAGAAAACTTGGTATAAAACGCCGAGACAATGAACGTCATAAACCTAATGAGATCAGCTCCACGTAAGGTAATCGTTTCTTTGAGGGGCGAGTTGCCATGATTGTTCCAACGCTGAAGCGTTAGAGACTCTATCCCTTCATGGTCATCATATACGAGTGCTTTGACCTCCAAACGCCCTCCGGGAGATCGGTGCACGCACTGAACCTTCTTAGCCTCGAAAGCAAAGACTTCAGTCATCTCATCAACATGCTCGGTATGAAGCCGCAACGATAAGAACCTCAAAGCCTCAAGATCACTCGTAAATGGGTTGCTGATTTTGACCTGCCCTGGAGCAAGGCTCTCAAAAAAGGAGTATTCTCTTTCAAGCTTGATGCGCTTTTCCTCGGAATCTAAAGGTGGTCCGTTCTTCTTCGTGCGAGTATTTCGGTCCCGAATATGGCCTTTGAGTTCTTCAACACGTGCCCGGTAGTGTTCGAGGCAAGCCTCATAATAGGCAAGCTCGTTATCCATTTTATTCATTGTGCAGTTCCTAGAACGGCATGCGCGAGAGATACAATATTGGCTTAGCTTCGCATCTGTCCCGACATACTATATTGCAGAACACCCAGCCTCCGCATTGAAGCCGGACGCTGGTAGGATGGGATCAGAGAAACCATACGCGGTTTTTACCCCGAAAGGTTGGACAGCACCGCATCATCCGGCCACTAAAAGGCGGACGCATGGCGTTGCTGACGTACCTCGAGGCCGTCTCTGATCTAAAGGGCTACCAGACCCCACGAATTGAATTGGCAATCCGCACCCCAAGGGTATTCTGAATTCGTCAATGATGACAACCGTAAATACGAGGACTCCACAGTTCTCTCAAATTTCACATATCTGGTTCACCATATTTCAAAACATACCGGATAGTCTGATATCACGCGAAGACGATGACCTTGAGCGCTGCCAAACCTTGGTTGTCGGAGTCCGTCTTGAAGCTACCCAGTCGAAATCCCTCGAGAAATATCCCGGACAATGTGCATGATGATCCGCGTATTAGTCTCGAAGAGCTCGAAGAAGCCCGACGCGTCGCCGCGCTTGTGGTTCAGCGCTATGGCAAAAAGTATATGCCGATCTTCGAGAAGTTCGATCGCGCGATTATTGGACGCCAGAACGCAGAAGACAGGCTAAACCTTGTACTTAACTCGCAAGCGCCCATTCAGCGTGTTCCGCGTCGAAGGCGGCAAACAGCCGATCTGAAAACGGATGAACAATCTTCATAAGCTCATCACGGCGATAGGCGAGCGAGCCGCCATCTCCGTAGACCGGCCTGTCTGTCTTATGCCCCATCAATCTGCACCTCAGACCAAAATCTATATTGGCCTCCTGCATCCGCTTCTCGAAGGAATGCCGGAAGGAATAGACTTTATGCCCCTCTGTCGGGAACAATCCGCGTATCTTAAACCCGCGCATTAGGCTCGCAGAGAACAGCTCATTGCGATCCTGATAATGAGCAAAGCCATTCCTTGCGCGCTTTGCAGCCTCAAGTGATACGCCGACCAGCGGCACTTTGCGTTCCGAAGACGCCGTCTTGATCTCGCGTTTGGCATCACCATGTGCCCTCGCCCGTATCCAGATATGCGGTACTTCTGCATCGAGGCATATATCTTCTGGCTGTAGATTGATGATCTCGCTAGGGCGACACCCTGTTTCTATCAACATGTAAGCAGCGAGCTGCAAGTCAGCTCTTAGCCCTTTCAGTATTCCGGGCTTTAGGATCTTTGACTGAACCCAGTCTGCTTCAAAGCTTGGGGTCTGTGTCTTCTGTTTGGCTTTGAATGTGATGTTACGGAACGGGTTCGCCCGATCTTCTTCGCCAATATGGGAGTAGTATTCTCTATACAGCGATCTGATCCCGCCAATACGCCGATTGGCCGTATTACCCGCCAAAGCTGCTTCCTTCGGATCTTTCGGGAACACTTTCTCAGCCCAATAGGCTTTGTATCCAAGCGCATGCTCGCGTGTGATCTCATCCATGTCCAAATCACCGAACTGGTCGACGAAATACCTCACAGCGAGTTTCTTGACTTTGCGCCAATTGGCTTTCTGTTGATCGGACTTATACATCTGATCGTCGAGCGCGATCTCATTGAAATAGATCTCAAGAGCTTCGGAAATTTTGACACTGGGTCTCGCGACACCGCCGAGGATGGCTTCGGCTTCTGCTGGTGGTGCAACATCGTCCTCTTTCGCACTGTCGCGAACGGTCAGAATGCGCTCTAGCGTTTGCAGCAATGGTTCAGCTTCGGCAATCTCCAGAACAGGCCGATAAGAGAAGCCGGCTGTCTCGGCTCTTGCGACGGCGGCCTTATAGCGCGCCTCGGCAGCTTTACGGCCATCTCCGTCGCCCATGTCAGCGAGCGCGAGCGCAGCCCAATACTCGGTATCGGCTACTGCGAGTTTATCTCTAAGAAGGCAGGCCTCTTCTTTGGCATACGTATCCAAAGATCTGCGGATACGTTTGCGCGCATCAAGATGGGAATATTTCGCAGGAACACGGCGGTTATACCACCACACATCTCCGCGAAGCATCAAATATGACATGTCCATGCGGATCCTCATTGTGCACCTGCCGGTACACAATATGTACCACAAATTGGTACACAATTTCTGAACTCGAATGGTGAAATTGATCGCAACGATAAATAATTATCGTTATATTTCAACGCATTGTATGAATTTTTCATGATATAAATTGGTGCCCAGAAGAGGACTCGAACCTCCACGACCATAAGGCCACTACGACCTGAACGTAGCGCGTCTACCAATTCCGCCATCTGGGCACGGGATAGAGAGCCGCTGGGATACTTGCCTATCGGCCGAACGTCAACGTTGAAAGGCGCGCAACGCGCAGGTTTTCGTCAATCCAATCGATCAAAATCGCAATCTGTATAACCAGCACCTGTTCAGTGGGGGAAATTCCTGACACATATTTATAATGACCGTGTTTCGCTGCTCTCTTGTTCGAACTTTCGCTGTACTGGCCCTATTGCTAACGGTGGGCTGCTCTGCACCAAATGCTGAAAAGGTTCCGACCTATGCAGCGACCCTTGCAGTCGCCTCCAATTTCAGACCCGCCATGGAGCACTTGAAAGCCGAATTCGAGCAAGAGACAGGCTACACACTGAGCGTATCTTACGGCGCTACGGGGCAGTTTTTTGCACAAATACAATCAGGTGCGCCATTCGATGTATTTCTTGCCGCGGACACTTTACGTCCGTCTCTATTGCAAGGAATTGGCACAACGCCGCGCACCTATGCAATCGGGCAACTTGCACTTTGGTCCCCCGTCAAAGAGCCCGTGAGCAGTAATACGCTCAACGCACCCGACATTCGCCATATTGCTATGGCAAATCCGGACTTGGCGCCATATGGGACGGCTGCGCTTGATGTCATCAATCATCTTGGCATAAGGGATGATGTGACCAACAAACTCGTACGCGGCGAGAATGTGGGACAAGCCTTTGTGTTTGCCCAGACCGGAAATGCTGACCTAGGCTTTGTCGCTTTATCGCAAATTTTGGCACTGCCCGAAAACGAACGCGGTGCCTATTGGCTCCCCTCGTCCATTGATTATGCACCGATCCGGCAAGATGCTCTGTTGCTGGATAGAGGCCGTGAAAACGCCGCCGCGACGAGCTTTTTCGACTTTTTGTACGGCGAGCGCGCGCGAGAAATTATTGCAAACTCAGGATACAAATTACCATGAGCCCACCTGATGCCGCAGCTTTATTACTGACCCTCAAGCTCGCATGCGCCGCGACGCTCATTTTGCTCGTGATCGGGACACCACTCGCGTGGTGGCTGGCGCAAACACGACGGCGGGGAAAGCCGGTAGTCGAGGCGATTGTCGCGTTGCCATTGGTTCTCCCGCCAACGGTGCTCGGGTTTTACCTGCTAATTGCGCTAAACCCTCAATCGCCAATCGGCAGTTCCTGGTTACGCATGACCGGAGACACGCTGACCTTCTCATTTTCAGGATTGGTGCTTGCTTCAGTTCTCTATTCCCTGCCCTTTATGGTGCAACCTCTACAATCTGCATTCGAAACAATTACTCGAAAACCGATGGAAGTTGCAGCCAGCTTGGGGGCATCGCCTTGGGGTGCATTCTTCAAAGTGGCAGTCCCCGCATCGGCGCGTGGATTCCTGACCGCCATCATTCTCACCTTCGCGCATACTTTAGGAGAATTTGGCATCGTTTTGATGGTGGGTGGCAATATTCCAAACCGCACGCGGGTCATCTCTATAGCAGTTTACGAGCGTGTAGAGACGCTACAATATGCCGAGGCCCACGCCTTGTCCTTATTCCTTCTTGTGCTGTCTTTTAGCGTCCTGTTATTTGTCTACATCTTTAATCGGCGGTTCCCAATTCATGTCGGATAAAATGCTGGATATCCACTTGGAAAAACGGATTGGCGCGTTGAACTTGCGTCTCTCCGAGGCATGGCCAAGCGCAGGCGTCACGGCCTTGTTCGGCCCAAGCGGCAGCGGCAAAACGAGCGTCTTACGACTGATCGCCGGCTTCGTAAAACCTGATCGGGGACGGATAACCTTTGGCGAGGATGTCTGGTGCGATACCGAGCGAGGCATATTTCGTCCCCCGCATAAACGCAGCACCGGGTTTGTCCATCAGGGCGGTCACTTATTGCCGCATCTGAGTGTCGAAAATAATCTCCACTTCGCAGAGCGCTATGCCCATAAGACCAATACTACCCGTCCAGACAATACACCCACGCCGCGCGAGATATTAGATGAACTGCATTTGTCGGCGCTCGCGCACCGCAAACCTGAGAGCCTATCAGGCGGTGAGCGGCAACGGGTTGCATTGGCGCAGGCTGTGCTTGCTCAGCCAAAACTCTTACTACTCGACGAGCCGTTTTCTGCGTTAGATATGGGGCGGAAAGCCGAGCTTCTGTCCTATCTTGATCGACTGCAACACATCTCGCCAGTCCCGATCATCTATGTCAGTCATGATGTTGCGGAAGTCTCGAGAATTGCAAACAGGGTTGCAGTCATCAAAGCAGGCCGAATTGTAGAAACTGGAGAGACAGTCAGCGTCCTCAACCGGCATGGCTTCCATGTCAGTGGCCCCCAACGTTCGGGCACTTTGCTTGAAGGAACTGTTTCCGAGCTTGGCGGAACGACGGAACTGATGGCGATCAATATTGGACCGCAAAGATTGAAGCTACCGTTCGATGCAAGTTTTGACGTTGGCGACAGTTTGCGCGTCATCATTCAGGCGAACGACGTCGTCATTGCAACGCAGGCGCCCATCGGCCTGAGTGTCCAAAATGCGCTTGAAGGAAAGATCCTTGCAATCGAGGACGTGGATGGAACCGCAATGGCGCACATTATGATCGGGCTAAATGGAACCGCAGGGAGTCCATTGGCCGCGCGCATTACCCGCGCCGCGGTTGCCTCCCTGTCTCTCGCGCCCGGACAAGATATCTACGCGTTGATAAAAACAGCCGTTCTTGCCCGCTAGCAAAGCAGGCTCCTTGCCGCCCCTGACAACTCGCTTTAAGTTTAACAGATGCGGGATGAACGACTTTTTCCATTATTTGCAGAGCTTGATGCCCTGCCTGGCATTGGCCCGAAACTGAAGCCGACACTGGCGCGCCTGGTGGGCGGCAATACGGTGTGGGACCTGTTATTGCATCTGCCCGAACGCTGGCTCGACCGACGTGTGCGCAACAGTATCGAAGAAGCAACTCCCGGCGAAGTGGCCACGGTTGAAGGCGAGGTACAGTCCCACATTGCGCCCAAAGGCGGGAACCAGCCTTATCGTGTGCGCCTAGCGGACGAGACCGGATTTTTGACACTCGTGTTCTTTCGCGGTGATGGCCGCTGGCTTTCGGGTCAACTGCCGATGAACAAGAACCGGATCGTCTCCGGACGGATCGAGGAGTTCAATGGCGAGCGGCAAATGGTCCATCCGGATCATATCTGCAATCCCGATCGCGAGGATCGTCCGCCGCCCGTCGAACCGATTTACGGACTAACCGCTGGACTGACGAACAAGCGCGTGCATACGACAATGCTCGCCGCACTTGAGGCTCTTCCCGAGCTTGAAGAATGGATTGATCCACACCTTGTGAAGGCGCGGAAATGGCCGAGCTTCTCAGAAGCACTGAAAACACTGCATGGTCCTGACGCGTTTGACGAGTTGGCTTTCTACAATGCGCGGGCAAGGCTCGCTTATGACGAAGCTTTGGCGCGGGAGATGGCTTTTGCGCTGGCCCGTGCAGCCCGTACCGTGCGCAAAGCGCCAGCAATGGTGACAGATTTCCGAGCGCAAGATCGCCTTGTCGGTGACCTGCCATTTCGTCCAACCGGAGCACAGATGCGTTCGGTGAAAGAAATTGCCGAAGATTTGGCCAAGCCCCATCCCATGCGGCGAATGTTGCAGGGCGATGTCGGCTCGGGCAAGACATTGGTCGGGGCTCTCGCAGCCGTGCAAGCCATCGAAGCTGGGTTTCAGGTCGCATTTATGGCTCCAACCGAGGTCCTCGCGCGGCAGCAATATGCTACGCTCGACACCTTGCTTACGCCGCTAGGATATTCCGTCGCCGCATTAACTGCGCGGGATAAAGGCAAAGCGCGCGAAGCCAGCCTGATGGCGTTAGCGGATGGCAGTATTCAAGTTGTAGCAGGCACACATGCCTTGTTTCAGAAGACCGTGTCTTTTGCCAAGCTTGGGCTCGTAATTGTCGATGAGCAACACCGGTTCGGCGTCATGGATAGGGCGAAGCTCGCGGACAAGGCACTGAGCCCGCATATTCTGGTGATGAGTGCAACGCCGATCCCGCGCACACTGGCGCTGGCAGTCAATGGCGATCTTGATATTTCGGTACTCGACGAGAAACCGTTCGGGCGCAAGCCGATCAAGACGAGCGCTCTGCCCGACAGCCGTATTGAAGATGTTGTTCAAGCAGTGGGCCGCGCATGTGGCCGAGAGGAACAGACCTTCTGGGTCTGCCCGAAAGTTGATGTCGATGATGATGGCTCCAGCGCCGTGTCCCGTCACGCTGCGCTCAAAGAGCAGCTAGGCGTACCGGTCGGGCTTGTGCATGGGCGAATGAAGCCGGCAGAGAAAGACGCAGCACTTGAAGACTTCCGCGCAGGCCGGACTCGCATTCTTGTTGCAACAACCGTGATCGAGGTTGGCGTTGATGTACCGAATGCAACAATCATGGTGATCGAACGCGCCGAGGGGTTTGGCTTGGCGCAACTCCATCAATTGCGCGGGCGTGTTGGCCGAGGAGACAAACCGTCTTTCTGTCTCTTGGTCTATCGAGCGCCTCTCACCGAGATGGCACAGGAGCGACTTGAAACACTGCGCAAGACCGAGGATGGGTTTGAAATTGCTGAAGCTGATTTCAGACTACGTGGTCCGGGCGATATGCTCGGGCTACGTCAATCCGGCGTGCCAGTCTTCCGCATTATCGACCTTAGCGAACATAGCGACATCATCGCCACGGCGCGCAAAGACGCCGAGTCTTGTGTACTTGATGACCCGTTCTTTCAATCAAAACGCGGGCGGGCACTGGTCACACTGAAAACCCTGCTCGCTCCGCGCGTCGAAGCTACGGACGAATAGGCTGCGAACCTATTTAGAATTGGTTTCAGTTTCCGCAGGCGGGATAGTGTCGATGATACCTGCGACCTGTTCGTCGCTCAGATACTCGGGCACAACCATACCAACAGATACAATCATCTTGGCACCATCCTCCACTGACATATCCAGATCTATGACCTCTGCCTTCGGGACGAACATGTAGAAACCAGATGTCGGGTTTGGTGTGGTGGGGACAAAGACGCCCATCATACCATCGCCCAGTTTTGCCTTAACCTCACCCTTTATCGGCGCTGTTACGAAACCAATGCACCATGTCCCTTTTTTGGGATATTCGATCAGCACCATATCCTTGAACGAATTTTCCTTGCTGCTGACAATGGTCTCGAACAATTGCTTGAACAGTGAATAAACATTGCTAACGACCGGCAAGCGCGACAGCAGCCTATCTCCCGCCCTGACCATGGATCGCCCGATCAAATTTGTACCGACGGCACCGACCAGTGTGAGTAAGATCACGGCGACAAAAAGCCCGAGCCCCGGCAAACCAGGGGTGTCGATGGTAACTCCTAGAAGTGTGACTTGGTCGGGTAGATAGGTTGATGGGTGAAAACTCTCTGGAACGAACCGCCGGATCAAATCCTGAAACGGTTTGTCCATCCAGCTAAACAGGCTGATGACGACATAAAGCGTAATAACAATTGGCGCAGCGATGACGACGCCCGCTAAAAACCGTCCGCGCAACCATGCAAACAGGTTCGGTTTGGACGGCTCTATGCTGTCATCTGTACCGTCTGGCTTGGTCATAGGCTTTACTATCTTTCGCTGATTGCGCTTGGTTTCTTATTAGTTCCGCGTAATTGTGGCCAATATGAGTATGACAGAACAGATTGAAAGTGCCCTTAACAAGATAGGCGTGATTTTCCCCGATTCAAGCAACCGGATTACTGATCTTGTTAGACTTTCTGGCGGTGCCAGTCAGGAGACATGGGCCTTTGGAATTGGATCGGATGGGCAGGAATCAGAGCGTTTTGTCCTGAGACGCGCGCCTGATGGACAAGCTCATGAGCGATCAGAAACGACAATTCCCCTCAGCACCGAGGCCAAACTTATCCAAATGGCTCAAGCCCATCGCGTGCCAGTGCCGAGCGTTCGGCATATTTGTGTACCTTCCGATGGATTGGGCGACGGGTTCATAATGGCGTTTGTTGAAGGCGAAACGATTGCACGCAAAATTCTACGCGACGGTGAATATACTCACGCGCGTCGAGGGCTAGCAGAGGCTTGCGGGCGGACACTCGGCAATATTCATGCACTAGCACTTGCCGATATGCAGGATTTGCAACTACCGCGCTCAAATGGCGTCGCGCAGCTAGATCAATACGAAGAGATTTACCTCGGGCTCGGCCGCCCTCGCCCGATTATTGAACTGGCCTTCAAAGTGCTAAGAGCCGCCCTGCCAAACGAGATGCCGGATGTGCTTGTCCACGGTGATTTCAGACTTGGGAACCTGATGGTTGATGCTACAGGGCTTGCGGCCGTGCTCGACTGGGAGCTAGCGCATATTGGTGACCCACGCGAGGATATTGGCTGGATTTGTGTGAATTCGTGGCGATTTGGCCAAAGTAAAAATCGGGTCGGAGGCTTTGGGCATCTTGAAGATTTTCTGGCTGGCTATGCCGATACCAGTGGCCACATCATTGCTCGGGACGAGATTGACTGGTGGGAGATGCTCGGCTCATTGAAGTGGGGGATCATGTGCATGATTATGTATGAATCTTTCCGGACAGGTGCCGTCCCGAGCGTGGAACGCGCAGCGATCGGACGGCGCGTTTCAGAGACCGAAATCGACCTGCTAAATTTGATCGAAAAGACCCGTTAGACGAGATGGACAGTTCAGATGCATAACGACCCTTCACTCGCAGAGCTGATCGCAGCAGTTAGAGGCTTTATTGACGGGCTGAGTTCGCAAGACCTCACGGGACATACCCGCTTCAATGCCCGCGTGGCGTCAAATGTGCTTGCGATTGCCTTGCGGGAAATTGAACAACGCCCAAAGGCTGAACGCGACGAAATTGCGAGATTGGCAGACCTGTTAGGCGTTCCTGAAGAAGATAAGACACTCCCCGACTTGAACACAGACTTGATCGACAAAATTCGCAAAGGCGTCCTCGATGAAACAAACCCCAAATTGCTAGCTCACCTTAAAGCCACCGCAATTGCACAGCTTAATGTCGATCAACCAAGTTATTCAGGCTTAACTGTCAACAAGGAAAACGATAGATGAAATATGTAGCAGGCGCCCTCCTCGTCGGGGTTTTTGCATGGTTCGGCCTGAAAAACCCTGCCTACAACACACTGATGCAGCGCGGCGATTTAGACATTCCGAGCCAGCTCGATTACACCCCGCAGGAAAGCTGGGCCATTATCCCTGACGAGCAGCCTGCAGGTGCTTGGGAAACCCCTTGGGGTGTCGATATCTTTCTTGTTTTTCCATCCCCTCGCAACGATACCAAGCATGGACTGATGCTCCCCAATGATGCGTTCGCACACAGCTCGCAACTCGCCTTGAGTGAAGAGATACAGACCGCACTGCCCGAGGGCACCAGCCTCTATGCCCCCAAATACCGTAGCCTCTCGAACACCGCGAGCAAATCGACCAAGGACATGCAGGTTCTAGCAAGTGGGGATTTGGAGGCTGCGTTTCAATCATATCTCGAAGTCGACAATCGCGGTCGGGCGGTCATGCTTGTCAGCATCGGGGATACGGCGCCGCTAATCTCACCTATTTTGGAGCGGCTCCAGCTTGAAGATTTGCAGCACCGGTTCGCTGGACTCGTCCATTTCACGCCCGATGCAGCACAGGACGCATCACACTTTGACGCTCTGACATGCAGTCCCGGACTTGAGGGCGCTTGCTTCCAAAGTGTGCCGATTCAAGAAGAGCGCCCCCTAACCGATCAAATTCTCGCACGACTTCCAAACACGAGAGCGCACTATAAAATCCTCGACGC
>JBDVDE010000074.1:0-22855 GCA_039942135.1 Hyphomonadaceae bacterium
TGGCACCTCGATGTCGGCTCATCACATCCTGGGGCTGGAGCAGGTCCCAAGGGTTTGGCTGTTCGCCAATTAAAGTGGTACGTGAGCTGGGTTCAGAACGTCGCGAGACAGTTTGGTCCCTATCTGCCGTGGGCGTCGATACTTGAAAGGAGTTGCCCCTAGTACGAGAGGACCGGGGTGAACATACCTCTGGTGTACCAGTCATTCCGCCAGGAGTGCCGCTGGGTAGCTATGTATGGACGGGATAACCGCTGAAAGCATCTAAGCGGGAAGCCTCCCTTGAGATTAGGTATCATCGAACCGTAGTAGACCACTACGTTGATAGGCCGGGTGTGGAAGTGCAGTAATGCATGTAGCTAACCGGTCCTAATAGTTCTGTTCGCGCTTGTTGAATCCCACCATCAACGACAGTTCTGCTTTTGCAGTCTGCGTTGGCGAGAAGAATTCTCAAGCCAGATACGCCCATAAGTAACACCCTTAATAAGGTGCATCGATTTAAAACCCGCATCCGCTGGCTCCATTGCTTGGTGGTCATAGCGTCTGTGCCCCACCCGATCCCATCTCGAACTCGGCCGTGAAACCAGATAGCGCCGATGGTACTATGTCTTAAGGCATGGAAGAGTAGGTCGCTGCCAGGCATTGAAGCTAGCGGTTGCAGGTTTTCAAAACCCATTCATAAGTCAAAGGGCTGTTCCGTTAAGGACAGCCCTTTTGATGTCTCTGCATGAGGCGTCATAGGTGCCGCGGGGTGGAGCAGTCCGGTAGCTCGTCAGGCTCATAACCTGAAGGTCGTTGGTTCAAATCCAACCCCCGCAACCACCATCTCATCGAAAACACATAATAATTGCCTCACTGTGAACCAGTGGGGCTTCTCGCGTTTGTCGCTGTATATTCGGGATGCTGTGGCGCGATGTGGTGTTCTAGCTTTGATGGCCCCTCAAATGCTGATCAGGATAGCTTATGGAGGGAGTCAGGACCCATGGTTTTTGGTTGAACTTGAAGGCTCCCAAAACTTAAAATCCAAAGATCACGAGCCGATAGTGTGCATTCGCCGTTCGCGCTGTTTTAGGAATTGTTTAGATTTTTGGTGGGGAAGCATGATCAGACTTTTTCACGCAAAACGGACGACGCCACGTTAGTTATGTTTTTGCTTACCTAGGAGAGCCAATATGCCGAGCATTTCAGAAAATTTCCAAGTGCCCTGGTGCAACTATCACCTCACAAGCGAAGGTCGTTATTCTGCGCAAAACCTTCCGCAACCAAATGGCCGTGTTCGTGAAATTGGTTATGTGCATTGTGCCGACCTTCAAGGGCAAGACGGTCCTACGGTATTTGCGTCAACCGCTAAGCTCCTACAGACCTATATTACCAAAAAATTGCGGCCGCGGATTTTGCCGACAATTGGACCGATCGCCCCACCAGAAGCGATCGAGATGTCTGGACGAGGCTGGAGTTTCTCCAAATTGGTTGGGCCGCGTGATTTGATGATCGACCTCTCAGGCCTTGCAAGTATAGCAGGCGCAATGCCGGATCAGTTGTCGTCCGATTGCTTGATAGCACCAGAAAACTTGGCCTTCGTTAGTGGCGGGACGCGCCTTCGAGAAATTGTCGAATGGGCGCGTGCAGATGGACGTGAAAAGTCGATTCCAACGTCCGGGACACATCTCGGGCCAACCATTGCCGGCGGTTTTGGGACGGCCAGCCACGGATCCCGCCTCGGTTATGGCGGATTGCAGAATTTGGTCAGAGCTATCCATTTGGTCACCGGACCTAACCCGTCAGATGCTGTGTGGATTGAACGTTCCGGCGAGCCTATCCTTAGAAGGAGCCTTGTTGAGAGTGCTCTACCAGGTGGCCTCATTCAGAACGATGCGATTTTTGAGGATGTATTGATCCACTTGGGCGCAATGGGTGTCATCAATGGTGTGGTGATCGAGCTGTCGGAAAATACTGGATTCAATTCTCGTATCGTTGAAAAATCGATCGATGAAACATGGTTGAAATTGCTTTCTGACGGTGACTTTTCCGCGATTGGGTCTGGTTTGAATTTGAAAGGCAATATGGCCTTTTATGAACTCACAATTGACCCTTTCGCATGGAACAAAACACCTGCCATTCACAACGTCTACCTAAAGAATGCTGATGCCCCGACCGCTGAATTACACAGTGGCGACTTGGCAATTCCCGATGCGTTGGCGTTGGCTATTCAAGGATCAGGCCCTAACGGGCGCGCAGAAGATGACGCAACTGATTTAGATCCCGTCAAAATTTTCGAAAAATACCGAGGAGTATTAATGGCATGGGACCAGGAAACCGCGCCTCGAAATAATGTTGCGTGGGCCGACTTGCATCCCGACGAAATCACTGGGGGATTGCCAGGCATGCTGTGGAATGCGTCTTTTGCAATTGACCAATCTCAACTGGCTTCAGCTTTGCCCGCAATATGTGAAGCTGTGAAACATCTGAAATGGCAAACATTCTTGTTTACTGTTCGGTTTGTGCATGATGCTGCGGGCACGCTTGCCTTCACGAGGTTCGACAATTGCGCGGTGATTGAAATTGATGGTATCTCCGACAAGGCCTTTCGTTTGCCGCCGCAATATGGAGAAGAGATCGTCGAGGGATCCCGCTTGGTGCGCGAAGCACTCGACAAACATAAGATCGACTATAGCATGCATTGGGCAAAATTGGGTGGAAAGGATAAGACCAAAGTCCACCGCGACTTTGGATCTCCAAATGATACGATGTCGAGATTGGGGCGTTGGACGGAAACTAGAGAATTTTTGCTAGAGCCAACGATGCGCAAATTGTTCTGGAATCAAGCAATCGTGGACCTTGGACTAGTCGACGCATCCTAAGCGACAGGCTGTCCAAATAATTGGGCAATATCGAACTGCTTGCCCTCGCTGACCTTTTCCACGAGCGCAGTGACTATCAGTTTTTCGCGGTCATCTTTGAGCAGCGGTGACAGCGTTTCAATTCCGCCCACTGAAAGAAATGTGCGGGCGATCGAGGTCGCCTCTTCACTTTTGCCGGTCGCCAGTTTTGCAGCGCCTGCTGTTGCCAGGACAATTGGCTGTTTGGGAAGCAATTGTAATGCCTCAAGCGCATGGGCTTCTGCGTCTTCAAACGACGATTGCATCAATCGTGAAAGAGCCATTCCAGATAACATAAAGGGGCGGACAGCGGAATTTGGATTTATTTCAAGGCAGGTTTCAAACTTCTTCTGAGCCGCGCCGAAATCACGCCGAATCAGGTCTATCCAACCGCTCCAGAAAAAAATCCCTGAGGTTGGGAACTCCATCTCTAGCGCTCGTTTCACGAGCCTATCGGCGTTCTCGATATCTTCTCCGATCAGGGCCAATGTCCCTGCCGCATATCCCAAAACTATCGGCTCGCCTGGTTCCCACTCAACCGCTTTGAGGGCAGCATCCTTCGCGATAAGCCGCGCCGAAGCAGGATCAGAAGACCATTGATATGTTGCCAAAACGGCATGACAAAACCCGCCCAGAGATTTTGCCCAAGCGTTGTTTGGTTCCAATTCTAGAACCGCGGCGGTCAAAGAAATTGCATCACCGATTGATTCCGCAGACCAGTTGCGAAACGCGGCATTAGCCTTCCAATACAGTTCATAAGCACCCTGCTCTTGCACCGGGTTTTTGGCAGCAATTCGTTTCTCATTACGGTCGATATTCCCATCAATTTCCGGAGCAAGCGTAGCTGCAATTTCATCGGGCAGGTCGAAGAAATTTGAGAGCGATCCTTCAAATTTTTTTGAGAATATCTTTAGCTCAGATTGACAATCGGTCAGGCTGACAGTGATTTTCAGTCGATTGCCATCCTGCCTGATATTGCCGCCAATAAAGTAACGCAAATTGGACCGCTTGATGAAAGCTATCTGTTCATCCTTGCGGCCAAACGATAGGCTAGTGGCAGGATCAATAACAAGCAAAGTTGCATATCGACTAAGGACGTGTGAAGTTTCTTCAACCAAGCTGCTTGCGAGGGCGGAGCCATTGGGATCGGTCGTCCAATGCGTGAACGGCAGTATGGCGAGCTTTGTTTTGAAGCTGGCAGACGTGTTCTTTGTCGATGTCTCAAGTGAAGTTGCAGTGGAGGCAGTCGCTGCAATTTTCTCACGCAGTTCGTCTAAGTTGCTCCGACACAGTCTGAGCCAATCTTCAAACCCCTCTTCATAAGGGATATCGAGCCCCTCAAGGAATTCTGCTCCAAGCGCAATACTCCGGTCTGCTTTGCCATCCAATGTGCTTAGAAAATCCACCTGCAAATAGTTTAGGTCAAGCTCAACTTCGGTGGAAGAGACGCGCAGGATCATATCGGCACCCTGCGCAGTCAGCGTTTGTCGCAAGTTGGAGATTTCACGCCTGAGGCTCGCTTGTCCCTTCTCCAAATCCGCATTGCCCCATAATCGGTCTTGTAACCAGACACGCGAGCGCCTCCCATTATCACCGGTTGCCAGCATAGCAATTAAAGCGCGGCTTTTGCGGCTGCCTATGTGGATGGGTAGATCATTATCAGAGGCCAATCCAAACGGCCCGATCAATCGAAGATGATAGCGTTCGTGTCCCAAAAGTGTGCCCCCAACTTACTTCTTTGGGCAAATACTGAATTTTGTTCAAGAATTTTCACGCTGCGATCACGCAGTTGGGATGATGGCAAGGCAATAAGGCGTTCCATCGTACAGACGAGAAGGTCGAAAACATGAAGAAATTTGCAGTCAGCTATGTCGCGAAAGCGGCACTTATTATCTCATCAGCTGTCACTCTGACAGCCTGCGAAACGGTCAATTCAAACGCAAATTGGAAGGTCGCTTCCTGCCTCTCTCAGTTTGCGAGCTATGCAAACGCGGAAGATAAAAAGGCCATGTTCTCAGGAGAGTATTCTTATAAAGAAGATCGCTGCCACGTTGCGACTGGCCATGCAACGCAAGCTGATGCCAATAGGGCTGCACAAGGGCAATGCTACCGCCAAGATGCCGTCAATGATCCGTTACGCTGCACTCCAATTGTGGAAGGTATGCGATTGTCACCACTGGCAGTTCAGGCGATGCTAAACAACCCGAATGGGGGGCCTGAGTTGCTCACGAAACTTCGACAAATTGGGTTTAAATAGCGGCCGCGAATTTCAATGAGGTCCTGCTCTGGGATTGGGGGGATCAAATCACACTAAATTTGGAACAGAAGATATGAAGAACTCAAAAAATATCATCGCAGCGATCACCCTCGCCAGCGCTTCGATCGTCAGCGCCAGCCACAGCAGTTCGCTAGACAGCGACGGCTGTTGGGATGGCCAAACTCAATATGGTGACACTTGCTTGTCCACGTCGAGCGAATGGTCAAAAAGCAGAACGAGCACGGACCGATTGATCGTCAGTATCACCAACCGTTGTAGCTACCGGGTTTACGCGCGGTTTTGCAACCAGCGGTACAACAATGGCCCAGATTGTGGCGCCTCTGGAATCGCGGCTGGCTATACCAAAAAATGGTCGACAGCCTTCGCCACCGGGCGTCACAGGTCTAAGGCGATTGGTTCGGACGTTTCATCCAAAGACTGGGTCTGCGCGGGCAAGGCGCGCGGTTGGCGCAATTCCATGTTCTAGCAAACAGACAAAGGGGGTAAATTGATGAAGAGTATTGCAATCACGGCTTTGGCGCTGCTGATCTCCGGCTGCGCGACGCGAGGGCCAATGGAGCTATCCTGCAAAGGCTGGAAAGAAAATTTCGTTCAAACTTTGCCCCCCTCTGAATTGGTGCAAACAATCCAAAGTGGCGGGGGGGTGGAAAAATCGACAAGAAACGAGCCTGCAAACATCTTCGATGGGAACGGATTCCCTGCAGACGGTAACAGGGACAAAGGGAGCTTTTATCTCGGATCCGCACTGCTGCTGTCAGGTGGAGGCCAGTGGGGGGCATTCGGAACCGGGGTGATCGACCAACTTGCTTGCCCTAGCGCCGACCATTGTTCAGCATATGAACAGCAGCCGAAACCGCCGTTTGACAATCTCTCGATTGTTACAGGGGTTAGCACCGGAGGTCTCCAGGCTTTGTTCGTTGCCGCGGGCGATTATAAGGGGTTAGTAGACAATTATACGATCGTTGACGAAGCTGATATTGTTGACAGAGACGCTGTGCCTTTTGCTGCTCTTACGGGATCTGTCGCGGGCTTGGGACCCTTGAAGACACGTATCGAGGAAGCGCTCTGCAACAACGGCAATCCCGAAGATGGTTGCCCATTGATTGAGCGTTTGAAGAAAAGCGAACGTATTGCGTTGATCGGATTCGTCGATGGTTCAACCGGGCAATTTCAGTATGTGAACACAAATTGGATTGCGAAAGAATCCGAAACTCTTGGCGACGCGCAGCAGTGCTTAACCGCGGCGGCGCTGTCTTCTGCTGCAATGCCAACCTTTTTCCAGCAAATTAAGGTCGAAGGCCAAACGTATTTTGATGGAGGTGTGCGTAAATCGCTGTTTGATGTGAGGTTGGTGAATGATTTGGCTGCCAAGCGAAATAAGGTTCAGAAGGGCTTAGGTGCGGTCCCGGATGAATCTTCTGTTTATGTCATTCGCAATGGGCCGACAGTTCCTCTCAAGGGTCATGATCTTGCGGTTGATGGTAGTCTCGACGCACTCTCTGCCGCCCTGAAAGCGTATTCCACGATTGTGAACGAAATTGAGGTCCAATCAATTGCCACGCTGCGCCTGGAGCGGCCAAACGGTGGGATCAATCTAATTTCAGCGGACGGTTTTGGTAAGCCATTTCAGCGGCCTGATGCCGAGCTGACAGGATCGGGATGCACAAAGTTAGACGACGGAACAATGTTTGATCGGAAGTTTATGGCCTGCCTAATGGATTTTGGCCGCCACAAAGCAAAGAATGGAGAATGGATACCGCTGCCTGAGGTCGCAGCCGTGAAATAGCAATTTGATCAATCGCAATTGGTGGGAATTCAGAATGACTTACACGCAAAAACTATCATTAGCTTTGGCCTGCGGAACATTCTTGGCAAGTATGCCAATAAAGGCACAAGAATTAGCCTATCATCTGCCCAAGGGTAGCGCAGCGGCAGGAATGCAAGCAAAGCTGATATTTTGTCCCTCGCAACCCTTCTCATTTCCTAGGCCTGCAGGAATTGCCGGCGAGGCGGATGAACCGGAAATGCTATCATTTGAAGGCAGCGATGCCAGGATTGAGCATAGTGTGCTTATCAGCGGCTCCAGTGCAAAAGGCGAATTGGTTCGGCTGAATCCGCGCAGTTCGTTCTTGGGTAGTCGGAGCATCGCCCTGACCTTTCATCCCAACGGGATGCTGAAAACAATTAACGCAGAAGGTGAGGGGAAAGGCGGTGCAATCGCAACTTCCCTTCTAAAAACAGCGGCGGGCTTGCTGACTTTTAGTGGGTCAGGGATGAAAAGTAGAGGCGGAGCCGCTCTCCTCAATGGAACCGTAGAGGACCCCCTTGCCCCGGTATGCAAGGAGGAAGTTCAAAAACAGGCTAGGCGGCTCGCAAAACTGAAAATTGACATCCTCACTGCAGAAAGTCTCTTGGTACAAGGAGATAGCTTAAGCCCAAAAGCTCTCACACTTTATGAAAGCCAAAAGAAAGAACATGCCCGACTTGAAAAGAAGCTGACATTGTCGACGAGCGCCAAATTCTCGGTCACTAGAGCGACAATCCTTGATCACTTTTCCCGCAGCGATAAGCCGTTTGAACAAGCATATTTTGTGCGGCCGATCGAATACGGTAAATGGTTCCACAACGCGGACAGAATCGAGACTAATGTCGCAAAACACGGCTTTTGCGTAAAGGCATCAGTTTCAAAACCGGCCTTTGATGCATCCACTCCTGTGGAAAGCGGCAGCCGGAATCGGTGGCTTAAAAAGTACACCGCCAGCGGTTCGTTAAAACCCAAAACCCTCATGAATAAGTTCATTTATTTCCGGCCCGTACCAGTCCAATTTGAAGTCAACGAAGTTAAGGCAGAGATCAGTGGGGCGGCCGCTGAGCGGAATGTAGCTTGTATGAAACTGCTAAACGAAAAAAAGGCCGGTACGCTCGCTTTGATGAAGAAGGGTTCGATTTCAGTGCCGCAATTGTCAGGTTATTTTTCTCTACCGCTGGGTAGTGGAGCGTTTGAAAGCAAGGCAACGAGCGCAGAATTTTCCGACAAAGGGGGATTGCTTGCGATGGGCACCAAAGCACATGGATCAGGGACCAGCATTGCCGCAGGATTGGCCGGCGCTTTTGCCGCTAGTGAAACCTTTCGCGACGGACGGAAGAATGCCATTCAGCGCGAAATAGATCTCATAACCGCAGAGAATGAACTCAAACTGCTGCTCGATCCCGATGAACTCAATAGCGACATTGTAGAAGACGGAGTAAGCTGAGCATAGCTTTGACTTGCCCCCGGTTTGGCGATCATCGTAAACATGGTAGCATCTTAGCCGGGGGCATTCGATTTGACCGATACAGCGTTGCGCAATGACGAAGGAATTGGCGGGGCGCTGGGCAAAACCGGATTCGCTTGGGCAATCTTTGAATGGGCCCGTAACCCCTACTACATTTTGATCGTTATCTTCGTCTTTGCGCCCTATTTTGCGCGCGATATCATTGGTGCCGATTTGCTGGCGAGCGGCAAGCTGGACAATCTCAGCCCGGAAGCAGCCAAACAAGCCGCAAATGCACAAGGTCAGGCTGCGATTGCTTCGGTCACCAAATGGGCGGGTTTTGCCGCTGCCCTATCGGCACCCATTCTTGGCGCGGCACTGGATCGCGGTGGCCGACGCAAGCCAATCCTAGCCCTCATGCTTGGTACAATCGCGGTTTTGTCATGGCTGCTGTGGTATGCAGTTCCTGGCGAAGAGGGTTTGCCGACGCGAGTCATCATGTTGATACTGGTGGTGGCTTATGTAAGCTTCACCTTCTCAGAAGTTACGCATAATTCCATGCTAACGGCGGCTGGGCGGGCTGACAGATTATCAATGATTTCAGGACTGGCGCTGGGATTAGGCAATCTGGCAGCTGTTCTCATCTTCGCCGCACTGGTCTGCCTCTTTGTATTGCCAGCGATGATCCAGTGGCCGTTCCAAGAACCGCAGTTCGGGATCGACCTCGATCGCTTTGAGCATATGCGCATAGTGGGGCCAATTTGTGCTGTCTGGCTAGCAGTATTTTCGGTTCCGTTCTTTCTCTATGGCAAAGATCCCGGCACCAGAGGCGCCAGCTGGATTACAGCGATTAAGAGCAGCATGCCCACAGTGTTGGCGACATTGCGAAAGGCCTCTGATCACAAAGAATTGATGAAATTTCTGCTTGCGCGGATGTTTTATGCGGATGGCGTAGCCGCCCTGCTGGCACTGGGCGCGGTGTACGTTTCACTTTTCCTAGAATGGGGGTTTCTAGAGATCACATGCTATGCGATTGTCGGATCGGTGTTCGCTTTTGCGGGCGGAATTTTCGGGGGCTGGCTCGACACTCAAATTGGAGTCAAACGCGCCTTGATGATCGAAATTTTCGTGATGGCAACCGCTTTTGCGCTCCAGCTTTCCTTGACCACACAAACCATGCTGTTTGGCCTATATGACAATTTCACCGTATGGGACGGTCTGATTTTTCAAACAGCTTCTGACATTGCCTATCTTGCCTTGATCGCGCTGATCGCGATTGCGGCGACTGCGAGTATTTCTTCTAGTCGGGCGATGCTTGTCACTCTGGCGCCTAAGGGGCGGAGCGGGGAATTTTTTGGTCTCTTCGCTATTGCTGGAACCATAACTGTTTGGATGGGCCCGTTGCTCGTCGAACTGGGCACAAATGCGACAGGTAATCAGCGAGTGGGAATGGCTTCAATTGGAATGCTATTCCTAATTGGATTCGCCGGGCTGATATTCGTGAACGAAGAAAGATATGAGTGAGCACAAAATTTGGTTTTCGTACTCGTTCCAAGATTGTTAGCCTATGGGTCGATAGATGCCATTGCGCCCAAAATTTCCGCGTTCTGAAGAAATGCTATTCCGTCGACGACCCAATTGCAGACATAGGAGATTTGCTAGTTTATGTGCGATTTTAGAGTCGTGTGTCACGATAGCGCTTTAGACGGTCGTCCGGCATCCACCATCAGCGTCGCCAGTGCGCCCAGCACCATCAACACACCGCCCAGCATAATCGCATTGCGCGGATCACCGCCTAGTAGTGGTTCATAGATCAGCGGCATTGTCAGGGATTCGATCAGCATGGGGATCACGATGAACATGTTGAATATGCCCATATAGATGCCGTTGCGCTCTGGCGGGATGGAATCGGCGAGCATGACATAGGTGTTGCCCATCATCCCTGCCCAGCCAAGACCAATGCCGAACATTAGCGCAAATAGAACAGATTTCTCATCCACGCCCGGGATCAGCAGCATGGCGATACCCGAAGCGGTCAAGCACACGGCATGGGCGGACCGTGCGCCAAATTTGCGCACGACTGGGATCAGCAGCAGGGCGCTGACAAAGGCGATGAAATTGTAGAAGGCGCCGATTTGCTGCGAAACGAGTGCTGCCTCGCGGAAACCCGCTGAGGATGCATCATCTGTGTCAAAGAGGCTGCGCGACAAGGCAAAGGCGATGAATTGCCAATAGACGAACATGCCGTACCATTGGCACAGCATCGCCAGCGCCAGTTGGCGCATCGGTTTTGGCATTTCTTTGATCGCGGTCCAAATGTCTTTCAGCGCGCTGGAGGCGGACAGAGGATTGGCGTCTAAATGGCCCTTTTCTTCCTCGGTCAATGGCAGCTCAGGCACTCTGATGATCGACCACAATATGGTGGAGATTGAGAGGATTGCGCCGATGATAAACGCCACTTTCACAACCACCGGAATGCCATTGGCGTCCAAGACATCGGAGGCGACATAATAGGTGAGGAGGGAAGGGGCGAGATAGGACAATGTCTGCGCAAGGCCGGTAAAGGCGCTTTGCGTTAAGAAGCCGACCGATCGTTGATCTGTGCGCAGCCGGTCCGCCACATAAGCGCGGTAGGGCTCCATTGTGATGTTATTGCCTGCATCCAAAATCCACAGCAGCGAGGCCGCCATCCATAAAGTCGAGCTGTAAGGCATCGCCAGCAGGCTGAGCGAGCAAATGATCGCCCCGATCAGGAAATAGGGCGTGCGCCGGCCATAGCGCGAATTTGTTCGGTCGCTCATCGCGCCAACGATGGGCTGGATCAGCAGGCCGGTCATCGGTCCAGCAAGCCACAGCAAAGGCATGGTGGCTTGATCGGCACCCAGGAAGCCGTAGATCGGCCCCATATTGGCTTGTTGCAGGCCGAAACTGAACTGGAGGCCAAAGAAGCCAATGTTCATTTCGATGATGCGCAGCAGGGAAAGCTTGGGCTTAGTGCCCAATTTGGCCATGGTTTCAGCCACACTGTTTGCCGACATTATTCTCTCCTGCATTTTTTCGCCTTCTAGGCAGAATTGCAAACGATTGCAATATCAATTCGCCGAGGGAGAGATTGATCCAGGCTCGATCAAAAAACACTTGTTTGCAGAGTTTATGCAATCGATTGTTGTAATTTGTTTCGGTTTATCTATTAGAGCAAAAAAGCGTATTGGAGAGGCACGCGGTGACCATCGCAGAATCAGTAGTGGCAGGAACCCGTTGGGGCGGGGCGCATGTGGCGGCAATTGCGCGCCAGAATGCGCCTGCGATCCCGCCTGTCACTTCGCTAGACGGTCTGCCAAGCATTGATGGCTTAGACCTGTGGGATTTGTGGCCCGCGCAATTGATCGACGGCAGTACGGCGCTGTTTGATGGCTGGACAGCATGGATGATTCTATCGGCGCCAGCGTTTCCTGATCCGATTGATCGCCATGCGCAGGCGCGCATTCGCTTGGTTTTGCAGCGCGGCGATGAATGGCGCGATTGCGGCAATTTGCTGCCCGATGGATTTTGCCCCGGTAGCCGCGAATGGGCTGGCTCGGCTTTGTATGATCCAGAAACGCGCGCATTCACTTTGTTTTGGACACCCGCGGGCCGCCGCGGCGAAGAGGCCCCTACCTTTGAGCAGCGTCTTTTTAAAACGACCGGCACGGCAGGCTGGAAGGGTGACACGCTAGCCGTTGAAGGATGGTCTGAGCCAGAGGAGTTTCTGCACTCCGATGATGAGGTCTATGATCTGGCCAATCAGCAGCTTGGCGCGCCTGGAGAGATTATCGGATTTCGCGATCCAGCGCATTTTCGCGATCCGGCGGATGGGCGGGATTACATGCTGTTCACCGGCTCGCTGAAGGATACGCAAAGCACGCATAATGGTGTGATCGGCATCGCGCGGGCCGATGATAGCGACAACTCACAATGGACTTTGCTGCCGCCGCTGATTTCCGCAGACGGTGTGAATAATGAGCAAGAGCGCCCGCATGTCATATGCCGTGATGGCCTCTATTATGTGTTCTGGTCGACGCAGACATCTGTGTTTGAACCCAATGGACCAAAGGGGCCGACGGGTCTGTACGGCATGGTCTCGCGTTCATTGCTTGGGCCGTATAGCCCGCTCAATGGCACAGGCCTGGTCGCGCCCAATCCAGCCGGTGAGCCATGGCAAACCTTTAGTTGGTGGGTAACGGCGGATTTGGAAGTTGTCAGCTTCGTTGATTATTGGGGCATGCAAGGCGAGCCGCTGGCCGATCATCCAGAGCGCGTGCGGAGCCATTTTGGCGGAGTGCCTGCGCCGAGATTCTCGATTAAATTGGATGCGGCCCGCGCTTGGGTTACAAGCTAACCCATGCAGGGTGAAAAGCTCTATGGTCTGATCGAGGCGGGCGGCACAAAGTTCGTGCTTGGCATTGCGCGTTTGCAGGGCGACATTGTTGGCGGGGTTGATGCCAGCAGCATTCTTGAGACCACGCGCATCCCAACAACGACGCCAGCGCAAACCATTACCGCCGCGATTGCTTGGTTCCGTGAGCAATCAGAGACGTTCGGCAAATTTGATGCAATTGGCTTGGCCAGTTTCGGTCCGTTGCAATTGGATAAGAGCGCGGCGAATTTCGGTTTCATTACAGATACGCCGAAAAAGCACTGGTTGAACACCGATTTGCTGGGGCCATTTCAACGTGCCTTTGGTTGCCCCATTGCCATTGATACCGATGTAAATGCAGCGGCTTTGTCGGAGTATAGATGGGGCCGCGGGCGCGATTGCCGCTCTGTTGTCTACCTCACTATTGGAACAGGTGTTGGCGGCGGCGCGGTGATTGGCGGCAAAATGCTGCACGGCGTGAGCCATCCTGAAATGGGCCATATGCGCGTGCAATTGCACGAAAGCGACCACGGTTTTGCGGGCAGCTGCGCCATTCATGGTGCGTGTCTGGAGGGGCTTGCCAGTGGCCCTGCGATTATCAAACGCTGGGGCAAGAGCCTATCTGAATTGCCGGACAATCATGAGGCCAAGTCAATCATCGCTTTCTATTTGGCGCAAGTGGTTTGCAATCTCCAAGCCGTGCTTGAGCCGGACCGGATCATTTTGGGCGGCGGCGTAATGGCCACGCCTGACTTGCTGTTTTTGGTGAAGGCCAAGGCCGCCGAATTGGGCGGGCAATATTTCAGCGGCAATGCCTATGACATAATCGCATCGCCTGGCCTTGGGACCAATGCGGGACTGCTCGGCGCTTTGGCTGTAGCGCAGCAAGCCGCCTGAATACGCCCCGCGCTATTTGTTGATCAGCTCGACATGCGGTGCAGCAATTCCGGTTCAATCACTACGCTGTCTGTTTCCTCACCGGCCATGCGGCGGAAGAGAAGATCAATCAGATTGCCGGCACCCTTGGCCAAATCCTGCTTCATTGTGGTGAGGCGCGGCACAGTGTGTTCTGAAATCGTCAGGCCGTCATAGCCGATGACTTTGACATCAGCGGGCACGGCCAGCCCGAAATCAGACAGCGCCCGAAGCGCGCTCATCCCGATAACATCGGTTGCGGCGAATATGCCTTGCGGCGGCTGAGCCGTTTCACCGAGAAAGCGGGTGATTTCAGGGTGGGCGGTTTCCGCAACCAAATGCGCGGTTAGCTCCGACACATTATGTTTCAGCCCGGACTCCACCATGGCGGCCCTATATCCTTCATAACGCTGCGACATCTCTAGGATGCGGTGATCGCCGACAAAGGTAATGCGCTCGCAGCCTTGCTCGATCAAATGGCTGGTCGCCAAATATCCGCCGCGCACATTGTCAGAGCCCACGGAGCAATGCACTTGCCCCTTGGTATAGCCGCCCCACACAACAAGATTGCGATAGCGTTTTGCGACGCGGTCAATGGTGGCTGATTGGTCGGACTGACCAATAATGATCAGGCCATCGACGCGGCCGGAATCTACGATTTTGTCGAGCCATTGATCCTCAGAGGGAATAACCCGCGAGAGCATCAAATCATGCCCGCGCCCAGTTAGCGCGTCGGCAAGCAGGCCAAGCATGGTCATAAAGAACGGATCAGAAATATGCTGGCTGGTTTCATGGCCAAGCGGGATCACAACGCCAATCGCGCCCGTGCGCTGGATCCGCAAATTGCGCGCCATAACATTGGGGCGAAAGTCATGTTCGCGCGCCAAGGCTTGAATCCGGTCGCGGGTTTTCTGCGCAATGAGCGGAGAATCGTCGAGAGCCCGCGAGACGGTGGATGTCGACACACCAGCCAGCTTGGCCAGTTCCCCGATGTTTTTGATCCGTATTGGAGCAGTCATTCTCACACTCATCTGCGAAGGTGATATAATTGGCAACCCTTGGGCCGTTCATTTTGTGGTTGTTAGGCAATCATAAACCGAGGCTCAGGTAGCGAAAAATGTAACAAGAATGCCACATTTTGTCGGGCATTCGTACCCACACGCAATCAAATTGCAACCGATTGCATAAACGGGCTTGCAATCGATTGTCAGAATGATACCCCGCGATTCGATACGGTTAAATAGGACCTGTCCGACAGTTTTTTCTGGGAGAAAAAAATATGAAATTCACCAAACACATTACCCGCGCATCTGTGCTGGCATTGGGCACCGCACTCTGCGCGCCTGCTGCTATGGCGCAGGACGCAGCCGCTGATGACAGCGCAAATGAAGGCAACGAAATCATCGTTACTGGTTCGGTCAAGGCAACAAACAGCCTCGATGCGAGTATCTCGGTAACGGCTGTCGACATCGACGCGATTGAAAACACTGCACCACGCGGCCTTGCTGAAGTGTTCCGCCTTGTGCCGGGCATTCGTTCAGAAGCATCTGCTGGCGGTGGTAACACCAATATCGGTGTTCGCGGTATTCCGATTTCTACAGGCGGCGCGAAATTCGTTCAGCTGCAAGAAGACGGCCTGCCTATCATGCTGTTTGGTGACTTTGACTTCGCTCCAGCTGATGGCTTTTACAAAAGCGATCTGACTTTGTCGCGGGTTGAGGCTGTTCGCGGTGGTTCGGCGTCTACGCTGACAACCAACGGCCCGGGTGCGATCATCAACTTGATCTCCAAATCTGATTTCGAAGGCGCAAGCTTCTCCTTCGAAAAAGGCATTGGCTACAATAACAACCGCGTTGAAGCGGAATTTGGCACCGACCTTGGTGAAGGCTTCAACCTTTACGCTGGCGGTCACTATCAGCTTGGCGGCGATGCTCGCGAAACTGGCTATGACGCGATTAAAGGCGGTCAATTCCGTGTGAGCCTGAAGAAAGATCTTGGCGCTGATGGTTTCATCCGCGTCTGGGGCAAGCTCGTCGACAAGAAAGACGCAACATTCCTGCCGCAAGCTATGGCAATCAATGCTGCCGGCGAAGTAACGGGTTCTATCCCAGGTCTTCCAGCTGGTCGTTCGATCTACGGTCAAAACAACCGCTACTATCAAGTTGTTGATGGTTCGGGCGTTGTTCAAGATCGCGATCTTGCAGATGGCTTTAACGTTCAGTCGCAATCCATCGGCATGAACTTGGAGCTCGACCTGGGCGCTGGCATCACGCTGACGAATGCTGGTCGTTATGCCAACATCTCTGGCGATTTCATCGGCCACTTCACGCATAATGTTGCTGACGCTGACACCCGCCTTGCTGGTGCGGCTGCGACATTCTTCAATGGCGATGCTGCTGGCACCGCGGTTACTTCTGCAAGCCTTCAAGCGCGCAACGGAAACCCGTTCATCACAGAAGTTGCAAACTTCGACGTTGAACTTGAAGACATGAGCAACTTTGCAAACGATCTGCGTTTGACCAAGTCTTTCGACATGGACAATGGCTCGGTTGATATCACAGCCGGTTACTTCTTCATGACGCAAAACTTCAAGCAAGATTGGCACTGGAACCAATTCCTGACCGAAACATCGACCAATGCGGCGATGATTGACGTTGCTGGCCAAACCGAAAACGGTATCCTTGGCTACAACAAAGGCTTCGGCTGGAACGGTAACAACCGCAATTACGACCTTGAATACACAACGTCGTCGCCATTTGCCGCTGTGAGCGCAAACTTTGGCAACGTCACTGTGGACGGTAGCCTGCGTTATGATCGTCTGAAGCAACAAGGCGTCATCACCGGCGCTGCGGGTCAGCCTTTCGACGTGAACGGCGATGGCACAATCAGTGCTCCAGAAGCTGACGTTTCGATCAACCAAGGTGCATCTGCGATTACTCGCAACGACTTCACCGTTGATCACATGTCTTACTCTTTGGGTGTAAACTACCGTGCAACCGACAGCCTGTCGTTCTTCGCACGTTACTCCAAAGGCGCTTCTTTCAACGGCGAGCGTCAAGCGTTCTCCGCCGGCGTAAACACGGTTTCAGGCGCTTTGCAGCTTGAAGACCAGTTTGTTGACGTTGTGAAGCAGGCTGAACTCGGCGTGAAATACTCGGTTCCAGGCTTCCGCATCTATGCAACATTGTTCGATGCACGCACCGAGGAATCCAACTCGTCAGTGACGGCCGGTGTTCCTGTTTCAATCGACGTGTCTTACAAGTCACGCGGTCTTGAAACAGAATTCCTGCTGTTCAGAGGCCCGTTCAACCTGAGCGGCGCTTTGACTTACACCGATGCAGAAGTGACCGATTTCGGTAACCCAGCATTCATCGGAAACACACCGCGCCGTCAGGCTAAGTTTGTTTACAGCTTGGCTCCTTCGGTTGAGTTTGATCCGGTTGAAGTCGGCTTTAACGTTGTTGGCACATCCAAGAGCTTTGGCGGCTTCAACAATGTATCCGTCCAGCCTGGCTATGCGACCGTTGGTGCGTTTGTGAACTTTGACGTGACAGACAATATTCGTTTCTCACTCAATGCAAACAACCTGTTCAACACAACAGGCGTTACCGAGGTTGAAGACGACCAAGGCCGTATCTTTGATACAGACGGTGACGGCACGCCTGACATCGCAGTTGGCCGTAGCATCGGTCAGCGCACTCTATCGGCTAAGATGGCTGTCCGTTTCTAATCGGCCCAACTTACTGACGAAATTGGCAAGGGGGGGCGCGGTGCGCTCCCCCTTTCTTTTGCCCGCGATAAAGCTAACCTGTGACAATCAGACTGGAGTGATGAAGTGCCGGATCAAAGCATGGGCGACGGACCGAAGAAATTCGTAATTGTGGGCGGCGGAACATCCGGCTGGATGGCGGCATCATGCCTTGCGCGCTTGTTCGCAGCCAACCCCAATTCGGGGCATTCCGTCACTCTGGTGGAATCCGAGGTCATCGGCACAGTCGGTGTGGGCGAGGCCACAATCCCAACGATCCTCGACTTCATCAGCTTCTTAAAAGTCGATCAGGCCGATTTTATCCGCAAGACCAATTCGACCATGAAGCTGGCGATCAAATTTCGTGATTGGCGAGTGCAGGGCGAGGATTACTGGCACCCGTTTGGCACGCTTGGTCCATCGATTGAAAACCGCCCCTTGTTCAATTACTGGTTCGCGCGCAACGGTCAGGGCGCGACGACCGGCGATCTGATGGATCTATCCATTGCGATCCAATTGGCGGAGCAGGACAAATTTGCTCTGCCGGATAATGATCCGCGTTCACCGCTTGGCGGCCTGAAATTTGCGCTGCATTTCGACGCCGGTTTGGTCGCGAAATATTTGCATGATTACGCCGTGGGCAAAGGCTGCAAACGGATCGAGGGCAAAGTCATCGATGTGGCAAAATCTGCCGATGATGCGATCTCTTCGATCACCTTGGAATCGGGCGAGACGGTCGAAGGCGATTTCTTCATCGATTGCTCGGGTTTTCGCGGTCTGTTGATCGAGAAGGAAATGGGCAGCCCTTATGAAGATTGGAGCGAATGGCTTCCGTGCAACAGCGCCATTGCCGCGCCGACCCAATTGGATGGCGCGACCCATCCTTACACTGTGTCTACTGCGCGTTCGGCGGGCTGGACCTGGCGCATTCCGCTGCAAAGCCGCACTGGCAATGGCTATGTCTATTCCAACCGTTTCATCAGCGATGAGGATGCGAAGACCGAGTTCCTAGCAGCGATTGGCAGCGAATCCTTGGCAGAGCCGCGCGTGCTGCGCTTTACCGGCGGGATGCGCCGCGAGATTTGGCGCGGCAATTGCCTGTCCTTGGGGCTGGCCTCAGGCTTTTTGGAGCCGCTTGAATCCACCAGCATCCATCTGGTCTTTATCAATCTGTTCCGCTTCCTTGACCATTTCCCGGCCAGCAAACCTGATCCCAAATTGATCGACCGGTTCAACCGATTGGCCGCTGACGAAATGGAGGAAATTCGCGATTTTCTGGTGCTGCATTATTGCCTGTCAGAACGCCGCGATTCAGAATTTTGGCGCCATGTCACCAGCATGGAATTGCCCAGCTCGCTTCAGCAGAAGATTGATCTGTTTGAGGAAAATGGGCGGATCTTGTCGCATCATGATGACCTGTTCACCAATATCAGCTGGGCCGCTGTGCTGAACGGAATGGGGTCAAAGCCTAGCGCCAATGATCCGCTAACCGGCCTGATCCCGGATGATTTCAAAGACAATGTGATGCGCGATATGCAGGCGCAAATCCGCAGCACTGCGGCCGCTGCGCCTTCGCATGATGAATTTCTGGCGGGCGCACAATTGCTCGCCAAGGCCGGTTGAGGATTGCGCGAGTGAGTGATCTGCCAAGCCTTGTGATCGTAGGGGGCGGCTCGGCCGGATGGCTGACCGCGTCTTACATCAATTCGGTGGTGAACGCTGATCGCCGCGTCGTTGATGTGACGCTGGTGGAATCGCCAGCAGTCGGCCGGATCGGCGTGGGCGAGGCCACCGTGCCCAGCATCCGCGAAACCTTGAGCCGCATTGGCATTGGCGAGAAAGAGTTTCTCCGATCCGCTGATGCAACATTCAAAAGCGCCATCGGCTTCAAAAACTGGCTGCATAATGATGGGGAAGTCTATTTCCACCCCTTTGACCAGCGCACGCCAAAGGGCCGCGCTGACACTGCTGCGCGCGATTGGCTGGGCAGCGCGCGCGATGTGCCATGGGCCGACACTGTGTCGATCATGAACCATTTGAACCGTGATGGACACGCACCCAAAGCGCTCGGCTGGCCCGATTATGGCTCGGTCTTTCCCTATGCCTACCATATGGATGCGGAGAAATTTGCCGGCACATTGGCCGATTTTTCCAAGGCTCGCGGTGTCCGCCATATTGAGGCTTTGGTCACCGATGTGACTGTCGGCGAGGGCGATCAAATAAGCTCCGTAACACTCGACAGCGGCGACACGCTGGCCGGTGATTTCTTTGTCGATTGCTCCGGCTTTCGTGCGCTGTTGATCGGCAAAGCTTTGGGCGGCGATTATGTCGATTTTGGGCAATATCTCATGTGCGACCGCGCTGTTGCTATTCGCGTGCCCTATGATGTCCACCGGCCCGGCCCTACCAAACCTTACACCATGTCGAGCGCGCTGAGTTCAGGTTGGTCTTGGGATATACCGCTGCAAGGGCGCCGCGGCACTGGCTATGTCTATTCCAGCCAATTCATCAGCGATGATGAAGCCGAGGCAGAATTGCGCGCTTACGAAGGGCCGCATGCAGCAGATTTGCCTGCCAAGCGCCTGCAATTTCGCGTTGGGCGCAGAGCAAACCCATGGATCGGCAATTGCATCGCCATCGGGCTGTCATCAGGCTTTATCGAGCCGCTGGAATCCTCCGCGCTCTATACGGTTGAGGCGTCGATTGCCGCTTTGCTGGAACATGTGGATTTTGGTGATCTTGGCAATAGCCAGCGTAGCACCGCCATGCGCGATGCGTATAATGGGCATATTGCGCGGCTCTATGATGAAATCCTTGAGTTTGTGAACCTGCATTATTGCCTTACGCGCCGCGATGACACGGCGTTTTGGCGCGAGGTACAAAAGCCTGAGCGCATCGTTCCCGCGCTGGCGAAAAGGCTGAACATTTGGGAGCACAAGCCCCCGACGCAATATGACTTTGAAACCCCGCTTCAGCTGTTCTCGGTCGGCAGCTATGAGTATATTTTGTTCGGAATGGACGCGCCAGAACAAGCGGGCGCAGGCGGCATTAAAACGCCGGTGCAAGTGCCGCAGGACATTGTCACAGGCGCCGCCAAGTCAAAGGCGAAATTCCCCAGCCATGACGATTGGCTCGCCGCGCTGGGCTGATGGCAGCAGGTGGCGCCCGTTTTAAAAGGCACCACCTGATCCCAAAGTTTAGAACCCAAAGGCTACGCCCACGCGGCCTCCGGTTGATTTTTTGGCGGTTGATCCGGTCACGCCGCCATTGACGTAAACTTTCTCGCCCACTCGCGCAGTGATGGAGCCGGCAAAGCCTTGCTCGCCGCGATAGGTACTGGCGTTAAAGCTGACCGAGAATGTGCTGTCAGGCACAATCATCGTGCCGCCCAAAGCCATCGCCGCTGCAATGCCGCCGCTTGTGCTTTCATCCAGATCATCAAGGCGGAAATCGATATTGTCGATCCGCCCTTCAAGCACGCCGGTGCGCGCAGACAGAGCATTGAACTGCGCATCACTCACCGCCGCGATGTGATCGACTGCGACCCGCACGTTTTGCACCGAGGACATAGTGGCGGCCTGCTGGCGGCCAAGCGTGCCGTTAGCATCCACTGTCACCACATCAACGGGGCCGACCTGCGCATCGGTGGAGGCATCGATATCGCCGATCCTGACAGAAGTGTTCGTCCCGCCCAGCGCAACTTGATTGGCAGCGGTGGTGACAGAGTTTGCGCCCACTGCGGTTGAGCCAGATTGTCCCGCATTGGCATTGTACCCAAGGGCGGTGGAGTTCACTCCAGTTGCATCAGAGCGGGCACCAAAGGCACTGCTCTGTAGCACAGTGGCCTGGGTCGACTGACCTATCGCCACAGCCAACACACCGCCTGCATTGGCCCCTTGGCCAATCGCAGTGGCCGCCGTGCTTTGGGCCTTGGCTGCTGAACCAATCGCAACCGAGGCCAGCCCCAAGGCGCCCGCCTGACTGCCAATTGCAGTGGCTTGGTTAGCGCCTGTCTGCGCGTTAAACCCTATCGCTGTTGCAAGAGTATTGGCAACGGTCACGCCCTGACCAATGGCTGTGGCTTGCTGACCGCTTGCCCGCGCACCATTACCAATAGCAGTTGCCGACAAGCGGGTGGCCAGAGCACTGGCACCCAATGCAATCGCCTGATCCGCCGTGGCTTGTGAGCTAGAACCCAAGGCAACCGCTCCTATCTGCGTAGCTTGCGCATCCGCACCCAAGGCAACCGCGCCATCAGCCGCCGCCTGCGCGCCCAAAACATTGCCGTCATTACCGTCCCCGCCAATGGCGATGGCTCCGTTGCCGGAGGCTTCGGTATCTGCGCCAATAGCAATCGAACGCTCGCCCAAGGCCTGTGCGCCAATAGCGGTTCCATCATCATCGCCGCCAATGGCGATGGCTGCGCGCGCGCTGGCCCGGGCGCGGTTGCCCTGTGCGATGGCTCTGATTTGAGTGGCTTCGGCATTAAAGCCTATCGCTGTCGCATCTGTGGCTGTTGCCTCTGCCGAGGGTCCGAGAGCCGTTGTGAAGCCTGCAGACGCAATCGAACTGTTGCCCACAGCAACACCAGCGAGTCCGGTTCCTTGGCTGCTAGAACCAATTGCGACTGCTTTGCTACCTGAAGAGGTTGAGCTCTTTCCCAACGCAATGGCTTCACTGCTTTGTGCAGTTGCATCAGCGCCAATAGCAATCGCATTTGTTGAGGGTTTTGTTTCAAATTGATTGTTTTCATCCAAGACGCGCGCATTTTTCCCCAATGCGATTGCGCCGTTGCCGGCGACCTGCGAATCGGTGCCAATGGCGATGGCATCGCGCGACTCTTGGACTGAAGGTGGATCAAAACCATTGTCTTCATTCGCATCAATCACGCTCGCGTCCTGGCCGAAGGCAATCGAGCCTCTTGCAGTGGTATTGGCCTCAACGCCAAAGGCAATCGAATTGGTGCCCGCTGCTTGAGCGTCAGAACCGATGGCCACCGCGGTAAATCCGGTTGCATCGCTGGACCGTCCAAGCGAGACAGAACCCTCTGTCGTGGCTGTGCTGCCTACGCCAATACTGATTGCGCTAAGCCCAGCAGACGCAGCAGCCGATCCGATGGCCACCGAAAAGCCGCCGCCAGCATTTGTATCTGCCCCCAAAGCGACAGCTTCTTGGCCGCCCGCTTGCGCGCCGTCAGCATTACCGTCAAGGCCATCACCGCCAATCGCAATTGCGCCAGCCATCGTTGCATCTGTAAGTTCGCCGATAGCAATTGCGGCCTCCGCAGTTGTCGTGGCCGCATTACCCACAGCAATGGCGTTTCCGCCTGCTGCGTTTGCAACACCGCCGATTGCAATGTCAAAGCTATTGGTCGTTGCCGCGCCCACG
>JBDVDE010000075.1:0-69412 GCA_039942135.1 Hyphomonadaceae bacterium
GAATTGATGGCTGGGGTCGAGCGCGGCGATGGGTTCGTCGGCGACCAGCAGCGGCGCTTCGGCGGCAAAGGCGCGGGCGCAGTGAACACGCGCTAGCTCTCCGCCAGACAAGGTGCTCGCTTTGCGGATGGCGAGATGGGAAATGTCGCAGGCGGCCAGCGCGGTTTGCACGGCTTGCGCATCTTTGTCGCCAAGCTTGCCCATGCGGGCGCCATAGGCAAACCGGCCCAGTCCGACCAGATCATCGACGCGGGCAGGCCATGCCAGTTTTCGTGTCTGCGGCAGATAGGCGAGCGCGCGGGCACGGCGTTGGGGCGACAGCGTCTGCACATCTCCGCCGTCAAGGTGGGCTGTGCCTGTGTCCGGCCTGTCCAGTCCCAAAGCGTGTTGCAGGCAGAGCGATTTGCCCGCCCCGTTCGGCCCGAGCATGACCGTTAGCTCGCCTTGGACGAGCGCGAACGAGACATCCCGCACCAGCGTTTTTCCGTCTTTGCTGACGCTGATATTTTCCACGCGAAGCTCAGTCATCAGACAGGCTCCTCTTGGTGGCAATCCAGATAAAGGCGGGTGCGCCGATCAAAGCCGCGACAACGCCGAGCTTAAGCTCCGTTGTGGTTGGCAGCAGCCGGATGCCAATGTCTGCAAGGATCAGGATTAGCCCGCCCAAGAGCGCCGAGGGCAGGAGAGTACGTGCCGGATCATATCTGACAAAAGGCCGAACGAGATGCGGCGCAACAATTCCGACAAAGCCGATCGCTCCCGCAATCGAGACAGCCGCGCCGGTTGCCAGCCCTGCGCCGACAACCGTGAGAAGCCGCTGGCGTTTAAGGTCGAGCCCCAGCCCGCTGGCCGCGTCTTCTCCAAGGGTCAGCGCCGACAGCCCGCGCGCGCTGGCAAACAGCACGGCCATTCCGGCCAGCATAAACGGGGCAGCGAGGGCAAGATCCTCAAAGCTGCGATTGGCCACAGTGCCGAGCATCCAGTTGACCATGTCCGAGAGGGCAAACGGATTGGGCGCAAAATTCATCAACAGGCTCATCAGTGCGCCCGCAAAGCTCGACAGGCCAACCCCGATCAGGATCAGTGTGACGACAGATTGTGTGCGAATGGCTGTGAGCGCGATGACCGCTGTTGCCGCGCCGGCGCCAAGAATGGCCGCAACCGGCAAGGCCCACGGGCTCAGCGCGGTCAACCCGTAATAGATCGCCAGCGTTGCCATTAAAGCCGCCGACGCAGAAACGCCAAGCACGCCCGGTTCGGCGAGGGGATTGCGCAACAGGCCTTGCAAGCTCGCGCCGCTCATACCGAGCGCCGCCCCTGTTGCAAAAGCGGCAAGCGCACGAGGCAATCTGATCTGCCAGATGATCAACCCGTCGCCAGCGCTGCCTTGCCCGAACAGGCCAGAGAGCACACGGCCTGCGGACATCTGCGTCGAGCCAAGAAAGCATGCCGCCAGTAAGGCTGCCAGACACGCCGTTACGAGCACAGGGACAAGCGCGCGCTCCCGCATCATGGCGTCGTCCCTCCTCGCGCCAAAGCTTCAGCCGCGTCGAGCGCAAACCATGCCCCGCATGCCGTCCATGCGCCCGCCAGTTCTGCGGTTGGCAGGCTTGTCATTTGCTGGCGTGCCACCGGATGCCGCGCGGCGCTCCAGATGTTATGGCTCAAAGCTGTACTGTCAAAAAACGACGCCGCCACGAGGTCTGGCTGCTCGGAGGTCAACCGCTCGAGCGGTAAAGCGTGCCAGCCGGCGCGTGTCTCGAAATTCGTGAGCCCTGCGACGTCTAGCAGCTCGTCAATCAATGACCCCGCTCCGGTGGTCACCCCTGTTGGCGTCATATAGAGGACGCTTTTGTCTTCGCCGGTGGCCTGAGCGGGCAGGGCGGCCAGTCGCGCATCGATCTCAGCAACCAGAACTGCACCGCGTTCGGGTTGACCCAAGCCTGCTGCCATGTCGCGTGTCACGGCTTTGATCGCGTCAAAGTCACCGGCCCAGCCGACAGTCAACACGGGGATGCCCGCTTGCTCGAAGAAGCTTTCGGCATTTGGCCCGCCGCCATAAGAGCGAACGATCAGGTCCGGCTGTAGCGCAATCGCATCCTCGGCTAATGGGCGTACACTTGGTAAATCTCCGGCCTCATCGCGTAGATAGGAATGGGCCATCACAGCTTCGGGCGACAGGGCCAGAATATTACTCCGGTCTACCAGCTTGAGGACATATTGATCCGCGCAAAAATCCAGACTGACAATACGCGTAGGCTTGGCAGGAGCTTCGGCGTCGAACCGAGGGGACGGTAAAGGGCGCTCGCCGCCGCAAGCGGTTAGCAAAACTGCAAAGACGAGCGCCCGATAGACCATTATCTGAAACGTATCCCGATAAAGCCTGCCGCGCCAGTTCGGTTAAACCCGAACACGTCTTGCGCTGCGCTGTCGGCAAGGTTCTCGCCGCGCACTGTAATCGCCAGGCGTTCGGTCACCGGAATGTCGAGACTGGCCGAAAGCAGGGCATAGGTTTGCAGGGTAACCGTGCTGGCGGGGAACGTTCCGAAGTTGAGATCAGTCTGCTCGCCGACAAGATCGACCGCCACACCGGCGCGCCATCCCGCATCCGACTGCCAGCCTGCCGAGAGAGAGCCGGTCCAGTCCGGCACGCGAATTTCGGCAACACCGTTTTCGTCATCGCTATCGGTCCAAGTCGCTTGTCCCGAAACGCTCAATTGGTCGGTCACTTGCCAGCGCGCGCCCAGCTCGATGCCTTGTCGCTCGCTATCGCCGTCGCGGTTTAGCGGTGTCGAATTGAAGTTTGCATCAAAGGCGGTGAAAATCTCGTTCTCCAGCTCGGCGGAGAAATAGGTGATTGAAGCTGTGACGGGTCCAAGGGTCTGGTCCCAGCCGATTTCCCAGCCAAGGGATTCTTCTGCCACCAGATCAGGGTTGCCGACAAATGTGCCCGGCGTAAACCCGAACAGTTCGGTAAAGGTCGGATTGGTGACCCCTTCACCGACCGAAGCCCGCACCCGTCCACCAATGGCATCGAAGCCATAGGCCCCGCCGATCCGCCATGTCACGGCATCGTCGAACAATCCGTCATTGTCATCAAACCGGATTGACCCGTTCAGATCTGCCGCGCCAAAGGCTAGCCGATACTCTGCGGCTAGGCCAAACGTGTCAAAGCCCTGAGACTGGTTCGGATCGCCAAAGAATGTCGGCGCGTCGCGGCGTTCGAAATCGGTCGTTTCATATTCGATCAGGCCGGAGAGTGTGTGCGTTGCGCCGCCTGTCTCCACGGCGAATGAGGGGGAGTAGGCGACTTCGAACCGGTCGCCATCTGTTACATTGTCAAAGCCGGAATTTTGCGTGTCGCGTTCGGTTTGGTGATAGCTCGCGCGGACCAGATGGTTTACGCCAAACGCGTCGCCAGACAGTGATCCGCCAACTGTGAATTGCTCGGTGTCGATCTCGGCTGCCGTATTGTCGAGGGCGCCGTCAAAATTACTGTCCTCGTCAAAATCCACCGACGCATCCGAATAGCGTAGCAAGCCAGCCAATTGCCAGCCTTCTAGCGTAATGCCGGCCCGCAATGACCCTGAATATTGCTGGCTGCCATCGGTTTCGCCATCAAGGCCCGACGTATCAGTGCCATTGGTGATCGAATTTCCGGTCGAGAGAACGACATAGCCATCATTGTCGAAGCTCAATCCGGCGCGTCCGTCGATCCGGAATGACCCGCGTGATCCGATTTCGGCCAATCCCGCGAACCCTGCGTCTTTATTGGTCACCACATTGATGACCCCGCCAATCGCTTCAGAGCCATAAAGCGCAGACTGCTCGCCGCGCAAAACTTCGATGCGCCCAGCATCCAATCCCGACCAAAGCCCGAAATCGGTTTCGCCGGTCACAGGGTCGGACACTTCTATGCCGTCAACGAGGACGAGTGTCTGGTTCGCTTCCGCGCCCCGAATTCTAACTTGGGTGAGCCCGCCAACAGCACCATTGCGCGAGATGCCAAGACCCGGAACGGCGCGAAGCTGATCTACGAGAAAGGGCGTATCGCGCACGGCGAGGTCATCTGTGCCGAGCACGCTTACGCTTACGGTAACATCATCCGCGTCAACGGGGCGGAACCCGACCACGCTGATCGGGTCAAGAACGCGCGCTTCATCGTCATCCGCAGTTTGGGCGAAGGCGGCAGGTGAGGGGCTAAGATAGACGCCAGACAAGAGGCTGGTTAGGAGAATTCTGGATGTAATGGACATATTTATAGAGTGGTTCCAAGAGCCGGTCTGCGCGTCGACGCAAAGCAGAAAAACGACATGGCCCACGGGGATAACCCCATGCGACGGACCCATGATGCCGCTTCAACGGAAAACACTGTTTCCTATCCCTTAGGCTATTCCCGGCCCCGGACGAACGACGCGATGGCAGGTTTCCTGACTCGCTCATCAAATGCCTCTGGCCGCCTTCCCAAAGCCCAAAACAGGGTTTCAGTGGCATATTGGCCATAAGCTCCGAGCTTACAGTTGCGGGTACAGCGCCGGTTTTTCACCAGCTTCCCTCTTAGCTACCGGTTAAGGCAGCACCATCTGCGGTGTCTTTACGACCTACAGCGCAGGAAAGTCAATTGCGCAATTTGGCTAGGATGCTACCTCGATCGCAGCGTCGGGGTCGATGTCTCCATCATAAAGGGCGCGGCCCAGAATGGCCCCTTCAATCGCGTGTTTGCCAACCCGTGCGCGCAGGGCCGTCACGTCCGAAACTGCTTTCACGCCGCCAGAAGCGATCACAGGGATCGAGACGCAATCGGCCAATTCTCCCGTAAAATCGACATTAACGCCGGTTTTCAGGCCATCTCGGCCGATATCGGTGGCGACAATCGCCGCAACGCCGCAGCCCTCAAAGGCTCTGGCCAGTTCGGTTGCGGCCATGTCGGATGTCTCGGCCCAGCCTTCCACCGCGACCATGCCATCAATCGCATCTATCCCCACGACGATCTGGTCAGGCAGCGCGCGCGCTGCGGCTTTGACAAGGTCAGGGTCGCGCAAGGCCACCGTTCCAAGGATCACCCGCGAAATACCTGCATCGAGCCAGCGATCAATATCGGCACGGGTGCGAATCCCGCCGCCGAGCTGAACCGGCACATTCGTATTCCTCAAAATCGCTTCGACAGCGGCGGCATTTGTCGCTCGCCCATCAAATGCTCCGTTCAAATCGACGACATGCAGCCGATTAAAGCCCATATTCGCGAATCTCGCCGCCTGATCGCCCGGATCGGAATTAAATTCCGTCGCCTTGTCCATCTCGCCCCGAATCAACCGCACACAGGCGCCGTCCTTGAGATCAATGGCAGGATAAAGATTGAATGAGGTCATGGCGTCCATCTTACAAAGTTCGACAGGATCTGAAGGCCCGCTTTCTGACTTTTTTCGGGGTGGAATTGAGTTCCGAACATATTGTCCCGCGCAATCGCTGCGGTCACCGTTTGTCCATACTCTGTCGTCGCCACAATAGAGTCAGAAGTGGAGTCAAACGCATAAGAGTGGACAAAATAACAGTGGGATCTGGAGTCTAAATCCGCCATCACATCATGGGTGGTGGTGGGGTGTAATTCGTTCCAACCCATATGGGGAACCGCGAGACCATCTGCGGGCTTAATTGGTTCGACCTTGCCTGAAATCCAGCCCAAACCTTTGGTTTCGCCGCCTTCAAGTCCGATATCGGCCATCAGCTGCATACCAACGCAAATGCCCAGAAACGGTTTGCCGCCGCGAACGACTTCTTCCTCAAGGGCTTCGATCAACCCGTCCCGCGCTTTCAGGTTGGCCATGCAATCGGCAAAATGTCCCACACCGGGCAACACAATCCGGTCGGCATGCTTCAATGTGTCAGGATCGGAGGTGACCCGAATTTCCCGCGTTTTCTTGGCATTATTGGCTGCCACCCGCAGCGCGCGGGCGGCCGAATGGATGTTGCCAGAGCCATAATCTATAAGGGCGATCATCTTCATTGGCGCTGTTTAGGCGGTTCCGGGCGCAAGAGCAATTGATTGACGATGGCGGGCGAACAAATTTGCATGCTCGAGAAAGGCTGGCGCAGGGCGGCTATCACCTCTATGACTGTATCCCCGATCATTCCCCGCGCTTATGCACCGTTACCGCCCGCACCCGGTCCCGAGGTTTCGGGCCATTCCAGCCTCTCGCGAAGGCACCACGTCCCCGTAGCTCAGTCGGATAGAGCGCCGGATTCCTAATCCGGAGGCCACAGGTTCAAATCCTGTCGGGGACGCCAAATACGCTCCCGTGCGGGCATGCGGCAAAAGGCATCATAAAATTGCTTGAAACCAGTTTGGGTTTGGCGCAAATGCTCCGGCACGAGTTGTAAGATAGAAGAGGCACAGCATGGATCGTGTGTTAATTATCGGAGCAGGGGCCGCTGGCTCTGTTGTCGCGCAAAAGTGTGCAATGGATCGGGATACGTTCAAACATATCACACTCGCATCCCGCCGGATCTCGTCTTGCGAAAAAGTGTCTGCCTTGTGCGCCACGCCGATCGAGATTGCCGAAGTGGATGCAGATGATGTCGTTGCCACGGCCGCGCTGATCGAACGGGTTAAGCCTGACCTCGTGATCAATATGGCTTTGCCTTATCAAGACTTACCGATCATGGATGCTTGTCTTGAAACCGGCACGAACTATATGGACACCGCCAATTACGAACCGCGTGAGGAAGCTAAGTTCGAATATAGCTGGCAATGGGCCTATCAGGACCGGTTCGTCGATAAGGGCATCACGGCAATTCTCGGCTGTGGGTTTGATCCGGGTATGACCAATATCTACTGCGCCTATGCTCAAGAACACCTCTTCGACGAGATCCATTATATCGATATTGTTGATTGCAATGCGGGCGATCACGGCAAGGCGTTTGCGACGAATTTTAACCCCGAGATTAATCTGCGGGAAGTGACGCAACGCGGCAAATACTGGAAAGAGGGGGCGTGGATAGAAACCGACCCGCTCGAGATCAAGGCGATGATCAATTATCCGGAAGTTGGCGAGCGCGCCTCATATTTGTTGTATCACGAGGAAGAAGAAAGCCTCGTCAAACATATTCGCGGGCTGAAGCAAATCCGCTTCTGGATGACCTTTGGTGACGAATATATCAAACATCTCGATGTACTCGGCAATGTCGGCATGACGCGGATTGATCCGGTTATGCATAAGGGCGTCGAGATTGTCCCGATGGAATTTTTGAAAACGCTGCTTCCGGAGCCGTCGAGCCTTGCCGACGACTATACTGGCAAGACCAGTATTGGCTGTATTTTCCGCGGACTGAAAGACGGAAAGCCGCTTACCAAGATGATCTATAATTCTTGCGACCATGCCGAAACCTTTAAAGAAGTGAGCGCTCAGGCGGTCTCCTACACCACGGGCGTTCCTCCAGTGTCCGGCGCCAAGATGTTCTTTAGCGGCGAATGGTCAGGCAAAGGCGTGTTTAATGTCGAGCAGTTTCCAGCCAAGCCATTTCTCGATGATGTAGCCGAGCGCGGCCTGCCTTGGCATGTGCTCGACGTTGCCGACGACGAGCATGCGGAACTGTTCGGGCTGGAGACTTAGAAATGACCATGCTTCCCACGCCTTGCTTCATCCTTGATGGGGTTCGTTTGCGCGAGAACCTTGAAACCGCCGCGCGCATTCGCCGTGAGGCAGATTGCAAAATTCTGCTCGCGACCAAAGCTTTTGCGCTGCCTGCGGTATTCCCGCTGATGCGTGATTATCTCGACGGCACAACCGCCAGCGGGGAATACGAAGCGCGCCTTGGGGCTGAAGAGTTCGGCAAAGAGGTCCATGTCTACTCGCCGGCCTATGCGGCGGGGGAAGTTGCAGAACTGACAAAGCTTGCCCAGCACATCTACTTCAACAGTGCGGAGCAAATGGAGCGGTTTGGCGATATCGCTCGCGATGCGGGCTGCAAGACGGGCCTGCGGGTTAATCCCGGGTATTCCAAAGCGATGATTGGCGGCGCGCTATATGATCCATGTGCGCCCGGTTCGCGCTTTGGCGAGGTGCCAAGCAAGCTCGATCAGGTCGATTGGTCAAAGGTTGATATCTTCCACGTCCACAGCTTGTGTGAGGCGCTTGATGATGGCTCGGTCGGGCTGATCAATCATGTGGCCGAGCATTTCGCGCCATATCTCGAACAGGTCAGTGCGGTCAATTTTGGTGGGGGTCATCTGATTGGCAAACACACGTATGATACAGGTGCCCTGATTGCGGCGATCAAAGCGTTCAAAGCACGGTTTAATGTAGAGGTTATTCTCGAGCCCGGTGCGGGTCTGGTGATCGATGCGGGCGAACTGCATACCAGTGTCCTCGCTTTGCATCAGAATGAAATCGAGCTTGCCATTCTTGATGCGAGCGCGTCGACCCATATGCCGGATATTCTTGAAGCGCCTTATCGGCCAAATATTCTTGGCGCGGGGGAGGCGGGTGAGCTCGCCCATACCTACACGCTTGGCGGTAAGACCTGCATGACTGGGGATGTGATCGGCACCTATAGTTTCCCGGAGCCTCTCAAGATCGGTCAGCGCCTGATCCTCGAAGATCAGATGCACTATACATTCGTCAAAACAACCATGTTCAACGGTACCCCGCTTGCCGATATCGCATTACGCGACGAAACGGGCGACATACGCACAATTGCCGAATTCGACTATTCTGATTTCCGTGAGCGTTTGGGCGCGTCCCAACTTCCGGCCAAGAAAAAGGGGACGCTGGTAAGCCTCCCCTAGATCATTGCGAATGTCAGGCGGGTTTAGACGCTGTCATTGATCCATTCGGCGATACGCTGCTTGGACATAGCGCCCAGATGGGTTGCAGCGACTTTCCCGTCTTTGAACATCATTAGAGTTGGCAGACCCCGAACGCCGTATTTTGATCCGGCCATTGGATGGTCTTCGACATTGATTTTGACGACTTTGACTTTACCAGAAAGCTCATCGGAAACGGCTTCGAGATGCGGAGCCATCTGCTTACAAGGGCCGCACCATTCAGCCCAGAAGTCAACAACGACAGGGACATCCCCCTGAATTGCTGCATCAAATTCGTCATCGGTGATATTTAGAGCAGCCATGCTGGCCTCCTTTTCTCGTTACCCATTATAGATAGGCAAGTTTCGACAAAGTTCAAACAGTTACACTTGATTGTGACAGTGCCTTTTCTAACAGGTCGTTGGGTAAAGGCATGAGCTTTGGCCCGTCTGTCCAGACGAGGGCCGAGCGAATTGTACGGTTTGGATAGGCTTTTGCGAGCACAGCGCTATAGGCGGCCATCTGCAACAGATATGACATGCCAACCTTGTCCGGCGTTTTGGGGGGTGGTCGGTCGGTCTTGAAATCAACGATTAGCACATCCGTCGGTGTGACGATCAGACGGTCCACGCGGCCATTGATAATTGTTCCGCGGGGGAGTTCCGGCGCGGTGCCTATCACGGGTGCTTCGGGGCGGCCACCTTCAGCAAATACATCATCAAATTGAGGATCGGTGAGCACACCCATCGCCGCATCCAACATCTCTTTTCGAGCATCTGGTAGCAATTGGCGGTCCTGTTCGAGAAAGGCCATTCCGGCTTTCATGCGTTCAGCGGCGGGAAGTTCCGGCAAGCGTTCGAGCAGGGCATGGATCAGCCGCCCACGTTTGAGCCTTGCTGCGCGCTCGTCTCCCATTGGCGGCAGAACCGGCGCATCATCGGGCGCGAGTAGCGAGGTCGGTGCCAAGAGGCGGGCCGGAGCTGTCTCTTGTGGTGCTGGTTTGCCAAGCCAATCCGGCAGGGTCGTGCCTTGGTTTGTCGTTTCGCCAACTGCATCGCCCAAGGGCGGAAGATTGCCATAGCGCCATGTTTCAGGCCGACCCGTCGTCTCGTTGACGGGGCAGTGGGCGTCAAGCATGGTCATCGCCTCGACGCACAAGGCATACCAGCTTGCTTTGTCATAGCCCGTGCCGATGTCTTTGTCGGGCTTGGGCCGCGTACCATGCCAAGCGCCGCAAATGATCAGCCTGTCTTGAGCGCGGGTGAGAGCCACATATAGGAGCCGACGGCGTTCACGGCCTCCGCGCAATATTTCGTCTTCGCGTGCGCGCTCGGTCAGTTGCGTGTCATCCGATGTTTTTGACAACCAGATCGGTGCACCGTCAATCTCGACCATAGCTTTGGTGCTGGCTGTCGGGCGACGCGTGGTGTCCGGCAGAATGACGATGGGCGCTTGCAACCCTTTCGCTCCATGCACAGTCATCACCCGCACTTCGCCATTGGGGGCGGCCAAGTCGCGTTTGATCTGACTCTGGTCACCTTCCATGCTCGCAACAAAGCCCTGTAAGCTCGCTGCGCTTTTTGCATCATAGGCCATCGCGCGGGCCAATAGCGCTTGCACGGGATCACGCATTGGCGGGCCAAGCCTACTTGCGAGCAAATCCCACCCCGTATCGCCATAGACGCTCCTGGTCTCGAGCACATGGCAGAGAAACTCGTAAGCGGGCAGCGTTCGCCATGTTAGAAGTTGATTGAGAAATGCGCAGACAGGCGCGTGCGCAGGGTGCGTCGACGCTTGCAATCTTTGCCAAAGCGTATCGGTGCCGCGCTTATGGGCGAGCACAAACAAATGCTCATCATCATCGACAAGGTTCGCAAAGGGGCCGCGCAATATCTCCGCCAGTGTCAGATCGTCTTCTGGCAATAGGGTAAACCGGATCAGGTTCAGGCAATCCTGAACGCCGATATGGTCGGCCAGCACAAGCCGGTCAGCTCCGGCAACCGGAATGGCCTTGTCCTTCAACGCATCAATCAGCGCATCGAATAGGCCGCCCGTACGTTTATCAACCAGAATCAGAACATCGCCCGCTTGTGCCGGTCGATAGGCCCAGCGCCTGTCAGCGCCCTCGACCCAGATCATCTCGCGGCGGTCAATCAACTTGCTAATCTCGCATGCGACTTTGCGGGCGAGCTTATTCTTCGGACTGTCTGCGGCTTGGGTGTCTCGCGGTGCTTCTGCGGGAATGGCTTCGTCTTCTGCGTCCGGCACATCAATCGGCCAGAGCTCGACGCAGCCGGCTTGGTTTGACCGGCGCGCGGTGTGCCGCGAAAGATTTGCTTCGGCCACAGGCCCGGCAATATATGGATGCCCTTCGACGTCGCCCGCTTCGGATACCTGATCGACGAACTGCAAAATCTCGGGTGAGGAGCGGAACGACATGGTCATCTCCGGCAATTCCGCAGTGCCAAAATTTGCCCGTGCTTTGGCTTCAAAGTGGCGGCGTTCTTCGAGGAACTTCTGCGGGTCTGCACCTTGGAACGAATAAATAGACTGCTTCTCGTCCCCGACCACAAACAGGGTCCGCGGGTCCTGCGCGCGTTCTGTTCCGAGTCCCGCGAAAAACTCTTCGGTTAAGGCATTCAGCAAACCCCATTGGTCGGGACTCGTATCCTGCGCTTCATCGAGTAAGACATGCGTCAGACCGCCGTCGAGTTTATAGAGCACCCAATTGGCGGCATCGGCCTTGGTAAGCAATTGATGGGTCAGCCCGATCAGGTCCTCAAAATCAAGGGCGGCGTGATCGCGCTTGGCTTGTTGGTAATGCTGCAAAATGGGTAAAGACAAATGCACCAGAGCGCGGGTGCGGGCATAAAGGCGCGCTGCTCTGATATCGGCATCCAGTTTCTTCGCCCGCAACACTTCGGAGCCTTCGGGAATTTCTACTGTCTCGAACAGATCTGCAGCCACCGGATCTTTCAAGATCGCCTTCGTCACAATAGTTTTACGTGGCCCGCCCGTTTTTGTAAAAAACAGTGTACAGTAAATATTCCATTTCTCTAATGGGTCCTTTGTCTCGAAGACTTGTCGCAAGATCGCAGCTGATTTTTTGGCGCCCGATCCCCCATTTGCCTCAAGCAGGGTCACCGTACTGCCAAGCTCGCTGAGCGGTAGGTTGCTCATTGCTTCAGCGATAAGCGTTTCTTCATCCGCGTCCGGCGCCTTCAGGCTCGTCCGGAGTGCCGTATCCACCCGCTCGGGATCGCGGCCAAAAGTCTTGGCAAATGTCAGCAAAGCCTTGGCATTACCGCGCGCGGTGTCTAGCCCGCTCGACACACCCAATCCGCCGCCAGCCAATGCGACAGTGTCGAGCACCTGTCGGTTGTTCTCGGCCGCATCAAGTATGCCTGCCCTCAAGGCATCGCCCCAGAACAGGTCAGCTTCGCTATCATCAATCTCGTTAAACCCGGGCGCCACATTTGCTTCGAGCGGGAACCGTCTGAGGATGCGAGAGCAAAACGCGTGAATGGTTTCAATACGCAAACCGCCCGGAGTTTCGAGCGCTTTGGCGAACAGCGCGCGGGCCTTGCGCAGCTCTTCCTGAGTATAGCCTTCTGGATCACGATTCTCGAGCGCGGCAAGCTTGGTCTTTAGCGCGGTTTCCTCGAGCACCGACCATGTGCCCAATTGGGCGAACAGGCGTTCGAGCATCTCATTGGCAGCCGCCTTGGTATAGGTGACACAAAGGATCGAGTCCGGTGCTGCCCCTTTGAGCAAGAGCCGGGCAACGCGGTCGATCAGAACCTTGGTTTTACCGGAACCGGCATTGGCCGACACCCAAGCCGAATGCGCGGGGTCCGCCGCGCGAACCTGCGCGCGGGCGGCATTGTTATAATCATCACTCTCGGGGCAGGGGATCGGTTCAACCATCACTCGTGTCTCCTGCCCATTCCGCGCGGCGGGCGAGTCGGTCAAAATCGCCTGCATAGCTTGTCATCAATTGAACGCGTGGCACCGAGAAATATTTGCTGTCGGGTTGGCGATAGGCTGCGATCAGCTCGGTCAGGATCGCGCGTGATGCGTCTCTTAGTTCGACGGCGTCATCATGTCCCTCGCTCGTGCTTTTGCTCTCGAACTGATAGCGCACAGAGACATAACCAAATTCGCCAACAGGCCCACCCGGTGCATTTTTCAACTGGCCTTCGCTTGCGATCAAGGCAAGCAAGGGCAGTTGCTGTTCAAATCCGGCAAGTATCTCTTTGCGGGTTTTGCCTTTGCCTGTTTTGAAATCGATGATCGTGTATGTGCCATCTTTCATCTTCTCGACGCTGTCAGCAATACCGGTCAGCTTGAATGGCTCCCCCTCTATCTCGAAAGAGATTTCGCCTTCTTCCTCAGTCCAGATGTCGGCGCGATCTGCTTGGCGCGCTTGCCACCATTCAACATACTGCTGGGCGGTTTTGCCGAGCACAGCGCGTTCCGCCATAATGATATGTTCGGGACTTCCTGCATCATGCAATTTTTCGGCAAGGCTTGCTTGCAATGTTTGCGCTGTCTGCTCTGATTTCGGCAATGTCTCGAAATCCTCTAGGGCGGCGTGGATGGCGGTGCCGCGTGGACGGGCATCAAGCGGCGCGTCAAGTGGGGCAAGTGGCGATAGCCCGAGGATGCTGCCAGCATAGATGGTATACGGATCACGTTGCAATGTGTTGATGCGTGTAACGGATAGTTTTTTCGGTCGCGCAGAAACGGGCGGGCAGGGTTCCGGCTTAGAAAATTTCGCTGGCTTTGTTTGGGTGTCCATGCGCAAGCCTTTAGCCCAAATGCGCGGATCGGCATCAGGCTTTGGCGAGAGGGCTTTATGGGCGCGCTCCTTGCCAAGCGCTCCCTCCACCAGCGTTCTAAGTCTGAGGACCCAGCGCGAGGGCACCGCCGGGGCATCGTCGCGTCTGGCTGCATAGAGCATCAGGACATCCGGCGCTGTCGCCAATTGCGCGAAGTCGTGCGCGGCCAGGCCAAGGCGTGCTTCAGGTGCCGTTAGGCCCAGCTCTTTTCGGAAACGGCGCGGTAGAAAAGCGTCCGGCGTCGGCTGGGCAGGCCAAACGGACTCGTTCAATCCTGCCAGAATAATCCGGTCGGCTTGTTGTAGTCTGGCTTCGAGCGGCCCCCATATGGCAATCCGCGGATGCACCGCAAAATTGGCTTGGACCGTGACGTTCGCCGAAAGTGTTCCTGCAATTTCGACAAAGACATCCGGTTTCATCGCGCCGAGTTCTGCGGTCAAAGTCGAGACTGATTCCAGCATCCGCGAAGCAGCTTCCCCGCCAGTGCCAGTCCATGCGCGTGTTTCGTCACCTATAAGTGCGTTGATAAGAGCGGTAAGGGCGGTGACAGCTGCGGGGCCTCCGATCAATCCGTCCGGCTCGGCAAACAGAGCGCTATGGTCGCGTGCGATAGTGGCAAGCGGATCAATCAATGAGAGTGCCGCGTCACGTTGCTCGATCGGGATGCGGCCATATTTGGCATCGGCCATCGCGTCCGTGTGGGCAGGGATATAGCTTTGCAGGCTTTGTATATCGCCCCAGCGGCGCGTGCCGCGCAAGAAGCAGATCTCGAGCGCGGCGATGTCTGCAGGCTTGATGTCAAAGAACTCATGTTTGAGCAGTGCCGTGAGCGCCACAGGACTGCCCGTATCGCAAGCCCAGTCGAGCGCAAGCGAGACAAATGCCCCCGATGCTGTCCGGCTGAGCGGCACACCGCCAGAGGGAGCGGTATTTATGTCCCAGCGTTTTAGGATTGCGGCAACTTGACGGGCCATGCCCGCGTCGGGCGTCACGAGTGCTGCCGTGCGTCCTTCGGTTTCAAGGGCTTCGCGCAAGGCCAGTGCAGCAATAAGCGCTTCTTGCGCACCGTCTTCGGCTTCGACAAGGCTAAGACCCTCAAGCGCGGATTGGGCAAACTCCGCCTCGCTTTGATCACCTGCAAGTTCCTTAAGCCGATCGAGCCAGTCGGCGGTTTGGACGGCAGGTGCGAGACTCTCATGGATGAGCCGTCGGCGCGCAGCCGGATTGCCGTGCTCTGACGCGCCCGGCCAAATCGGAATTTCTTGCGGGGCTCGGCCAAGTTCGGACAGCGTCCCTGCCAAAGCGTGTTGGGGATGGTCGGCAGCCTCCAGAATTTCCGGCCATGCGCTCGGAGCTGCGTCGAGGTCCAGTCCAGGGAACACAACCACGCCGCGTTCAAGCTTGCAGGCGGCCTGCATCAAAGCGCGGGAGGCTGGAGTAGCACCGGTTGAACCGGCAATCAGGAATATTCCCTTGGGTTTGTCCGCTTCCAGTGCTGCGGCAATCGCTTCGGCGACGATCCGCCGCCGTGCGAAAGGTTCTGTGGCACCATTGTCTTTGAGCCATGTTGGCCATTGGTCGGTGACGATCTGTAAAAATTTGGCGGACTGCGCCCAATGCACTGCCAGATCATCCCGCTCGACGAGATCGGGCAGGGCAGACCAATCCACGTCCTCGGACAAGGCGGCTGAATCAAGCAGGCGTCCCAGCTCGCGCGCCGCCGAAATTGCGGAGGCTGGCGGAAGTGCTATGTCGAGCGTGCGATAGAAAGCCATAACGAGGTTCGCCAAGGCACCAAGTCTGCGCGCGGGCGGGAGAGCTGGTCCCAATTTGGTCAGCGCTTCTTCCGCCCCGCTCGGCGGCTCGTCGGTTTCCAAATCACCAAGGGCGCGGATGCTCGGCGGCAAGATCGGTTTGTTGCCGCCAGCTTCAAAGAGCGCGAGCGCCATAGCTCTCGCCGACCGCCGGTTCGGCACATATATCTGTGCATCGGCCAAGGCCGCCGGATCATCTCGCAAACCGGTTGCATCTGCTAACGTATTGGCAAGGCTTTGCAGAAAATTTGCGCCCGGCGGAATGGTCCAGACCTTGGGTGCATCTGGTGAGAACAGATCGGATGGTGTCATTCTTTGTTTGACCCCAGCCACATATTCGCTTCAGCCAAAGCCTCGGGGGTACCAACATGCAACCAGAAATCATCGAGCCGATGGCCGACCAAACGCCCTTGCGGGAGAAGCGGTTCCCAAATCTTCAACGCTGAAAATGGCTCGGCAGGCTGGCCATCATAAAGCTCCGGCTTCGTGATCCTAACACCGGCATATGCCCATGGCGCAGATATGGCATCGCCGCGCCGTTTAAGCTTGCCGGTCTCATCCCGAAAGAAGTCACCTGCACCCGGAAACCCGAGACAGCGCTCTTTGTCTGCGAGCAATAATAAGGCATCCATCTTGTCGGGATCAAACGCGTCGGCGAGTTCCAGCAGAGGAGCGGCGGCACCGCTGCCCCAGAACGCGTCCGTATTGACGACAAAGACTGGATCATCGCCGAGTAAAGGCCGCGCTTGCGCCAATGCTCCGCCTGTCTCAAGCGCGCCGCCGCGCTCATCCGAGATAATGATCTCGATATCATCTCGCGCTTTGACGTGCGCCTCTACCAAGTCGGCACACCAGAACACATTAACAATGGCGCGGGTCACGCCAGCCTCAACCAAAGGATCAAGCAAGTGATCGATCAACGCTTTGTCGCCAACCTTGATTAGAGGCTTTGCGGTCTTGTCTGTCAGTGGCCGCATGCGTGTGCCCAGACCCGCCGCGAGGACCATAGCAGTGTGAGGGATATTGCTCATGTCTTCACCTCGAAAACAAAGGGCGCATAGGTGCGCACAAATTCTGCCATTTGGGCGCATGCAGGATGGTCAAGGTTTTGCGCGAGTAACCATTGCTGCCGGGGCATAAAGTCGAGATAGCGCGCTTTTCCATCACGAATGGGAAGCCTTGCAAAAAGACCGGTAATCCGGAGCGCGTTCAAGGTCCCCAGAACCGCCAGCCGCGCTTCAAACGCCGCGCGGTCTTTGCCGGTCCTGTCGATATAAGCGGCGATCGCCGCCTCTCTTGCTGCGGCCGATACAGCGCGGCGGGCATCTTGCACGAGCATCGCCATCTCCCAGCCGTCCCAGCCGTTTACCGCATCCTGAAAATCAAGCAGACCTATGCGTGCCGCGCCTGTGCGGGCAGGGAGCCATAACAGGTTCTCGGCATGATAATCGCGCAAGATAAAGTCGCGCGGGAATGTCATGGCTTGGGCGATCAGTTCGTCCCGCGCGCCCTGCCAGTGGGCCAGCATTCTCTCGCCCGTCTGCATCCGGTCATCAAGTTGTGGAAGCCATTGCGCAAACAGATCCGCATTTACCCGCAAAGCCAGAGCGTCATAGTCAAGGATCGGCCAGTCGGCGAGTTTTTCGGGTGCAGGTTCCGCGTGAAGATCTGCCATCAGTGCGCCTGCCGCACTATAAAGCGCGACTTCGTCTTCGTCGCCGCGTTCAATCAATCTTGCAAATTCGCGGCCCGTCCCGAAATCTTCCAGCAGCGCAAACCCGTCTTCTGCATTGGCCGCAAAAACCTCCGGTGCGGAAAACCCGCGAGCGCGTAAATGTTCAGCTACCGCAACAAAGGCATCGACCCGCGAGGCGGCGAGCCGTGACTGAGCATTCCAGCCCATTTCGTTTCGCTGCGCGTCGTTAGCATCTGGCGGGCAGGGGGCCGCTTCGATTCTCGGCGCATCCATAAGCAGGGCAGTCTTCTCGCCTTTGGTCAGTCTCGCATAGCGCCGCGTCGAGGCATCTTGGCCAAGCCAGCTAAGTTCGGCATCAATCCAGCCCGCCTCCGTCAAAAAGGCGGTCATTTGGGCTTGGCGGGAACTAGAATGCGAATCCATGTAAACGGTTCTGCCAGTCTTCGCCGTGCGGTTCCAGTCTTGCTTTTCGTCCGCTCTGATCTTCGGCGAGGTGGATGTCGAGACGCCAGCGCGGCAAGTGTCCTTCCGCCCGTTCGGGCCATTCGACCAATGCGGCCCCGTCTGCAGTGTCCTGCCAACCAAGCTCGATCAAGGCGTCTGGGCTCTCAATCCGGTAGAGATCGAAGTGCCATAGGGTAAATGCGTCTGCCTCATAGAGCTGGACGAGTGTATAAGTCGGGCTCGGCACATGCGTCTCGGGGCCAAGCAAAGCGCTGATCACCCCGCGCGAAAATGTCGTTTTCCCTGCGCCCAAGCCGCCATAGAGCGCGACCATATCGCCGCGTTGCAACAGGGGTGCGATCGATGCGCCCAAGCGCTGCGTTGCTGCGTCATCTTCAAGTTTGATCTCGATCATCTCTCTTACCTATAAGAACGAATACGGGTCTATATCGACCGAAACGCGCGCATTAGAGGGGACTTTCATGCGTTTGCGCCAGTCTGCCATATATGCGGACAGGTCTACATTGCGTGGGGACTGGATTAAAAACCGTCGCCTATGCCGCCCGCGCACAACCGAAAGCGGCGCTGGTGCGGGCCCGAACACGTCCACGCCTTCGCCGTGCGGAGCCAATTCGGCAATGGCTCGTGCAAACGTATCGACCGCTTCGGGTGAGGGTGCGGACAGAATAAGCGCGGCCAGCCGCCCAAATGGCGGCATGCCGACCATCGCCCTGTTTTCCCGCTCGATTGCCAAAAAGCCGTCTCTATCGCCCAGCAATAGTGCCTGCATTGCGGGGCTATCGGGTGCAAATGTCTGGATCATCGCGGTGCCCGGATCGTCGGCACGCCCTGCGCGGCCTGCCACTTGTGAGAGCAATTGATAGGTCCGCTCGCCAGCGCGGAGGTCGCCACCTTTCATGCCAGTATCGGCGTCAATTGCGCCAACAAGGGTCAATTTGGGGAAATTGTGCCCTTTGGCGACGATCTGCGTGCCGACAAGAACATCAATCTCGCCAGCTTCCATCCGTTCGACAATACCGCGCGTCGCTTCACCGCCGCGTGCCGTATCCGAGCTGAAAATTTCGACCCGCGCCTCGGGCAGCAAGACCCGCGCTTCTTCGGCAACGCGTTCAACGCCGGGGCCAACGCCCATCAAGCTGTCGGCAGCGCCGCAAAGCGGGCACTTGTCTGGTTTGGCAATCGAATAGCCGGTGACGTGGCACACTAGCCGCCCCGTATACCGGTGTTCGGTTAGCCAGCTGTCTGTGCCGGGGCTCTTGAGCCGCTCGCCACAAGATTTACAGATCACGAGGGGCGCATATCCCCGCCGGTTGAGGAATAAGAGCGATTGTTCGCCCCGTTCGAGCCTGTCAGCCATGGCTTGTGCCAGCGTAGGTGACAGCCATTTTCCGCGCTCGGGTGTATCGCGTTTTAGATCGACGAGTTCGACATCCGGCAACCGCGCAGCGCCGGGCCGCGCCGAGAGTTTTAACACCGAATATCGCCCCGCTTCGGCATTTGCGACCGTTTCAAGCGCCGGCGTTGCTGATGCGAGAATGATCATGCCCCCTTCCAGCTTGGCCCGCATCACCGCCATATCGCGCGCATGATAGACCACACCGTCTTCTTGCTTGTACGAGCCGTCATGTTCTTCGTCGACGACGATCAAGCCAAGCTTCAGGTAGGGTAGAAATAATGCCGAGCGCGCGCCGATAATAATGCGGGCACGTCCATGTGCCGCTTCACGCCAGCTTCGCCGCCTTTGCTTTTCAGATAGTCCGGAATGCCACGGGGTTGGCGGTGCGCCAAACCGTTCAGTAAATCGTTCCAAAACAGCCTGTGTCAGCGCGATTTCGGGCAATAACACCAATATTTGGGCGTCGGGATCGCGCTTTAGGGTTGCTGCTATCGCTTCGAAATAGACTTCGGTTTTGCCCGACCCGGTGACCCCGTCGAGCAGGAATGGCGCAAAGCCGCCCGCTTCGATATGCGCTTCCAGCTCGGCTGCAGCAGCTGTTTGTTCATCGGTCAGGGATTTGCGCGGACCATCACCTGTTGGCGGTGCAAAGGGCGCATCTATGTCAACTCTGCGGGCTTCGAGCGCACCAGCTTTGGCAAGACCGGTAATAACGGCGCTCGATGTTCCTGCTTCGGCAGCGATGGCGCTCGCAGGGGCGGGGCCAAGCGCTTTAGCTGCATCAAGCACGCGGGCGCGGGCATCGGTCATTCTGTCGGGCGTCTTGCCGGTCAGAACATAGGCTGTTTCACGCGGGGAGGGTTGTAAGCCGCCACGCGCGCGCAAGGCCATCGCCAAAACAGCTCCCGGTGCAGCGACGGTGTACTTGGCGGTAAACTCGATAAAGCGCCGCATCGCAGCGCTCATCGGCGGCGTTTCATAAACATGTTCGACCGATTTGAGCTTCCGCCCTTCGCCAACCTCGTCGCCGACGACATCCCAGACCACAGCGCTGCGGAGGTTCTTCCCGAGCGGCGCCATGACATAACTTCCGGCGACGACTGTCATGCCTTCGGGAACCGCATAATCAAACGGCTCCGGTAGGGCGATGGGAAAGAGGATACGGGCAACGGGCATGCGATCTCACTTATATCAGGCTGCCAAATAGGCAAATGGCCTAGGCCCGCTTACATCCCCTTAACGCTGCTCTGGCATAATCAGGGCATGGATTTACTCAATGCCTTCTTGTCCTATGTGCGCGATGAGCGCCGCCTCGCCGAGCATACGGTGTCCGCATATGGGTCAGATCTGTCGAGCTTTCTTGGCTTTATGTGCATCCATACTGGCACTGAGCTTGGTCCAGTTGCATTGTCAAAACTGGGCGCGCGGGATATCCGCTCCTTTCTGGCCGCGCGCCGCCGCGACGGGTTGAGCGATACTTCGATTGCGCGTGTCTTGTCCTCGATTAAAGCTCTCTATCGATGGCTCGACCGGACCCATGGATTGCCAAATGCGGAGATCAACTATCTTGAAGGGCCGAAACGCGCCGCCCGCTTGCCGCGTCCGGTTGCTGTCGATGTTGCCAAAGACATGATCGAGCTGGCTGAAACCAATCTGGAAAAGCCGGTTTGGGTTGGCGCTCGCGATGCAGCCGTATTGTCTCTCCTTTATGGCGCAGGCCTGCGGATCTCCGAAGCCCTCGCGCTCACCGGCGCAGAGGCCAAACTGCCCGCCCGACTTCGCGTGACGGGCAAGGGTGGAAAAGTACGCATCGTGCCAATTCTGCCGGCAATCGAAGCGGCGGTGGCCGATTATGTGAAACACTGCCCGTTTGCACTCGGCAAAACGGATGCGCTTTTTCGGGGCGAGAGGGGCGGACCGCTCAGCCCCCGCATCATACAGGCGCGGGTGCAGCTTCTGCGCGGCGAACTTGGCCTACCGAAAACGGCGACCCCGCATGCATTGCGTCATGCATTTGCGACACATCTCTTGGCCAATGGCGCTGATCTGCGCGCCATCCAGACCTTGCTCGGTCATGCCTCGCTGTCGACCACGCAAATTTATACCGGCGTCGATGGCGCAAGGCTCAAAGCTGTCCACCAAGAGGCACATCCGAGAGGTTAAACAATTCCGTCCTGCGCGTTCCCTGCAATGATCGCAGCCTTGGCAAATTCCCAGACTTCTTTCGAAAACGGCATGAGTTTGGCTGTTTCAGGGTTCGAGAACCCGTCCTCATACCAATTCGACGTGGCTTGATCGACCGAAGTGTCTCCCTCGGAGAACATGGCTGCGGCTGCCTTCCAGCGGCGGCCGAACTCGATGGCTTCCGGCGTATCGGGAGGGCCGTGACGCAAGCGTTCGGCGTCGGCCAAAATACTCTCCCATTTTGCTGACATCTCGGCTTGAAACTCCGGCGTCATTTTTTTGGCCGCGAAGGCGTCTCTTTGGTCTTTGGTATAATGCCGTGCGGCGAGGGCTTCGTGTGCTTCAGTCCATTCAAATTCGCTCATATCAGTCTCCTGTGTCAGATTTATAAGATCGTCCGTGGAGAGGATGTGGCCATCTCTGAGCCGGGCTTGGGCTTTTGCGACCACGTGTCGTGCGTGCGAAAGCCGTTCTTGCTGGCGTGCCAGTGCCTTTGTCTGTGTCTCGAGTATGGCGGCCAATTCGACACCGCCTTCGATCAAACTTGCAATCTCGGCGAGTGAAAAGCCAATGGATTTGAGCGTTTGCACCTTATGCAAACGCGCAAACTCGTCAGGACCATAGACCCGCCAACCGGCAGATGTCCGCCCGGGCGAAACCAGTCCGCGTGTCTCATAGAGCCGGAGCGCCTTCACGCTTAGCCCCATCAGATCACCTGTTTGTTTCGCCGTTTTAAACGCTACCATCGTCATGTCTCCTTTGGACACACCGCTTTTCAGGCCGGCCCCAAGGGACGGCGCAAGTGCAAATATGCGCCTTTTTACGCCAAGCTGCCCCAAACACGAAAAATGAGGCATGTGAGACCTGCAAACCGACGATATTTGATGACTGATTTACCCCCCCGCGCCATTCGGTCGCGCCTAGAGTGCTAGGCCAATGTTGTCAGAGTGTTTTCGAGGTGCTAAGTCGCGCGAACTAATGGGCATTTTGGGGCCAACTTTGTTTGTACCTTTATGCTCTCAATCGCGAGGGATACCCCCTCAAATAACGGATGGAAGCATTGGCACAAGCCCTGACCAGCGAAGCCGCGCGGCGTTACGCTTCGGCTCTTTTCGATCTTGCCAAGTCTGGCGGGGATTTGTCGTCGATTCAGTCCGCATTTGCCGGATTTGCGAAAACCGTTGAAGACAATGCGGATCTGTCGCGCCTTTTGGCATCGCCGCTCTTCAAGCGCGAAGACAAAGCTGCTGCCCTTAAAAAGCTAGGCGATACATCGGGTCTGCCTGACCTATTGGTCAAGTTTCTCGGCACAATGGCCATGAATGGCCGCGCAGCCGATTTGCCAGCCACGCAAACGGCCTTTGACGCACTCTATGACAAGCAGCGCGGCGTCCAGCGCGCGGTTGTGCGCACTGCAAAAGAAATGACATCTACACAACACGCCAGACTGGAAGGCATTATTGCCAAATCTGTCGGCGGCGATGTTGAACTGACAACCGAGGTTGACCCCAACCTCGTCGGCGGCATTCAGCTGCGCATTGGCTCGACTCTTGTTGATGCCAGCCTGAAAGCCAAACTTGAACGTATGAACACTGCCATGAAGGGAGCTTAACGCTCATGGATATCAGAGCTGCGGAAATTTCCGACATCCTGAAAACCCAAATCGAAAATTTCGGCACAGAGGCCGAAGTCTCCGATGTAGGACAAGTTCTCTCCGTTGGTGACGGGATTGCCCGCGTCTACGGCCTCGACAATGTTGAAGCCGGTGAGATGGTCGAATTTGATGGCGGCATCAAAGGCATGGCGCTGAACCTCGAAACCGACAATGTCGGCGTCGTGATCTTCGGCGACGATAGAGGCATTAAAGAGGGCGACAATGTTAAGCGCCTCTCAGAGATTGTGTCCGCGCCGGTCGGCAAGGGGCTTCTTGGCCGCGTTGTTGACCCGCTCGGTGAACCAATCGACGGCAAGGGCGCACTAACTGATGTTGCTGCCCGTGAGCGTGTTGATGTTAAAGCACCAGGCATTCTGCCGCGTAAATCGGTGCATGAGCCGATGATGACGGGGATTAAGGCGATTGACGGCATGATCCCTGTTGGCCGTGGCCAGCGTGAACTTGTTATTGGTGACCGCCAGACCGGTAAAACAGCGATCTGTATTGATACGATCCTGAACCAGAAGCAGATCAATGACGCTGCCAAAGACGATTCAGAAAAGCTGTTCTGCGTCTATGTTGCGATTGGCCAGAAGCGCTCAACCGTTGCGCAGGTTGTTAAAACCCTCGCAGAGCGCGGCGCGCTTGATTACACAGTGATCGTGTCAGCGACCGCGTCCGAGCCTGCGCCATTGCAGTATCTTGCGCCCTTCACAGGCTGTACGATCGGCGAATGGTTCCGCGACAATGGCAAGCATGCCCTGATCATTTATGATGATCTGTCCAAGCAGGCTGTGGCGTATCGCCAGATGTCTCTCTTGCTGCGTCGTCCTCCGGGCCGCGAAGCTTATCCTGGTGACGTGTTCTATCTTCACTCACGCTTGCTCGAACGGGCTGCGAAACTGAACGAAGATCACGGCGCTGGCTCTTTGACGGCACTGCCGATCATCGAAACTCAGGCGAACGATGTGTCGGCCTATATTCCGACCAATGTGATCTCGATCACTGATGGCCAGATCTTCCTTGAAACGGACCTCTTCTATCAGGGCATCCGTCCTGCGGTGAATGTGGGTCTGTCTGTGTCACGTGTGGGCTCTGCCGCCCAGACCAAAGCCATGAAGAAAGTGGCTGGCTCGATGAAGGGTGAATTGGCGCAATACCGCGAAATGGCGGCCTTTGCGAAATTCGGTTCCGACCTCGATGCGGCAACGCAGAAACTGCTTAATCGCGGTGCACGCCTGACCGAGCTATTGAAGCAACCACAATTCTCTCCATTGCAAATGGAAGAGCAGGTTGTCGTGATTTATGCCGGTACACGCGGATATCTTGATAGTGTCGAGCTGTCTGATGTCACACGCTATGAGCGCGATCTTCTCGCCAATCTGCGTGCGAATAATGCCGATCTACTCGCCAAAATTCGTGACGAGAAAGCTCTGACCGAAGATGTCGAAAACGGCATCAAGAAAGTGCTCGACGATTTCACCGGCAATTTCGCTTAAACGTTACGCTTGATAGACAAGGACTTCAGCTATGCCCAGCTTGAAGGAACTTAAAAACCGGATCGCCAGCGTGAAATCCACGCAGAAGATCACCAAGGCCAAGCAAATGGTTGCGGCTGCAAAGCTGCGCCGTGCGCAAGAAGCGGCTGAGGCGTCACGTCCCTATGCGGTGCGTATGGCGTCGGTTGTTGCCAATCTAACCGGTTCGATGGGGGAAGGGGCAGGCGGCCCGAAACTTCTCTCCGGCACCGGACAAGATGAAACGCATCTGATCGTCGTCATGACCGCTGAGCGTGGCCTTTGCGGCGGCTTTAACGCGAATACGGTGAAGCTTGCGCGCCAGACCATCGGCGAACTTCGTGCCACCGGAAAGACTGTGAAGATTATCACGGTCGGCAAAAAGGGTCGCGAGCAACTTGGCAATGAGTATGGCGATCTGTTCGTTGATCATGTCGATACATCGGAAGCTCGCTCTGCTGCAGATCAAAGCGATGTGGCGATTGCGTTCGGCACTGCTTTGAATGCCCGCTTTAATGGCGAAGAGTTTGATGTATGTACGCTCGTCTATTCGCGCTTTAAAAACGTATTGAGCCAAGAGCCGACAGCTCAGCAGCTTATTCCTGCGTCTGCACCTGAGGGCACCGAAACAGTCGATCTGTCTGGAGCCATCTATCAGTATGAGCCATCCGAGCCTGAAATCCTCGAAACGCTTTTGCCCCGCTATCTCAACACGCAGCTTTTGTCTGCGATGCTTGAAAGTGCGGCCGGTGAGCAAGCCGCTTCGATGACGGCCATGGATAATGCCACCCGCAATGCCGGAGACATTATCTCCGCGCTGACGCTGCAATATAACCGCGCCCGCCAAGCCCAAATCACCAAAGAGTTGATCGAGATCATCTCTGGTGCGGAAGCATTGTAGGGGAAAGCGAGCATGGCATATTGGGTTTACAATAATAAGATTGCAAAGCGTGCCCGTATCCATATCGGTGAGTGCCGCTATTGTAATCATGGCGCTGGTGTGACCGATGAAGATGGCGGCGCCAGCGATGAAAACTGGTTCGGTCCTTTCGAAACTTTCGATATGGCCGAAAAAGCTGCCAAAGATACCGGTCATAAAGACGTGCGGCCTTGCGGCGCGTGCAAAGCCCAAACTGCCACAACAATTTCTGTTGCCGATACACCTCAAATTGCAAAGCCGGCCACAGCCGCGACCTCAACACCAGCGCCCGTCGCTGCCAAAACAAAGTCCGCTCCCAAGGAGACATATAAAATGAGCAATTCTGCAAATGCCAAAGGCGCCATTAGCCAAGTCATCGGCGCTGTCGTCGACGTTCAGTTTGAAGGTACCCTGCCGGATATTCTGAACGCCCTTGAAACCGAGAACAATGGCAACCGTCTGGTTCTCGAAGTTGCCCAGCACCTTGGCGAGAATACTGTCCGCACCATTGCGATGGACTCCACCGAGGGCCTTGTTCGTGGTCAGAAAGTCGCCGATCTTGGCGAGCCGATCATGGTTCCCGTTGGCCCAGAAACACTTGGCCGCATCATGAATGTTGTTGGTGAGCCAATTGACGAACGCGGACCCGTAGAAACGGCTACCAAGATGCCGATCCACGCGCCTGCACCAGCTTTTGTCGACCAATCAACAGAATCTGAAATTCTGGTCACAGGTATCAAAGTGATCGACCTTCTTTGCCCATATGCGAAGGGCGGTAAAATCGGCCTCTTCGGCGGTGCCGGTGTTGGTAAAACAGTTCTCATTCAGGAGCTGATCAACAATATCGCGAAACTGTTTGGCGGATACTCGGTGTTTGCCGGGGTTGGCGAGCGGACACGTGAAGGGAATGACCTTTACTATGAGATGATCGATTCAAAAGTGATCGACCTCAAAGGCGATAGCCGCGTGACCTTGGTTTATGGTCAGATGAACGAGCCTCCAGGTGCGCGTGCCCGTGTTGCTTTGACGGGTCTCGCACAGGCTGAATATTTCCGCGACAAAGAAGGCAAGGACGTGCTCTTCTTCGTTGATAATATTTTCCGCTTTACACAAGCCGGTGCCGAAGTGTCAGCGCTGCTTGGCCGTATCCCGTCTGCTGTGGGCTACCAGCCAACGCTGGCAACCGATATGGGTGGCCTGCAAGAGCGGATTACCTCAACCAACAAAGGGTCTATTACCTCTGTGCAAGCGGTTTACGTGCCTGCTGATGACTTGACCGACCCTGCGCCAGCGACCTCATTTGCCCACTTGGATGCGACAACGGTTCTTAACCGTGCGATCTCCGAGAAAGGCATTTATCCGGCTGTTGACCCACTTGATTCAACATCGCGTATTCTCGATCCGCTCATCGTTGGCGAAGAGCACTATATGGTTGCGCGTGGCGTGCAGGAAATTCTGCAAAAATATAAAGAACTGCAAGACATCATCGCTATTCTCGGCATGGATGAGCTTTCTGAAGAAGACAAAGTGGCCGTGGCCCGCGCCCGTAAGGTCGAGCGTTTCTTGAGCCAGCCATTTGATGTTGCAGAAATCTTCACCGGTAGCCCGGGCGAGCAAGTGAAACTCGAAGACACGATCAAATCCTTTAAAGGCCTGATCGAAGGCGAGTATGACCACCTTCCAGAGCAAGCCTTCTACATGGTTGGCGGCATCGACGCAGCCTTGAAAAAGGCCGAAAAAATGCTTGCTGATGCCGCTTAAAGGCACGTCAGTTTAAATTCAGATCCTTTAAAGGCCGCGTTTCAGAAAAGAAGCGCGGCCTTTTCTATTGCCCCGTATCTCGTCCGGGGCACGAGCAAATGCTCTCTAAACCCCCATTTTCGATTGCCAGCCTCGTCACATTCTGCAAGTTAATGATCAGTTAATGTAGGAGTGGACCATGCGTATCAAGTCTCTTGTCTTGTCTGGAATAAGTGCGGCGCTTTTGGCGGCTTGTACCTTGCTTGAGTCTGCTCCATTAGATGCGACGCCGCCAGCCACCGCGACTGTATTCGATGCCAATCCTGTCCTGACCAGAGTGCTTGTCGATCAGGACGATGCAGCTAAGGCACGCTATGGTGACCGGAACCCGCGCGACACAATCGAATTTTTTGGGATTACGCCCGGTATGACGGTCGCTGAAGTCTTGCCAGGTGGCGGCTGGTACACAAAGATTCTTCTCCCGTATCTCGGCGATGAGGGCACATTGATCGGTATCGATTATTCGATCGATATGTGGTCGAAATTCGGTGGCTTTGCCGATGAAGCTTATCTTGAGAGCAAAAAAACATGGCCTGAAACATGGGTCGCCAACGCTATCGAGAACAAGTGGCAGGGTGATACATCCGGCGATCTGACGGCCTTCGCATTCGGCAGTCGGGACACTTCATTTGATGGCCAGGTCGATGTCGCATTTCTTGTGCGGGTCATGCACCATCTCAACCGGTTCAATACCGACGAGAAGAACTATATGACCGAAGCGCTAGCTGACACCCATGCCATGCTCAAGCCGGGCGGTATCTTGGGGATTGTCCAGCATCGTGCGCCCGAGGAAAATTCGGATGCTTGGGCGAATGGTGACAATGGCTATATCAAAAAGTCAGATCTTGTACGCTGGGTCGAGGCGGCGGGTTTCGAGCTTATTGGCGAGAACGAGATCAATGCCAATTCGAAAGACATGCCGACCAATGACGACTTCGTCTGGCGCTTGCCGCCGACATTGGGAACCAGCCGGGACAATCCCGAACTGCGGGCCCAGATGCTCGAAATTGGAGAAACCGATCGCATGACGCTGAAATTTCGGAAGCGTTAGATAAGAATTCTTGGCTGGAACGGGCAACTGTCGGCTGCCCGCTGATTTAGGGTGAAATTATGGATTTGGAAGACGGTTTGACGCCGATTGAACGGACAGGTGCGCGCATGTTCTTTAATGTGAGTGTGCAGTCGGCATTTGCGCTTGAAGACCCCAATATGAGGTTCGGCACGGAATTCAATAATGCCGATGCACGCGAAGCGGGACAGGCAAAAACAATGGCCGAGGTCGTGCATAAAGTCTATCATGCAGACATTGACGGAGGTTCGGTTGCATTCGAATCAAATCCGCCAAATACGCCCGCTCTATCGCGTGTGGTCGTGCAGGGTGGCGGGGCGGTGGCGATTATCGATGCTGTTCTGGCCGGCTTTAAAGCAGCCGAGTATTTTACACCATTGGAACAAAAGCCGCTCGAACGGTCTGAAGATGCTCCCGTCAGAGAGAATGTGGGTAACCGCATGGTCCGTTTGGTGATCTCTGACAAGGTTGCTGCCGAGCATGATGTCGCAGCGCTGTTTTCATGGAGCTCAGGGTCTGATAAAAAGATGGTCCTGGAAATGATGGCTTGGCCAATCAATAAGAACGCGGATTTGCGAACATGACAGATAAACTTCACTTTTCACTCGTGTCACCTGCGCGGGAGGTATTTGCCGGCGAGGTTGATCATGTCATCGCGCCCGGTACCGAAGGCGATTTTGGTGTACTGCCGAAACATGCCCCCTTTATGTCGACCCTGAAAAACGGTGTGGTTCGGGTGCTTGAAGGCGACGCAGTTTCTATGCGTGTTTTTGTTCGCGGCGGCTTTGCTGATGTCACACCGGATGGCTTGACAATTTTGGCAGAAGAAGCGGTTAATCTCGCTGATGTGGATACCAATGATGTGCTCGAGCGGCTAGAGCAAGCGCGCAGCGCGGCGCAATCGGATCCGGAGAATGGCTTGGCCGCTGAACGGCTTGCCTATCTCGAGGCACTGCAAGAAGCGGTCGCAAACTAAGCTTTCGGGCTAATGCGGAGCCGATCTCGGCTATCCGAATATCGCAATCGTCTGGCGGCTCGCCAGAACCGGTCGTCCTGCATGATCCCAAAGGGTCATGCTCTGGGACGAGTATCCGTCTTTGATCGTCTCGGCGCGGGCCTTTGACAGCCACCAATTGTCCTTGGTTTCAAACACGTCTGTTAGCACGTCGATCGACCAGTTCATTGAACTGATACGCACGGGCGATGAGCACAGGCTCAATGCGACGGGTGGGGGCGCATCTGTTAGGGCGAGCAGCGCTGTAATATCCGAGGGTGCTGCCGCATCACGGTGACGCAGCCAATACATGTTCTCGGTCGTTTCTGCGCCCGACATCGGTATGCCGCCGGCGACAAGCTCTACTTGGAAATTGCCGATAAAGGATGGTCCGACATTCTCGGGAAACATGCTGTTTTGCTCATTCGGTGCTGGTCGCTCGGGCGCCACCAGCTGCGGGGCAATTTGCAAACCAGTTGGGCGTGCAGATCCGAAAACGAAAATCGCGCGCGTCGCCAGGCCCTTTTCGCCATAGAGGTCCACCCCGACATAGGTGCTTGATTTCCCGGCCCTCAGGGTCTCGGCTGTCATCCAGACATCGCCGCCTGCCGGGCCAATAAACGCAATCTGGGCTGACCGAAGCGCCATGTCCCGCCGCAAAGACTTGCCAGCTTCATAACAGAGGGCTGCGCTCAATCCGCCATAGGTTGTGCGCCCCTGAAGCCAGTTTCCGGGAATATGAACCTTGTACTTGCCATCAACCCCAAGGCTCAGTGATGCCATCAGGTCGCTATAGATCAAGCTCTCGCTCGGACTGTCAGCCATATCATTATTCCCATGTCTTGCGTCCGTGTATCCGGCCATACAAAGCTTGCCAATGTGACATAGCGCAGCTCGCGCCGCGGAAAGTAAGGCGTGCCTGATCAAGCATTTGATGCATTCAGTTTTGGAAAGGTGTCGGGCGACAGGAACCTAGCGCCCCAGGGGCTGGGGGGGCTGATGGGTCTGGGGTGCGAGGTGTAAGCGCCGCCCGACACCTATAAGATGGGTGGGGGGCAAGGCTGATGCAAGGCGCGAATAAGGCAGTTTCAAGGCGCAGCATTAATTTGCCGCAAGGCGTTGCAAGAGCGGTATGATCTGGTCAGGATGATGCTTGGCTTTGAAAGACACAATATGACTGGCGGTATAGACCCTGCAGACGGAAATCTCAAGCCAGACCAGCGCGTGGTTTTTCACCGCACAGACCTCGATCGAATTCTTGTCGTTTACGGGCATCTGGTCGCAAACGGGCATGCGCGGGACTATGGCATTTCGATGCTGGCCGACCGCGCTGTGTTCTCGATCTTTAAACATGCCGCCGAGCATCCGACTTGGCGGATCGAAAAAATCCCCGCCTTGGCACGTAAACAAGGACTTTGGGTGGTTTCTGGCGCAGGGCGAACGATCCTGAAACGCGGCGCCGAGCTTGAAATTGTCCTCAAAGCATTTGATGCACAGAGGCGTAAACCGGCAAAGCGACGATCATGACTACATATTTACCTCTACTACCACCTGTTCTAGCGCTAATCATCGCAATCGGGACCCGCAATGTGTTCTGGGCTTTGGGCGGGGCCATATGGGCATCGGAAACAATTATTGCGGGCGGTAATCCGGCTCTAGGTATCCTCAGTAGTGTCGAGCGCGGGGCCGATGTCTTTTTGTCGGGTTATTCGACCCGGGTGATCTTGTTCTGCCTCGTGATCGGCGCGCTTATCGCATTTATGCAGCGCTCTGGCGGCGTTGCAGCATTGGTCAATCGGCTGGTGGCGGCCAAAATTGCGAATACGCGCAAGCGCGCGAGTTTCGTAACTGCGTTCACTGGCTCGATCTTGTTTATGGACACCAATGTTAGTCTCTTATCGACCGGGATCATGGGACGCCCTTTGTTTGACCGCCTTAAAATGAGCCGCGAACGGTTAGCATATATTATCGACGCGACTTGTGCGCCGATCAGCGTTCTGGTCTTGATCAATGGATGGGGTGCCTATTTGTTTGCCCTGATCGAGGCCTATGATATCGGCGATCCAATTGCTGTATTGGCCGCGACAATCCCATTGAATTTCTACGCCATCGTCACACTTATTGGCGTTTTTGGTACGGTTTTTTCCGACAAGACGTTCGGTCCTTTGGCGCGCGCGGATTTGGAGGCTCAAAGCAATGCATCTGTCCAAACCGTCCAAGCAGAAACACCTGAGCCGAGCAAAGCTATTTACATGGCCGTTCCTCTTGCTGTGATGATTTTTGGCACGCTTGGTCTCATGCTTTGGACCGGTGACGGCAATATGATGGCCGGAGAGGGCGCAAAATCGGTGCTTTGGGCCGTTGTTTTGGCGTGTTTGACGGCTTTTCTTATTCTGCGGTTCGATGCGGGGATAAAGACTGACAAGCTGATCGATATGGGCTTTGCCGGAATGAGCGATCTTCTGCCAGCCGTTGCGGTGATTTTTTTGTCCTTTGCTTTAGGTAATTCTTTGGGCGCTCTGGGGACGGGGGAGGTTGTTGCCTCTATGGCGAGCGGTTTCCCGGCGCCATTTTTGATGCCTGCGCTTCTATTTATTGCGGCGGGGATCACGAGTTTCGCAACAGGGACCAGTTGGGGCACGTATGGCATATTAGTGCCGATTGCTTTGCCGCTCGCGATCGCTCTCGAGATTCCACCCGCTCTCGCTTTGGCGGCTGTTATGGGCGGCGGCGTTTTTGGCGATCATTGTTCGCCGATTTCTGACACATCTATCATCGCGTCTTTTGCCTCCGGTTGTGATCATATTTCGCATGTCCGTACACAGCTTCCCTATGCTTTGATCGGCGCTTTGGCCGCAACTGTGCTTTATGCGGCGGCTGGGTTCATAATGGTGTAGTGATCATTCGATATGAATCATAGTATGAAATACATACTCACGATTTTCGGCGTGTTGTGAGACGAAACTCCGGAAATTTTTCCGTATGAATTCAACACTCTACCGTAAGACGCGTTACTGGCTAGGTAACCACGTTGCGATCTGGTCGCAGTGCCTAATTTCGAGTTAAAGTGAGCGTACGATTACATTAACCCGAGCGGCGAAATCGTGGTATGACTGTTAAGTTTTGTGGTCATACTAAGAGACACAAGTATGACCAGTAGTGCCGTGGTCATACCCAAAAGCAGACCGGTCATACTCGGTTTCAGGGGCAGTCATACACGTGTTTGACAGCATCCGGGATCAGCAGGTCACACCCGTGCCGCTTAAGCCGCAATACCCACTGGGGTTTTTCTCGAGGTATTGCTGGTGTTCTTCCTCGGCATAGTAGAAGTCCCGAGCCGGCGAGATCTCGGTAGTGATTTCGTGCGATATGCCAGCTTTGGTGAGGGCTGACTGATAGTCCGCCATGGAGTGACGTGCGCGTGCGCCTTGTTCGGGAGAGGTGGTGTAGATGCCCGAGCGGTATTGTGTCCCGACATCATTGCCCTGACGCATCCCTTGTGTCGGGTCGTGCGCTTCCCAAAAGACTTTCAATATCCCGTCTAAACTGATCATCTCGGGATCGAATACAACCCGAACTGCCTCGGTATGGCCGGTCTTACCCGAGCAAACTTCCCGATATGTCGGATTAGGGGTATGCCCACCAACATAACCGGCGGCAGTTAACCATACACCCTCTGTTTGCCAAAAACGCCGCTCTGCCCCCCAGAAGCAACCAAGAGCTACCCAGACTTCTTGATACCCAGCTGGAGCGGGTGACTTCAGCTCTCGGTTGAAGACAATATTCTTGCTTGATGTGGGAATTGGATCGAGCCTGCCGGGCAAAGCGCTTTCTGGACCGGGCAGGGGGGCTGGCTTTTTCGTAAACAAAATTGGCTCCATCATTAACCTGTTGTGTCTAGCATGATATCGGCTGAGCGCAATCATCACTTGCGCCTGTCAAAAAGCGGCGTATAAGGCCCCTGCGCTGGTGAGGTGGCCGAGTGGTCGAAGGCGCACGCTTGGAAAGCGTGTAGGCAGGCAACTGTCTCCAGGGTTCGAATCCCTGTCTCACCGCCATTTTCCTCGCTAAATACTTTGCCGAGCGGCTCAAATCCCGACCAAAATTCCCAAATCGCAACAGCATATACAGGATGCGGCTTTGCGGCGTGTCGATGTGCTCGCCTGAGCGATGAAATATTTCAAGTTTTTGGACCGTAAATCAATATTTAAACCTTGGGTTTACTGTCTCAATTTAGAATACGTTAACGGGATATGCTTATAAAATTAATCTCATTTAGGTCAGGAGACATAAAAATGATTCGATCCATTCTTCTCGCAGGGGCCTTGATCGGCGCGTCCCTAACACCCGCTTTAGCGCAGGAGTTTACAGCCACGCAGATTGTCGAGCGCGCTGTTGTGACAGGCCAAGCTGAAGACGGAACGGCCATCATAGAGTTTGAACAGGCAGACCGGCTCCAGCCGGGTGACGCGCTTCAATACAGTCTCAACTTTGCCAATGGCACAGCCGACGCGATCGAAAACGCTAATCTTGTCATACCGGTTCCGACCGAGGTGACATATAATGAAAACAGCGCATTTGGTGACAATGCTTCCGTTGCATTTTCGACCGATGGCGGGCAGTCATTTGCCCCGCGCGGCGAGCTGACAGTGTCTTCCGATGGCCAGCGTAGAACTGCATCTTCAGAAGATATTACGCATATTCGTTGGACTTTCACGGGAACAATCACCCCCGGCGAGACCGGAGCAGTCGGCTACGGAGCAATCGTTCGTTAACCAAAAACTTACCTGCCGCCGCAGCGGTGGGCATGTTTAACGGACGCCGAAGCTAAACAGCTGGACGCGACAAGGCTGGCACCAGATAACACGAATGCCATTGTTTTGATTGCAAAGATTAGAGTGATCTTAAGGGTTTTGAGAGACCGTGAGATCCGAAAATGGAGACAACCACATGTCTATATCGAGATTAAAGAAACTACCCCGCACATTGCTTAGACCCGTTCTGGCGATCGGAGCAGCTGCTGCATTGGCAGGCGGCGCATATGCGGATGGCACTGATGCAGGCACCGAAGTCGAAAACACTTTTGTCCTGAACTATGAGGTCAATAGCGTCGCGCAAGCGCCCATTACCAATGACCCTGCAAGTGGAATTACAGGTGCGGTGGTGCAAGGCGCACCAACACTGTTCACCGTTGATCGCTTGGTCGATTTGACCGTGCTGCAAACGAACTCGCCGCTCACTGTGACCCCCGGCGCAACCGGCGTGAACGCGCAGCTCAGTTTCACAGTTACCAACACAGGTAATGATGCGCAGTCTTATTCTTTCAGCTTGGCAGACGTTGGCGGAGATGATTTCGACGCGACAGGTCTTACCATTAGCTATCAAATCGCTGGCGGCGCAATTGTCACGGTTCCAGCTGTTGTTCCCGGGACAGCAGCCACAACTGACCATACGCCTGACATCCCGCCAGACACCCCGTTTACGGTCTTCGTCTCGGGTACAATTCCTACGACGCAGGTCGATACCGACTTTGACGACCTCATCCTGGTCGCCGAAACACGCGATCCCGTCACTTGGCTTGTTGAGGGGGCTTCAACTACGGAAGGTAATGTCACTCTCGCTGAAACCGGCGCAAATGATCTTGTTCTTGCGGCCCAGAATGTTCTGGCTGACGGAACCGGAACGACTGAAGAAGTCGACAATGACGGGCTCTTCTCTGCTCAGGCGAGATTCATTATCGAATCGCCAGACCTTGCTGCAGCCAAAACGGTCGCAGTTGTAGCGACTGAGCCGGCTGATTGTGAGACCGATACTATTCTAACGACGCCAGCGCAATTCGCGACACCCGGATCATGTATTGAATATGTGATTACGGTTGAGAACACCGGCGCCACGGCACTCGCCAGTAATGTTGAGATCGTCGATGTACTTCCGGCTGAGGTCGAATTTATCGCCGCCAGCTTCGCTGGTTTCGAAGCCGCGCCAGTTCCGAGCTTGACCGTACCAGGGTCGCCGACGACTTGTGACGGCACGGATACAACTTGCTCGGTCGATGTCAGCGGCGGTTCTATCGCTGCGGGCAACACGGCAACGCTGACCATCCGCGCTATCGTCCAATAAATACGGGGCCGATACAGGCCTCAAGGCACAAAATTTGGACCCCCGCACTGCTATTAGTGCGGGGGTCCTTTTAATTTCAAAGACCAAGTTTCCGGAATATTTACCTTGTTCTGTCAGAGTCCAACCTGACCAGACGTGAACAGCCAATAATGGCGGCACGTCAAGCATCCCCAAAAAGATGTGGTTGAGTATGATGGTGGTAATTAGTTATGACTTCCTTCCGGAAGCACCTTTCTGTGTTTATGGCGTTGATCGTCATTGTGCTTGGGAGCCTTGTGGCCCCCACGCAGACAGCTTACGCGCAGCTGGGAACGCGAGTCCTCAACACTGCCAATGTGACCTTTGACCAGGGCGATACACAGCTCAGCATCAGTACGAATACTGCCGAGTTTGTGATCGAGGCGGCCCGCACCCCGTCGACCATAGAGTTTTTCAGATTTGCGCCGTCCGCGCCTGACGCGATAACGACCATGATCAATGGGTCGAATTTTAGTCCAGATGGAACACTCAGCGGTGCTTTCCAAAATATTGGCCCGCCGGTCACAGCAAATGGTCTTTTGCTGGATTTGTCCGGTAATGTGCCTTTGACCCCTGCGGAGCGATATCTCGCTGGAGAACTATTCTTCGTGCGTGTTACGGACTTAGGGCAAAATGGCGACCCGGATACGATCGAGACGGTTGTGATCACGGTTGCTGCCGATAGCGGCGACAGCATCGTCTTGCAATTGTTTGAATCGGGGCCGGATACTGGCGAATTCTTCGCTTACATCCCTTCTTCGCGGGACGAAACACCGCCCAATGATGCGGTCTTGTCGGTTCCGGATATGGAAAACCTGACCGCAACTTATGTTGACACATTCGATGCGACTGAAGTATCGGTCGATACAGCGATTATCGAGCCATTTGGACGCGTTTTCGACAGTGCGACCGGCGCTCCAATCGATGGCGCGCAGATCACCATTATAGATGCCGCGACGGGGCTTCCAGCAGGTGTTTACGGCGTAGACGGCGAGTCTGGCTTCCCCTCAACGATTATATCTGGCGAAACGGCTTCGGACGATAGCGGGCTTGACTATCCGCTTGCGCCCGGTGAATTCCTGTTCCCTGTGCTGCTGCCGGGAACGTATCAGCTGCGTGTTGACCCACCTGCCGGCTTCGTATTCGCCTCCTCTTTTGATGAGTCATTTTTCGACACTGTGGCGGGTGGACCGTTCACGATCATCAACGGATCGTTCGGAGCGTCATTTACGCAAACCGCATTTGGACCTTTGAATTTTGATATTCCGCTAGATGGAACCGGCGAGTTGACGGTTCTCAAAGAAGCGAATGTTCAAGTTGCGGCAGCAGGTGATTCAGTCGGGTACACAGTACAAATCGAAAACCGAGAACCAGCGCCACTATTCTTGAGGGTGCGCGACATTCTTCCGCGCGGATTTCGTTACCGTGAGGGGACAGCCCGGCTTGACGGCGTCCCATTGGCGGATCCTGAAATATCTGCAGACGGCTCTACACTCGACTTTACCGGCGACGTCATTCTTTCGGGCCAAACACAGAACCTGACTTACATTGCACTGGCGACAGCGGGCGTCCGCACGGGTGAGGCCGTCAATCAGGCTTTTGCCGTCAACCAGTCTGGCTTGCCGATTTCAAACCGCGCCGAAGCAGCTGTGACCATTCGTGAAGACCTCCTGCGGTCTCAACTGACGATTATCGGGCGGGTTGCAGAAAATGCGTGTGCACCGGATGCTGATTGGGTTCGCGAAACCAATGATGGCGTAGGCGTTGCAAATGTCCGGCTATATCTTGAAACCGGCGACTATGTTGTCACTGATCAGGATGGCCTTTACCATTTTGAGGGCGTCGACCCGGGCACGCATGTCGTACAAATCGATACGGAAACACTGCCGGCAGGTTACAATGCCGTGGTTTGTGAAGAAAACTCGCGCTATGCAGGCAGTGCAATCTCGAAATTTGTTGACGCGACAGGCGGCACAATCTGGCGTGCAAATTTCTATCTCGAGCAAGATGGATCGGTTCAAGTCGAAGATACCGAAGCCGTATTTGACGATAATACCGACTATCTGAATTACGATCAGTCCTGGATTGATGCGCAAACTGCGGACGTGGAGTGGGTTTACCCAGACTCAACCCTGACCCCGTCTTCGCGGTCGATCAATATCGGGATCAAGCATGCTGCATTTGACCGCGTTACGCTGGAGCTAAATGGCGAGCGGGTCAAAGGCCTCAATTTTGCGGGAACAGAAAATTCAGCTGATGGCACTGTCGAGATTAGCCGCTGGCGCGGTGTCGACATTGCCGCTGGCCGCAACGAGTTTACCGCCACGGTCACTGATCAGCATGGCGCTGTGAAGACAGTTCTGAAGAGGGACATTTGGTTCATCGCGGAAGTCGAACGCGCAACTCTGGTGGATGATCAGTCGATTCTTGTTGCCGATGGCCGCACGAATCCGTCGATTGCTGTTCGCTTAACCAATGGCGCTGGCCGGCCTGTACATGCAGGGCGCGAAGTACACGTTACTGTTGCTGCACCATATACGCTGAACAACACCAACCTGTTCGAAGAGAGCGCACCAATTGTTGCCGAGTTCAGCAATCTGACCACAGTCACGGTCGGGCCAAACGGGATCGCTATGGTCGAGCTCACGCCGACACTTGAAACAGGACGCGCGCGCGTTTCCCTGACCCTTGATAGCGGCCGGAACGAAGATGTAGATGTCTATCTACAGCCAGAGAAGCGCGACTGGATTCTCGTCGGGCTTGCCGAAGGCTCGATCGGACTTGAGCGGCTGGATGGCCCAGGCGCAATTGATGCAAATGACCTGTTGAATGAGGGACGCATTGCGTTCTTCGCGAAAGGGGTCATCAAAGGGGACTGGTTGCTGACACTCGCTGTTGATACGGCCAAGCGGCGCGGCGATGCAGATAGCGATCTGTTTGGTGGCGAGATCGATCCCAACGCCTTCTATACGCTCTATGGTGACCGGACATTCCAGAACAAGGAAGCGGAAAGTCGCTATCCCGTTTACGTCAAGCTTGAGCGCAATACGTTCCAGGCGCTGTTTGGTGACTTTGATACCAACCTGTCTGATACCGATCTCGGCCGATATAATCGTCGCCTATCTGGCTTTAAAACGGTCTATGAAGGTGAAAACTTGGCATTTTCAGCGTTTGCCGCTGAAACCAATCAAGGCTTCAACCGTCAGGAAATCGCAGCCGATGGCACCTCTGGACCTTATATTCTCGAGAACGCGCCTCTGATCCGGAATTCCGAGCGCATTTTTGTCGAAACCCGTGACAGGTTTCGCCCGAATATTATCGTCGACGAGCTGCCGCTGACCCGGTTTGTCGATTATGACATCGATTTCGACACAGGTGAGCTGATTTTCCGCCGTCCTGTGAACGCGACGGATGCAGGCTTCAACCCGAATGTGATTGTTGCGGAGTTTGAAACATCGGCTGCGGTTGAGCGCAATGTGACTGCAGGTGGCCGCGTTGCTGCGCGGGCCTTTGATGGACGGGTAGAAGTCGGTGCGACTTATATTCGCGAGGAGGGTGACGATTCGATTGCCGATGCTGTTAGCCAATTGGCGGGCGTCGACCTGACTGCAAGAATTGATCAATATACGGAAGTCCATGCAGAATACGCCCGCACGAGCCGCGACTCTGCTGCTGAAGCAAATAGTGGTGAAACGGATGCGGATGCCTTCTTGGTCGAGGTTATCCGTCGTCAGGAAGCCTTGACCGTAACGGGATACTACCGTGAAGATGAAGCCGGATTTGGCCTCGGTCAACAATCATCCGCAACCGTTGGAATTCGCCGCTATGGTGCCGCAGTTAGCGCGGAACTCGGACGTGCGAAAAACACGGCCGCACAAAACGGTGCGTCGCATTTTGTCGATGCCGAAGCCTATCGCGAAGAAAGCCTCGAAAACGGCAATAGCCGTACGGTTGCCGAAGCAGCGCTCCGCCGTGAAAGCCCGCTATTTGGCGCGTCTGTCGGCTTGCGTTCTGTGAGTGAAAATCTTGATGCGGACAATAATGGACCGCGCCGCTCTCACCTGTTGACGAGCTCGCTACGCAAGACATTTGAGAATATAGGTCTAACCCTGTCTGCGGCGCATGAGCAGCCTCTTGGCGGCGATAGTGATGAGTCGACACTGTTCCCGCAGCGTACCATTCTAGGTGCGGACAAAACTTTGGGTAACAGGGCAACCCTCAATCTTCGTCATGAAATTCTTGATGGCGAGAATGCATCAGGCCAGAATACAACGGTTGGCGTCACGGTTCAGCCTTGGTCCGGTGGCCAGGTCAGTGCGACCACTGATTTTATAACGCAAGACAGTGCGCGCCGTTTGAGCGCTACGGTTGGTGTCGACCAGACACTCCGCCTTTCGGACAACTGGACCGCCGGACTTGGTGTTGCGCGCAGGGCTCGGATTTCGGGTGGAGACTTTGTCCTCGATGTCGTGCCTGATGATGCGCTCTCGCCACTTGAGACGGCACCGGTGAGCCTGCTAACCCAAGACCAGTCTTTCACCTCTGCATATGCAGGGCTCGGCTATCAAAATGAAAAGTCGGCGGGATCGACCCGGTTTGAAGTTCGCGACAGTGCAATCGGAACCCGCTATTCCGCCGTGTTCGGCGGGGCTCGCGAAGCGACCGAGGACCTGTCTTTTGCGCTCGCAGGTCGCGTAGAGCAAAACCTTGGTGACGAAACGGCCAATACATTGAGTGTAGATGCCCGCTTCGGCGCAGCATGGCGTCCGCGCGGCAAGGGCGCTGTTGTCTTCAATCGTTTCGATGCGTCTTATGAGAATGTGACGGGACAGTCGAGCACATGGAAGCTGGTGAATAATTTCGGCATCAACGCAGTGCTTGCTGAGCGGTTTCAGGTCGCTGGCTTTTACGGCTTCAAATATTCCGAAAGCGATTTTTTCGGCGATAGTTTCAGCGAAGTCACCCAGCTTGTTGGCGGTGAACTGCGCTATGATGTGACCAAGCGTGTTGATGTCGGCCTCTCGGGATCCGCCTTGATTTCGCAAAATGGCCAGACTGATTTTCAGATCGGACCGTCGGTTGGATACTCACCGGTAGAAAACACCTGGATCTCGCTCGGCTGGAATATTGACGGCTTCCGCGATGACGATTTCGAGGCCGCAGAATTCACCCGTGATGGGCCCTTCATTAAGCTACGGGTAAAGTTTGACCAGCATAGTGTGCGAAATCTTCTCGACAGGGTTTCACCACGGGGGCGGTAGATAAATTGGAATGGCGACATTCGCGCCGAAACTAGCGACTCTCTTGGTTCGATTAGGGCGAACTTTGAGGGTAGGGGCAGCTGCGCTGGCAGCTGTATGCGCCTGTGCGGCTCCTGCGCTTGGTCAGGTTACCACGTATTCCGAGGATTTTACCGCAGGTGTCAGCAATGATCCGGGCAGCCCGCAAGTCGACAATTGGGAAACCTTTCGCGACGGACTAACAGGCGCATATTCAAACATTACCGTGGGCGGGTCCGAAGGGCCGGACATAGTTTGTTCTGATCTAGCCGCTGTCGCCGATATCGCGACGGCGCTTCGCACGGATGCAACAACCACAGTCACCTGCGAGGGACGCAGCTGGAACACAGGTACATGTGTCGGGACAAATGAGCTTTCTGTCGATGTCGGCATATGCACCTGTCAGGGGGCAAGCCCGTTTACGTTGCGTCCCGATGTGGATGCGGCCAGTGCTGCGTGGGGCGGGATTGGACAGACCTGTGGCGGGGCAGGGGGCAATGTCAGTCAAACCTTGACCGTTTCGGTCACGGAGTTGGTCGCAACCAATGTTGATCTGTCGCTCACTTTGGCGCCTGCCTCGACGACGCCGACGATAGGGCTAAACACATTTATCGACGTCAATATCAACAATACGGGTCCCGCGACTGGCACTGGAGTTTCGGTTGATTTTCAGTTGCCGTCCGGATTGAGCTATATCTCCGACGACTCCGGCGGCGCCTACAATTCTTCGACAGGCATCTGGACCATTGGGGCTCAATCGGCCCCATCTTCGGAACGCCTTAGAGTTCTTGTCCGTGTTGAACCGACGGGATCATATGCGCTTGCGGCCGAGGTGGCGAGCGCGAATGAGAATGATCCAGACTCAACGCCCGGCAATGCGGCGACATCGCCCGGTGAGGATGATGATGGCGCTGTAACTCTGGTGCCGACCACACCGCCGCCGCCGCTGTTTTGTCTTGGCCGCCCGATCCAGCCTCTGGTCTTTGTAAACCCCGTTGCAGAGTCGCCGGGCGCGAACCTTGTCACCCCGCAAATGGGGGATGTGTTTCGTTTCCCCAATGTTGCTAGCGGCGCGGATGCGCTTGTCGAAGTGACAGCTTTTAACAATGGCGCATCGCTATCGGGAATTGACAATGATGGAACAGTGGGAGCGCCCGTTGGTGTGCCTGATAACTTCCAACCGACCCTTGTGGGACCAGCTGGCGATGTCTCGGTTGATTTCGAGATCAGGCTCGTTTCTACAGGGACTAGTATTGCTGGCACATTGGATTTCGCAGGAAGCGCTATCGACGTTGATGGCAATAGCGGAGGCTTGCGTGAATACATCGAAGTGTCCGACAATATCGTCGAATTTGCATTGAATGGGGTACCTGTTCCGGCGGATCCAACGGGGCCTGCCACGCGTCTTGTGACGCAAGCAAATGTACCGCCAGACGCGGGTGCCAGTGCCCCGTCCGCGACGGACCGGGTGCGGTTCGAAGCTCAAACGGATGATACGGCGGCTGGGATCGACCCAAACGAGCCGCGCAATATCGCAGCTGCCTTTTTTACGGATGTGTCCGTGTTTCAATACCGTATCGGTAAACTTGGCGGGGCAACGGCGGGACGGCTGAATTCATTGGCGTTCAATTGCCCGAATATTGATCCTGGCAGCGGCGGTTCTGCGCCTGTCGTCGATGAAGATTTCGGGGATGCGCCGTTCGATGCATCCACCAATCCAGGCTATGGTAATCCGATCCATGTGGTCGATGAGGACGAACCACTCGTCCAGCTTGGGGCTACGAATACGACCGAATTCGCTGCGGGTAATAGTCCAACAGCGTCGAGTGATGCAGGCGATGACGGCGTGACAATTGGTGGCGCAAGTCTGCAAGGCCAGACCCTTCAGGGCTTTGTTTCGACCACGATTACGATTGCCGTGACCAATGCGTCGCCAGATGCAGGACTGTTGCAGGCATTCTTTGACTGGAATGCCGATGGTGATTTTGATGATGCGGGCGAGCAAGTCGCAACCGATGTTCAAGATGGCGATGGAGACGGCACGATTGAACTGGTTGTCACACCGCCCGAAAGCCTCGGAACTGCGTCGAGTTTCGCGCGGTTTCGCTGGGCCACTGGATCTGTCGGCGTGCAGGACGCGACAGGAGATGGCGAGGTTGAAGACTATGCCGTCGAGCTGCTCGCGGGCAATGTGCAGATCGATGCGGCAAAAACAGTTTTGGTGTTCGACCCGAATGGCGACGGTTTGTTTGCCGTTCCGGGCAATGATGTGACCTATACGATAACGGTGACAAATTCGGGAAATGTTGCCGCTGGCCCCGACAGTGTGGTCCTGATTGATGATCTACCGCCCGAGATCACATTCTTTAATGGCGATGCAGACGGACCCGGGCCGGGAACTGATCCTGTTAACTATGTCGAGAATGTACCGACAGGGCTAGACCCTTTCGTTTTCGCAGACCATGTCCGGTTTTCTGACCAGACGGCCCGCCCATCTGAAATCACGGATTGCAATTATGTGCCGCAGACGGGCTTTGATCCGGCAGTGACCTTTATCTGTTTCAATCCGGAAGGATCGCTACTGGCGGGCGACCCTGACCCGTCCTTCTCGGTGTCATTCAGAGCCCGCATCCGGTAGCTGGAGCCTGCGTGCTTAGCGGCAGCGCCGCGTCTTCCAGCTTGCGCGAGCGGGCAGGGCGGACTAGCAACGCATCATGAGCGTTAAGATCAAAATTTGCGGTTTTACCGAACCCGACAGTCTACGCGCTGCGGCCCGACTTGATGTCGATTGGGCGGGGTTCAATTTTTTCGAGAAAAGCCCTCGCTATGTCACCCCGAGCGCGGCACAAAATTTATTGCTCGGCGTTGGCAATATGATCCCGGTTGCGCTGCTCGTTGACCCCGATAATGCCATGCTTGACGAGATTGCCGCGCTTGGATTTCCGATCTTGCAACTGCATGGCAAAGAGACGCCCCAACGGGTCGCCGAGATCAAGGCGCGTACCGGATTGGAAATATGGAAGGCGGTCGGCATTCGTACCCGCGTTAATCTTGACGAAGCCCGCGAATATTACGCAGCAGACCGTATGCTCTTTGATGCGAAGCCGCCGGAATCTGCGGAAAATCTGGGTGGCCACGGCGTCGCATTTGATTGGACGCTTCTGAAAAATTGGACGGGCGAGGGTGCGGACACCATGCCTTGGATGCTCGCTGGGGGCCTTAGGCGAGACAATGTCGCGCAGGCCATTTCAATTTCGGGTGCGCGCGCGGTCGATGTGTCCTCTGGCGTTGAGCGCATTCGAGGGTTAAAGAATGCCGATATGATTGCAGACTTTGTCGAGGCGGTTCGAGCAATCGCGCCACGAACAAACTGAAACACAGGAAGATAGACTGGTCATGAATACGCCAAACACATGGGACCACTGGCCCGACGAAAATGGCCGGTTTGGTGATTTCGGCGGACGTTATGTCGCCGAAACACTGATGCCGCTGATTCTCGACCTTGAGGCAGAATATAATGCCGCCAAGCAAGACCCGGCATTTGCCGCCCAGATGGACGATCTTTGGGCCCATTATGTTGGCCGCCCGAGCCCGCTTTATTTCGCCGAGCGGATCACCGAACATTTCGGCAAAGCCAAAGTCTATTTCAAGCGCGATGAGCTCAACCATACGGGCGCGCACAAAATCAATAATTGCCTGGGTCAGGTGCTTTTGGCTATGCGGATGGGCAAAACGCGGATTATCGCTGAAACCGGCGCGGGCCAGCACGGTGTCGCAACGGCGACCATTTGTGCGCGGTTTGGCTTGAAGTGCGTCGTCTTTATGGGCGCAACCGATGTCGAGAGACAAAAACCGAATGTCTTCCGCATGAAGCTTTTGGGCGCAGAAATTGTTCCAGTCTCATCAGGTACGGGTACCCTCAAAGACGCCATGAACGAGGCTCTGCGGGACTGGGTAACAAATGTGGATGAAACGTTTTATTGTATCGGAACGGCCGCAGGCCCGCATCCATATCCGCAGCTTGTTCGGGATTTCCAGTCAATAATCGGCAAGGAAGCGCGGGCGCAAATCCTCGAACGCGAGGGCAGATTACCCGATGCAGTCATGGCCTGTATTGGCGGCGGGTCGAACGCTATTGGCTTATTCCACCCGTTTTTAGAAGATGAGTCCGTGCGTCTAATCGGGGTCGAAGCGTCCGGACATGGCGTCGAAACGGGCAAACATGCGGCAGCCCTTAATGGCGGTGAGCCCGGTATTTTGCATGGGAACAAAACTTATCTTCTACAAGACGATGATGGCCAGATTTTTGACGCGCATTCGATCTCGGCAGGACTTGATTATCCGGGCATCGGACCCGAGCATGCCTTCTTGAGGGACAGTGGTCGTGCCGAGTATCTCACCTGCAAAGATGACGAAGCCTTGGAGGCATTCCAGCTTTGCACGCGCCTGGAGGGAATCATACCGGCTTTGGAGCCATCACACGCGCTTGCGCGGTTGCCTGATGCGCTCGAAACAATAGATCCGGCGGGCATACTCATAATGAATCTGTGCGGCCGCGGCGATAAGGACGTTTTTAGCGTTGCCGAGCATTTGGGCGTGGAAATTTAGCCGAGATATACGCGGACATACATTGATATTCGCGGGAGTTGGTATCCGGTTTGACCGCTCTCTATCGGCTTCGATACGTCGCCGGCACGACCGCCAAATTGTGGACAGTCTTTAAGCGGCCCGCAACGGTCTGACCGGTGTCAAATTTTTAGGCGGGCCGACAAGAAAGTGGCGCAATACCAACCCTCGCGCATTCCGAAAATCCACTGTCATACCAGTGTGCCCAATTGTTGCGTCTTCAGATTGGCAGACAGCAAATTTGGATTCTTGCAAGCACGAGCTTATATGAGAGGTTGGTTTGTGAGGGACACATATGAATACTGAGTATGAACTTAGAACTAAAAAGGGTCGGCTTTGAAACGCTTCTTTGGCAGAATGGTTCGCCGCAAAACCGACGCTGTGATTGCACCTGTCGCTGACGGCCCCAAGCGGATTGCCTTGTCGGATGAGGAGTTGCAGCAATTCCATCGGCCGCAGGCTTTGCGTCTGTTTGCGATCGGCAATCTCGTGGTTGCTGTCTTCTATTCAATGCTCGGCACGACGGGCATCATCTCGATCATGTTTTTTGATGGCGCGATTTCCGAACGCGTGACTTTTTCGAATATGATCGAATTGCTACAGCGTTCACTGCTCCATTCGATGGGCGCTGGCATTGCCTTGATCGTTGATCACCTGATGCATGGCACGGGCGAAATTCTCAAAGGTCGCAACGGAAAAGCCACACCACCCTCGACGCGAGCGTCAAACCCTGTAGAACCCCCAGCATAAAATCTAATCGTTCGCGTCAGAAAGCACTTTATGCCCACGTCTCGTATTTCAGCTCGCTTCAAAGAGACCAAAGCCGAAGGGCGCGCCGCGCTCGTCTCTTATTTGATGGTCGGGGACCCGGACCTCGAAACGTCTTTTGAAGCCATGTGTGCGCTTGCCGAAAATGGCGCGGACATCATTGAGCTTGGTGCCCCGTTTACAGACCCCATGGCTGACGGTCCTGCTATTCAGCGCGCCGCTTTACGTAGCCTGAAACAGGGCACGACGCTTAACCATGTGTTTACCCTTGCCCAAAGGTTCCGGCAGATTAACCAAACGACGCCGTTGATCCTTATGGGGTATGCAAATCCGGTACATTCAATGGGATATGAGGCGTTTGCAGCGGCCGCGTCGGAAGCGGGGATAGATGGCACGATTATCGTCGATTTGCCGCCCGAAGAAGACATGCCCTTGCGCGACGCTTATGCGGAACATGAGCTCTCCGTCATTCGACTTGCAACGCCGACAACCACCGAACACCGGATGCAAACCGTGGCAGATGGCGCGTCCGGCTTTCTCTATTATGTCGCTGTAAATGGCGTGACAGGGGCGGGGTCTGCCGACCCTCAAGCGATTAAAGGCGGGGTCGAGATGGCACGGCGGGTCTCCGGATTGCCGATTTGTGTCGGGTTTGGCGTGCGCAATGGTGCACAGGCCGCCGCCATGGCGGAGATTGCTGACGGCGTGGTTGTCGGGTCCGCATTTGTGGAATATGCAGCAAAAGCAGCCGAAACGGGCGATTATGCTGAAACGGCCACCGGAATGGGGGCTTTGGCAAAAACGCTGAGTGGGGCTATAAGAGAATTGAATCAAGACTGATGCTCAATTGTGAAGGAGCTTAGGCTATGAACTGGCTTTCAAATATTCGCCCTCCGGGTTTGAAAAACCTATTGGGAAAGCGCGACACGCCTGACAATCTTTGGGTGAAATGCCCGAAAAGTGGCGAATTGGTCTACCGGACTGATTTGGAAGAAAGCTGGTGGGTGACGCCAGCAGGCGCACATATGCGGATTTCGCCGCGCAACCGGTTCCGTCTTTTGTTTGACGAACAGCGTTGGGAATCGATCGCACTGCCGCCGGCGCCACGCGATCCGCTCAAGTTCAAAGATGACAAGACATATGTGTCGCGGCTGAAAGCGGCCAAGTCGAAAATTGAAAATCGCGAAAAGGTCGAAGCCGAGCTTGGCGGTGATCCAATCCGGCAAGACGACTGCATGTCTGCGGCCTTCGGCAAAGTCGGCGGAACGCCTGCCGTTATTCTGATACAGGATTTCGCTTTTATGGGCGGATCTCTGGGCATGGCCGCCGGCGAGGCATTCGTTGCCGCCGCGCAAATGGCCGTCGCCAAAAAGGCAGCCTTTGTTGTCGCGACGGCATCAGGCGGCGCGCGTATGCAAGAGGGCACCTTGTCTCTTATGCAAATGCCGCGCACCACGCTTGCAATTCAGGAAGTGCGTGAAGCGGGTTTGCCCTATGTCGTCTTGCTGACTGATCCGACATCTGGCGGTGTTTCGGCATCTTATGCGATGCTTGGGGATGTCCATATTGCCGAACCCGAAGCGATGATCGCGTTTTCAGGGCCACGCGTGATCGAGCAAACCATTCGGGAAAAGCTGCCCGAAGGTTTCCAGAGATCGGAATTTCTGCGCGAGAAGGGTGTCGTCGATATTGTCTGCGATCGCCGCGAACTCAAAGAGACTGTGGCGCGTGTGATCACGCATCTTATGCCCAAGCGTCGGCGCAAGAATGATCGGGCGAGCGCTGCAATAGCACCGCCCGCTGTGCCGGATGCACCACTGCCTGCACCTACAAAAGGTAAGTCTGCTTGAAACGCGCAAGTGCCGAACTAGAAGCGGCGCTGAAACGGTTCGAAGGTCTATATCCCGAAGCGATTGATTTGTCGCTGGGCCGGATAGAGGCGGCTCTCGAACGGCTTGGGCGACCGCAAGACAGATTGCCGCCCGTCATCCATGTCGCGGGCACGAACGGTAAAGGCTCGACCTGTGCATTTATGCGGGCGATGGCCGAAGCAGCGGGCCTGCGGGTCCATGTCGCTACATCGCCGCATCTGGTGCGCTTCAATGAGCGGATAAGATTAGCTGGCGAACTGATCGAGGACAGGTTCCTGATCCAGCAGCTCGATCGTGTTTTCGAGACGGTGTCTGATCAGCCAGGTCAACAAATTACTCATTTCGAAGCCTCGATGGCTGCAGCCATGCTTGCCTTTGCCGATGTCCCCGCCGATTTGCTGATTTTGGAAACCGGGCTCGGCGGCCGGTTTGATGCGACCAATATCGTTGCGAAACCGGTGATGAGTGTGATCACCCCGATCGATTACGATCACAAAGCCTTTCTCGGCAATGACCTCTCGCGCATTGCTTGGGAGAAGGCAGGGATTATCAAGCAGGGGTGTCCGGTTGCTTCGGCAATGCAGGGGGCGGTTCCTGCGGGTGTGGTTGCCGAAGAAGCCTTTTCTCTGGCCGCAGATCTACATCTGTTAACGCCGCAACAGGTTGCAGCATTGCCTATCCCCAAATCTCTTGTCGGCGACCATCAACGCGCAAATGCTGCGCTCGCAGCTTTGGCTTTGGAGCAGGCCGAAGGCATCACCGTTCCTCGTTCGGCAATCGAGCGCGGGTTGGAGACGGCCGACTGGCCCGCCCGACTGCAACTGCTTGCTGAGGGTCCAATCACTCGGCTTGCGGGGGGATGTGATGTCTGGCTCGATGGCGGACACAATCCTCATGCCGCGCGGGCGATCTCCAGCTTTCTCAACGAGCTCGATGGCAACACGGTTCTGGTCACAGCGATGATGCGAAATAAGGATGCCCGACGATATTTCGAAGCTTTTGCCGGCGGCGCAACAAAAGTGATTACCTGTCCGAATGCAGGCGGACATGACGGGGCCGACCCCGAGCAATTGGCTGCTGCTGCACGCGAGGCCGGGCTTTCTGGCCAAGTTGCAAGCTCTCTGAATACCGCCATTGAGATGGCCGCAGGCGCTTCGGCAGCCCGTATATTGATCTGCGGTTCCCTCTATCTGGCGGGGCAGGTTTTGTCTGAAAATGATCAACCACCTAGATAATATCTAGATAGAACAAATTTCATCGATCCTCATAAACTGAAATTAAGCGCAAGTTGATAAGGCTTAAGCGCAATATTTATTGTGGGGACATAGAATGACGTATCGATCCGCCCAAGGCGGCAATGTAGCTATTATGGTGGCCATCTGTATCGTGCCGCTTTTGTTTATGGCAGGTTTTATGATCGATTTTTCGCGCCAGCAAAGCCTGTCGCGTAAAGTCCAAGCATCCGTGGACCATGCGGCAGTATCAGTTGCGCTTATGCTTCAGGAGAACGAAAATACATCCATGGAGGAGTTGTCGGCTGTGGCCCAAGCCGTTTTCGACGGCAATCTGAATGCAGATGCCTCGCTCCTCAGAAGCCCGGTCTTGGTTTCCGAGGCCAATGGCATCGTGAATGTTTCATTTGACGGGGAAATGGCCACCGGATTGGCAGGATTGATGGGGGTTTCCGAGCTCGCCGTTAACGCCGTGTCTGCTGTTCAATATAATGGCGTCGTTGGTCAGTTGCCGCTAGATATTGCTTTGGTTCTTGATGTGTCCGAGTCGATGCAAGGTGCTCGCATAGATACGCTGCGGCAGACGGCAAACGATCTGGTCGACGCGGCCATTCCCGATGCGACCTCCCTCGTGCAAATCGGCATTGTGCCTTTCAATGGTTTCGTGAATGTCGGGCTTGGCAATCGCGGCCAAAGTTGGTTGACGGACACGGATGACGAGACACTGGTTTGGAACACATGCCCTACCGATTTCGACGCTTCGGAAGCTCTGGGATGTACGTTCAACAGAGTGTGCGGTCCTGCTGGATCCGAGGCGGGTTGCTCGAATGAATCGTCTTGTCCAGCAGGCGTCTCGATTGTTAAACATCCCTGTTTTGATCGGATCATTGACAATGAATGGCACGGCTGTGTTCGCGAACGTGATGATCCGCTCGACATCACCGATGGGTCCTATGGCAGCGACCCCATCAGAGGCGTTCTTGATGATGATCAGGACGAATGCCTGGACGAGAACCAAATTTTGCCGCTTAGCAATAATGCTGCTGACATCAAATCCGCGATCGATGATTTAACGCCCGCTTGGCAGACATATATCCCGTCAGGGATAACTTGGGGACGGAGAATTTTGTCGTCAGGAGAGCCTTTCAACCAGCCGAATAATGACGGCCGCGCCAAAGCCATTATCTTGTTGAGTGACGGCGCGAATACAGGATCCCTCGATCCATCTTCGGGGCTTGTCTCGGGGACTGATCCGGACGATGCAAATGACCGCATGATTGAAGCCTGCGAGGCTGCGAAAGCGGAAGACATCAGCGTGTTCACCATCGCATTTTCGGTCAACGATTTTGAGACCGAGCGTTTGCTTGAAGACTGCGCGTCAAACCAATCAGCGAGTTTCGAAGCCAATACGTTGAACGGGTTAAGTGATGCGTTTGCCAGTATTGTTTCTAGTTTCGAACAAATCGCACTCGTTGAGTAATGACACCTTAGTCCGGCAAATCTATTTGCGTCCTGGCCTTTGCAAACACAGCTTCGAACATGTCGGGGGTCAACCGTTTGGTGTTCGTATTGTAGCGCGAGCAATGATACGACGAGATGAGATGAATAGGCTTGCCGCCTTGTTCGGTCTGATAGTGTGACGCGTGCCCAAACGGATGATCTTTGAGTTTCAGGCCCAATGTTCGCATGGTTGAATCATGGGCAATCTTGCCGAGCAGGATGATCACTTGCAAATTTGGCAGGGCATCAATCTGGGCTTTCAGATAGGGGCGGCACTGATTGATTTCCGCGCTCGTCGGTTTGTTTTGAGGCGGCAAACACCTGACAGCATTTGTGACCATCGCGTTTTTGAGTACCAGTCCATCATCGCTATACCCCCGATATTTCCCCTTCGAGAAACCGAATTTGGACATAGTGGCGTAAAGGAGATCCCCCGACCAATCTCCGGTAAAAGGGCGACCGGTTCGGTGGGCACCTTTCATGCCGGGCGCAAGACCAACAATCAGGAGGGCTGCATCTGGCGGTCCGAAGGATGCGACAGCGCCATTAAACCAGTCTGGCTCTTTTGCTGCGACCTCGTCACGAAACCTGGCCAATCGCGGACATAGCTGACAATCAACGGGCGCGTTGGCCGGGTCGTTTTGCAGAAGAGTTGGCGTTCGTCCTGTTCGGCTCATTGATCTACTTTCTTTAGGGCATCGATGGCGGACACAGTGTGAGCCTGCTCTAGCATCGCTATCAAACCTCTGATACCTCGCACCATATGAAACTGATTAAGCACTTAACCGGATATCTGCCAGTAAGCCTCGCCAATGGATTGGTCGGTTTTGGCAGTGTCTACGTGTTTACGCGGTTGCTCGGGGCTGATGATTACGGCCGCTATGCATTGATGTTCTCCGCCATGGTGTTGATCCATACGATCACAATGACATGGGTCGAGGCGGCCAGCTACCGGTTTGCGTCCATCGCGCACGAAGAGGGCGAGTTGGAAAATCACTATCATACAGGTTTGAGACTATTGTTTCGATCGCACGTTTTGATGGGCATCACCATGTTTCTCGTTTGGTGGTTTCTATATCGATCCGACCCTCACTATAGCGCGATATTTCCCTGGTTGTTCGTTGCGACCGTTTTCAATTCAATTGGCCAGCTTGCATTCGAGGCCCATCGGGCACACCAACGCATCGGCCGCTATGCCTTGATGTCGACAGCGCGAATTGTGTTCGGCTTTGTCGCCGGAGCGTTGGTTGCATATATCGGAGGATATGGGGCTGCAGCACCTTTTGTCGGCATGGTTGCAGCGTGTACGACCATTGGAGTGATTGAAGGCGCATGGCTCTGGAAGCGGGCCCGTGGCGGTACTCGAAGTCCCGAGCGGACGCGTCAATGGATGTCATATGGCATTCCGATTGCGGCTGCGATCGCACTTGATATCGTCTTGTCAGTTGCAGATCGGTTCCTGATCGATTTTTACATCGATGAAGCGGCCGTTGGAGCATATGCCGCTGGTTATGGTGTGGCTGATAAAACGGTGCTGATGATTTGCGCTTGGGCGGCGATGGCCGGATCGCCCTTGATTATGGCTGCATATGAGAAAGATGGCGCGGAGGCGGCCTCTGGCGCTGCGCGCGGCCTGTTCAACACGATCTTGTTTTTGGGCTTGCCGGCAGCAACCGGTTTGGCGCTGGTTGCCCAACCCTTGGCCGAAGCTATGATCTCCCAAGACCTGAGGGTTCAGGCCGCAGAGATCATTCCGTGGATCGCCTTTGCCGGTCTGTTGAACGGTTTGCTCATACACTATGTTTCCGAAAGTTTTCAGCTCGTTCGGCGGACCGATCAGCGCGCCTTGCTGATGATTATCCCTGCGGTGTCGAACATCGCTCTGAATATTGTACTGCTGCAGTCTATCGGTGTGATGGGCGCAGTCTATGCCACAGTGGGAAGCTATGCGCTTGGAGTTGTTTTGCTGGGGGTGGTCGGGCGGCGGCATGTTGCTTTACCTGTGCCGATTGCTGAAATCGCCAAAACCGTGATCGCCGCGCTTGCAATGTGGCCAGTTATTGCGCTCTTGCCCGATTGGGGAAGTTGGCCGGAATTATTCTTGAAGGCAGGGGCGGGCGCTGTGACATATACCTTCGTTGCTCTGGTTCTAAATGCTGGCGACGCCCGCAATATGCTGTCATCAGCTCTGAACAGAAGAGGTAATGCCAATGCGTGAAGATACCGACACCGCCACGCCGCCCGCCCAAACGCCGAAGCAAACCGATGGAGCAGGGGCGCAAGTATCGGACGGCGCAGCCGGTCTTTGGGGCGAGCTTTGGCCCGTGCTTAGCTTTCTGGTGGTCTACAATGTGATGCGTCGTTTCCCGGAAGGTGACGGTTGGTTCACGCCTGACACGGCGCTTTATTGGGCGACAGGCATACTCATGATCGGCATGAGCTTTGAGGTTGGCAAACGGCTTTTGCGCAAAGAGAAAATCTCCCCCCTCTTGTTGATGTCGACAGGTATGGTCGTGGTATTCGGAATTCTCGGCATCGTCTTTGGCAAAGGCTTCTTGCTGCATAAGCCAACCGTGATCAACTTGACCTTTGCATCAATCATATTTGGCGGCTTGATGACGGGGCGCAATCTTTGGCGGATCATGTTTGACGGTCTATTCTCCTTACCTGATTTCGCATGGGACCGGTTGGCGACCTGTTGGGGGATCTATTTTATTGCCATGGCGGGTTGGAATGAAATTTTAGTCGCAACCGTGTCCGAAGATGCGTGGGCAAACTGGAAGCTAGGAAATCTCGTTATCGGCTTGGTGTTCGCCATGTCGCTCGTGCCTTACACATTAAAGCACACGATCAGTGACGAGGCGGAGGATGCTGCTTAACCGGACGAATGCGTGAAGGGTGAAGTCGCGGGCAAAATTTTAGGGGCGGTCTTCCCAAAATCATGTCCGAAGCGAGATAAAATCTTGACACAGAATAGATCGGCAACGGCTGTTAGGCGGCTGTCAAAGCTGATGTTTTTAAGATTTTCCGCATTTACGCCATCTATCTCGCGTGCGCACGCATCAAGGATTTGCATCAGTAACGCCTTGGTAAGAACAGTGTAGACCAACTCGTCAGGGTCAGTCGACGGCGCGCCGGATTGTGTAATATTTGTTCCACAATGGGCGTTGCCAAGATCGGTCCCGTGCGGCCCAAAAATACCAAATCTGTCTAGCTTGTTATTATCGCGAGGCGGAGCTTTCAGAAAAACAGCACCGAGACATGAGTAGTTTTTAATCTGCATTCGGTTGGAAATTGTATTTTGTTACTATACTATACATACTTTCTTGCGTATCTGGGGGACCAAACAACGCTTTGGAATAATTGGACTATTCGCTTTTTTGTAATTACATCATTTTAAGAAGGACATTGGGGACATATGTTTGATCTAGAAAATTCGGCAAGCCATCTCTTACACAGGGCACAACAAATTGCCGCCAACCGTTCAGCTGCAGCATTGCGCGCGGCCGGAATTACGTTGCGGCAGTTTTCTGTACTGTCGGCTATTTCAGAACAAGAGGGCGTAAGCCAAAGCCACCTCGTGCGGGCGACAGGAATCGATCGCTCGACATTGGCTGATATGGCGGCGCGTATGGAGCGCGCAAAGCTCATAAAGAGAACAGTTTCAAAAACGGATGCGCGCGCAAAGTCGCTTACGCTTATGGCGTCTGGACGCAAAGCGCTGGCGCAAGCATCGCCGGGCGTGATCGCAGCGGATCGTATGCTGATGGACAGCTTGCCGGCGACGCGCCGTGACGGGTTCTTGCGTACACTCACCGCTCTGACCGCTGCGGAAGAAGAAGAGGGCAAAGCCAAAGCCAAAGCCAAAGCGAAGCCAAGGGTTGCCGTAAAGGCAAAGCCAAAGCCAAAGCCAAAGGCGGCTCCAAAAGCCAGCGCAAAGAAGAGCGTTGCTGCAAAAGTGACCAAGGCCAAGAAAGCCAAACCTAAAAAGAAGAAGCGGAAATCCTAGTCATTTTTTTGTGACGGGTTTGCGTTGACCGTAAACTAGGAACGCCCGGATTGGATGCAGGACATACCAATTCGGGCGTTCTGCGTTTGCATGTGAATGGCGGGCAACCAATCAGGGCGCAATTGCCTGATTTTTGCCCTGTTATTTGGCATGTTCAATGCTTATCTTTACTGCATAGCTTTAGGAGATTTTGCCATGTCATCTGTTACGTCCGTCCTCGTGGCGCTCTTGTCCTTTGGCTTGTTCCCTATGAGCGCGCAATTGGCGCAGAGTGATCCGGCCCCCGAGGTTGAGCCAGCTGAAGCTGAAGAGCTGCTGAATATCGAACCTGTAATTGTGAGTATTGAAGGGGCTGAACGCGATGCGTTGCTTGCCGATATCTCCGCAAGTATTGGACAGATCGAAACGGCTAAGGGCCGCTTCTTCCAGATCGGTGCGGACTATAGTGAGGCAGCTGGCGACTTCTACTTGCGCCGCCCGGGACGCGTGAGATTTGATTATGATGACCCAAACCCGCTCTTGATCGTTGCAGATGGAGCGACCGTGGCGATTGAAGACAGTGATCTTGAAACCCAAGACCGCGTGCCTTTGTCCGCAACACCTCTTGCGATGCTGCTTGATGACGATCTCGATTTTGAAACTGAGGCAAACGTGCTCGACGTCCGTCAAGCCAATGGTGTCATCGGCGTCACCATGGAAGACCGCTCGGGAGAGAATGAAGGTCTATTGACGGTTTTTGTCGATGAAAACGATTATTCGATTGTGTCATGGCGTACTCAAGACGCAGCCGGAGGCGTTACATCTGTGTCTTTGGCCGGCGTAGAAACGGGGATGCGCATCAATGCCAGGCTATTCCGGATCGAAGATATCGATGCAGATGACGAGCGAGATTGAGCAAGTTTGGCCCTGAAAAAGAAGTATTGTGCTTTGCGGGGTCTGTTCTACTGACTGAGTAACATAATCTAACGTATAAGTTACTTGAAAATGGCCCCACGAGACCATAATTCTTGCTCATCAGCTGAACGGGCACCGACTTCCTATTCCCCTTTGAGGTTTTGCCCATTTGGCTGATATTTGCCGGATGTCCCATTCCGGCTAACGCTTAGCGTTGGGCGCGTTCAGGTCCTCTTCCCCCCCTCTACCCCTCGGACCTGAACGCGTTGACGCGAGCGGCGCATTGCCACAAACTGTGCGGATGAGTTCACTTCAAATTGTCAGTTGGAATATAAATTCGGTCCGTTTGCGCGCACCGAATGTCGCCGCCTTTGTCGAGGCTGAATCGCCGGATATTATATGCCTGCAAGAAACCAAATGTCTGGATGACCAGTTCCCGGCCAAAGCCTTTGAAGCAATGGGATTGAAACACCTTGCGCTACACGGTCAAAGGGGCGGGCATCATGGCGTCGCGATTGCATCGCGCTTTCCGATTGAACAGGTCGCAGCACCCAAGCTTTGCCGGGAAGGGCATGCACGCGTTATTGCTGCGCGTATCAAGGGTGTCGAGATCCACAATATCTATTTGCCAGCGGGCGGCGATAAGCCCGATCCCGATACCAATGAAAAATTCGCCCACAAGCTCGACTTCCTCAAAAAACTAGGCACCGGATATGCGCGGCTAAAGGCGAAGAAAACGCCGCGTATATTGGTCGGCGATCTCAATGTGGCTCCACACGAAAATGACGTTTGGTCACACAAGCAGATGCTGAAAATTGTGTCGCACACGCCCGTCGAAACAGAGCTGCTCGAAACCTCCCGCCAAAAGGGCGGCTTTCATGATATTGCTCGCCTAGCCCATGCCGATGATCAGAAGCTTTACTCATGGTGGAGTTATCGGGCCAAGGACTGGGCGGCTAGCAATCGTGGGCGGCGACTCGACCATATTTGGGCCAATGATGAAGCTTTGCCGCTGTCAGATTTACAGAGTTACAAAGTGCATCTTGCATGGCGGGGCGGCTTCAAGCCTTCCGATCACGCGCCGATTAGCATGAGCATAAAATGTCCGTAACTGACGCCGTCCCGTTCCGCATCGAGATCGCTCAATCCGTCCTTGAACGTATCCGCAAACGTGTCATCGACTATCGCTGGTTCGATCCTCCGCAAGGCGGCACAGACGAGGCATGGGCACATGGCATGTCCACACCGGTTCTCAAAGATTTCGTCCAGCATTGGCGGAAAAAATATGATTGGCGCGCGGTGGAAGTGGAGCTTAACAAGCATCCGCATTTTAAAGCCTGCATCGATGGTCTGGACATTCATTTCTTACATATTGTCGGGGAGGCCAAGGGCAAGCGGCCGCTCTTGGTCACACATGGTTGGCCGGGCTCGTTCTATGAGTTCTGGGATGTGATCGAGCCGCTCGCTTTCCCATCGCGCTTTGGCGGCAATGAAAGCGATGCGTTTGATCTCGTGATCCCGTCGCTCCCCGGTTATGGCTTTTCCGGTAAGCCGGAGACCCTGTTTGGACAGCGCGCCACGGCAGCGCTTTGGGACAAGCTTATGCGCGATGTGCTCGGCTACGACACCTATTTGGCCCAAGGCGGCGATTGGGGCGCGATGGTCACGTCCTATATTGGCCTGAACCATGGTCATCATAATCAGCAGGGCGGCTGTAAGGCGATCCATTTGAATATGATGGGATTCCGGCCGACACCTGCCACACCGCAAACCGATAGTGAGACAGCTTGGCTCGAAAAAAGCGCCACTGCCATGCAGGCCGAAGGCAGTTATTTCATGCAGCAAGCGACCAAGCCGCAAACTCTGGCATTCGCGTTGATGGATAGTCCTGTCGGGCAAGCGGCATGGATATTGGAAAAGTTCCACGGTTGGTCAGATCTAGCCGACGGTGATCTTTGGAGCGTCTATTCTAAAGATCAGCTCATAACCAATCTGATGCTCTATCTGGTCAATGATGCCTTTGCGACCTCGGTGCGCTACTATCAATCCTTCTTTTTCGAAGGCGGTGCGAATTTGCCCGAGGGCCTGCGCTGCGAGACGCCGACCGGATTTGCCGATTTTCCGGGGGAGACGTTTTTGGCCGCTCCGCCAAGGAGCTGGGCCGAACGCGCCTATAATATCACCCATTGGAGCGACATGCCGCGCGGCGGACACTTCGCAGCTATGGAAGTGCCTGCTCTCTATATAGATGAGGTGCGCAACTGGGCGCGCAGCTTTGACTAGCCGTTAAAGCTTGTTCTTATTGCGTGAATGCCTTGCAAAATCCCGTTTCGGGGCTGACGCTCGCATCCGAAATATGCTCTAAAGGTGCAATTATTGAATGAGGACTGCCCCGATGAACGGAATTACACTGCACAAAGGTGACCTGGCGAACGGCGTTGATCTCGGACCCGTTGTGGCTGTTGATACCGAGGCGATGGGATTAAACCCCCACCGTGATGATCTGTGTGTCGTCCAGCTGTCCTCGGGTGATGGCACGGCGCATGTGGTCCAGCTCGACCGCGCTGGCGGCTTTAACTGCCCGAACCTCAAAGCGATGATGGCCAATCCGGACATTTTGAAACTGTTTCACTTTGCCCGCTTTGATGTTGCGATGATGCAGAAACATCTCGGCATTACCTGCGCGCCGGTCTGGTGCACCAAGATAGCCTCTAAGCTCGCGCGGACCTATACTGACCGGCATGGGCTCAAGGATGTCTCCAAGGAGATTGCTGGTGTTGATATGTCAAAAGCGCAGCAAAGCTCTGATTGGGGCGCAGAGCATTTGACCGATGCCCAGCTGCAATATGCGGCGTCGGACGTCTTGCACCTGCACAAGATCAAGAACGGGCTCGAAGCGATGCTGGTGCGCGAGGGGCGGTTGGCGCTGGCAGAGGCGTGTTTTGCATTTCTACCAACCCGTGCCGAGCTTGACCTCGCCGGCTGGGAACACAGCGATATTTTTTCCCATTCGAGCTAAACGCCATTGGTTTACCTTCATTTGCGGGAATTGCCGCTAGCGGCCAAAGCCTTGGCGGGTTATGGTGAACACCTAGATGCAAGTGTATATGTATGACAGCCGAAACCGTTAGAGACCTAGATCTTTGGGCGCCGCACCGGCAGCTCAGTCTCGCGCAAGCGCGTAAGCGCACGCAGATCGTTAAATGGATGCGCCTGTCATTGGTGGCGTCCGCAATTATAACCTTGGGCGTGTTTCTCGGTTTTGTTGCGCGCAGCGCCTATACAAGTGTGACTGGCGCGGGTGAAGCACCGGTGTCAGACGAAATGGTGGTTATGCTCAATCCGCGATTTTCGGGGCGCGATGCAAATGGCGAACTCTATATCATTACGGCTGATAGTGCCGAGCGTCGACGCGCGAATAATGATCTTGTCGATCTCGTAAATCCGAAACTCGAAAATTCTAAAAATGGTGACGTCATCGCGCCACTCGGCCTGTTCGATAGATCTACGGAGACGCTCAACCTGTTTGAAGATGTTCTGATGCGCGATGCGCGAGGATATTTGTTCCATAGCACCCATGCAAAGGTCGAGATCGAAACGGGTAAAGTGATCGGTCTGAGCCCGCTCGAAGGAACCGGCCCCATCGGGGACATTACGGCGGGCTCCTATGAACTCAACGATAGTGATGATAGTGTCTTGTTAACAGATGGGGTCAGGACCATAATCTTGCCTGAAGCCCCGAACGAATAGGAACAAGTTATGATAAAGTTTGCAGGTCTTTTGACGGCGTTTATTCTTGTCGCGGCTGGCTCCGCTTTTGCGCAATTGAGCCCGGATGGCGGCCCGATCCAGATCGAAGCTGGCAAGGCGGAAATTCTCGATCAAAGCAAGCGCGTTGTCTACAGTTCCGATGTTGATGTTGTGCAAGGCAATGCGCGCCTGCAATCGGATGTGCTGACAATCAACTTCGCGGGCAGCGAAACGGGCGGTACAGGCGGTATTGGCGGCGGGTTTGGCGCGATTGATAATATGCAAGCGGTTGGCAACGTCCATTATGTCACACAAGATCTCAAAGCGCGTGGTGACGACGCTATTTACACGGCGGCGACGGATACGGTCTTCATGACCGGAAATGTTATTCTCGCGCGCGGTGACGATATTGCGCAAGGCGAATGCCTGACACTTGAAATCGGCGCCGGTAAATCAACCCTTGGCTGCGGTGATAATGGGGCGGGGAACGAGCGCGTGATCATCCAGATCAATCCGACCGAACGAAACAGTTCAGGCGGAATCGAGTAAATTTACCATGCCAGACTCATCATATTTTAAGCAAAATCCTCTAATGTCGTCCTCTGGTACGGCATCGGGCTGTGCGATGGAGAAGTATTCAAGATGACCCCTTCAGACGATGGTCTTGTTGTCTCTGGAATTGCGAAATCATTTGGCCAGCGCCAAGTGGTTCGGGATGTCTCGGTTTCTCTAAAGCGCGGTGAAGTTGTCGGCCTGCTCGGACCCAATGGGGCTGGCAAAACCACTTGCTTCTATATGATTATGGGACTGATTGGTGCCGATAGCGGTACAATCAAGATTGACGGAGAAGATGTCACCGCGCTGCCAATGTATCAGCGCGCTCGTCTTGGCGTTGGTTATCTCCCTCAGGAAGCCTCTATTTTTCGCGGCATGACCGTCGAGGAAAATATTGCGGCGGTCGTTGAGCTTGTCGAAAAAGACAAGTCGAAACGCAAAGCACAAGTGGACGCATTGCTTGGCGAGTTGAACATTACCCGATTGAGATCGGCGTCGGCAACGGCCCTTTCTGGCGGGGAACGTCGACGTGTCGAAATTGCGAGAGCGCTAGCCTCCCGGCCGAGTTTCATGCTCCTGGACGAACCGTTCACCGGGATCGACCCTCTCGCTATTTCGGATATTTCCGATCTGGTGCGGTATTTGAAAAAGCGCGGCTTAGGCGTTTTGATTACCGATCACCAAGTACGCGAGACCTTACAAATCGTGGATCGTGCCTTCGTCATGTATGACGGCAAGGTCCTGTTTGACGGCGCACCGGAAGATGTGCTCGACAATGAAGATGTAAGACGGGTCTATCTGGGCGATCGCTTCGCAGCGTAAAGGTCCGTGGCTATGCGCCAGAATTTAGATATGCGTCAGGGCCAGTCCCTGGTCATGACCCCTCAATTGCAGCAGGCGATCAAACTGTTGCAGCTTTCCAATCAGGAACTCGCAGAATTTGTCGAGGCTGAAATCGAGCGCAATCCGCTGCTCGAACGCGCCGAAGGCGAGCAGGCGAAAGCCGAGCCCGAAACCGATGGCCGCGCCGACGATGGCAAAGATGTTGGCGGCCGGACCGAGCTGGGTGAGGGCGGATCGCGCGAACTAGGGGCTGCGAGCGAAGCGCTCGATGCGCCGAGCGAAGACGTAAATAATGGCGATAGCGCGTCAGACACCGGCACGCCCGAACGCGCATCCGGCCCATCCGCCGAGACCGATTGGTCACAAGCGGGAAGCGGCAAAGGCGGCGGCGAAGACTTCGATTTTGAATCGAGACTAACGCCAGAGAAGTCATTGCGTGAACACTTGTCTGATCAGGTCATGTTGTCAGGGTTCGATCCGGCAAGCGCACTGATCGCTGCACGGTTGATTGATGATACGGATGATGGCGGATATTGCCGCGCAGACCTGTCCGAAGTCGCCGAGGCTCTCGGGGCTGATCTTGCCCTTGTCGAAACTGTTTTGAAAACATGTCAGGGCTTTGACCCGACGGGTGTTATGGCGCGGTCTGTTCCCGAATGCATGGCGCTGCAACTGGCAGAATTGGACCGCCTTGATCCGGCGATGCAGGCTTTGCTCGACAATCTGGACCTTGTTGCCAAGCATGATATTGCCCAATTGGCGAGCCGGTGCGAGGTCAACAAATCCGACATTGAAGGCATGCTGCAAGAGTTGCGCGCGCTCACGCCCCGTCCGGGCGGCGGATTTGCCAGTGATGTCACCATTGCTGTTGCGCCGGATGTGTTCGTTCGGGAACTGCCGAGCGGCATGTATGCGGTTGAACTAAATGCCGAAACCTTGCCGCGCGTGCTGATGGACAAAGCCTATTATGCTGAAGTCACCGCGCTTCCGATGCGCGACAAGGAAAAAGAATTTATCTCCGAATGTGCCGCCAATGCGAGCTGGCTGATTAAGTCGCTCGACCAGCGTGCTCGCACAATTATGAAAGTGGCAAGCGAGATTGTACGCCAACAAGATGCGTTCTTTGCCCACGGTGTTGCTCATCTGCGTCCGCTCAATCTCAAACAGGTTGCCGACGTTATCGAGATGCACGAAAGTACTGTGAGCCGGGTGACGGCGAACAAATATATGTCGACGCCGCGCGGTATGTTCGAATTGAAATACTTCTTCTCCGCTGCCATCCCGGCGACGGGGGGCGGGGAGGCGCATTCAGCCGAAGCCGTGCGTCACCGGATCAAGCATTTGATCGACGAAGAAGTGGTCGAAAATGTTCTGTCAGACGATCAGATCGTCGATATTTTGCGCGAATTCGGGATCGATATTGCCCGCAGAACGGTCGCTAAGTATCGCGAAAGCCTGAATATCCCTTCAAGCGTCCAAAGACGGCGTATTTTGAAACGAAGTGCGTGATCTTAAGCCGGTTTTGGTGTAGGCTTTAAACTCGCTTGGGGCTCATGCATATGGCCAAAATCTGGCCAATTCCGCCCCTTCGGTCTTGTTCAGAATGGAGTTCCCACACGTGCAAATTCAGATTACCGGCAAACATATAGATCTCGGCGACGCACTGCGCGGTCGCATCGAGGCAGGTCTTGAAGCAGCAGTCACCAAATATTTCGATCGGCCCACGGGCGGCGCGGTGACTGTCTCCAAATCGGGTTACAAGACCATTGTTGATTGCTCGGTCCATTTGCCGTCTGGGATTGTCCTCAATGCCCAAGGCGGGGCACAAGAACCCTATGCCGCGCTCGAAGAAGCGCTTGAAAAGATGGAAAAGCGCGTGCGGCGGTATAAGCGCCGCTTGAAAGATCATCACCGCGCTGACCGTACACCGATGCCCAGCGAGCCTGTGCCAGCCTTTGTCTTGCAGAGCCATGATGAAGAAGGTGAGAGCGATAATGACCTGCAACCACTGGTCATTGCGGAGATGGACGAACAGATGCGCACCATGTCTGTCGCCGAGGCTGTGATGCAGCTTGAACTGGGCGAGGCACCCGTCGTATTTTTCCAACATGCCACGCTCGAAAGATTAAACCTTGTATATCGTCGTCCAGACGGGCATATCGGCTGGGTTGACCCCGCACCGGCGTCGGCAAGCACCTGACTTGGACTGACTAAATGGCTGATTTTACTAAATTATTGCATCCGAATGCGATAATTTCCCCTCTTCTGGCCGACAGCCGACAACAGGTCATCCGGCAGATGTCCGACTGTTTGGCTGAGCGTACAGGTCTTGATCCTAGAGATATTCTAGAGGCGGTCATGGAGCGCGAACGGCTCGGCTCGACAGGCGTGGGGGATGGGGTTGCCATTCCGCATGCCCGCATTCCTGGCCTCGACAAAGCTGTCGGTGCATTTGCGCGATTGGAAACTGCGATCGACTTTGAAGCCGTGGATGATCGCCAGTGTGATCTGATATTTATGCTGCTTGCACCCGAGAATGCCGGCGGGGACCATTTGCGGGCTTTGGCGCATGTCTCGCGGGAGTTTCGTCAGTCTGGCCTGCGCTCGGCACTTCGCAGCAGCGAGAATGCAGCTGACACGCGGGCTTTGCTGATTGGCGGGATTGAAGGCGCCGCTGCCTAGAGCCGTCTAGTGGACGCTTCTTGGACGCAGATCATATGCGCGCGCGGCCGCGAATGCCGCTTCCCGACCTTCGACAATCGCCAGTCTTTCGCCATTTGACGAGTGAACGCTGAACAGATTTTCCGGCGCAGCCAGAATATCGAATGTATCGGCAGGTACGATTTCGCGGGCTTCTTCAAGCGCCATTTTGCGGATATAGACCAGGTTTTGAGCCTTGGTAGAGGTGCCGGTATTAACCGTTGGAAGTGATTTCATAATGTGGTCCTCCTATACATAAACGCCAGCGCCACTATGAATCTGGGGGCAAAACACGTCAGCTTCAAGGCTAGAACGGGATAGTTCACAGGATTTTGGCAGTCGATCGCGTGCCAAACAGGCTATTTCAATTGCTTTGCGGGAGTGCTATCGCCAATGAAATAAGGCGTGTTCAAGCCATTTCGACAAGAATTAGGACCTATCGATGACATATACACTTATCCACAATTCTGGCTGCGGATCCTCAAAAAAAGGGCTTTTGCTCCTGCAAGAGGCCGGTGTTGATGTCACTGTGCGCAAATATACAACCGAGTCGGGGCGGTTAAGTCTCGACGAGATTCGCGATTTGGCGCGGAAAATGGGTAATGTGTCGCCGCGTGTTTTCCTGCGTGAGAAGGATGCCGTCAAAGTCGGTTTGCCTGACACCGCAAGTGATGAAGAGGTCTTCGCTGCAATGGCGGATAACCCGAAGCTGATCCAGCGTCCCATTGGCATCCATGGCGACCGGGCGATATTGGGCCGACCAAATGAGCGTTTGCTCGAAATTTTGTGAAAAATCAGCAAAATGTGTGAAATTTCACCATTTCCGAGCGTCGATAATTAAACCTGTTTTGGCATAATCTGCTCTTATTGAGGAGATTCGGAATGCTTATCATGTGGATAGCTGCAGTTTGTCTTGCGGTGTCGGCCTTTCTGATTTTTGGCATCCCGATGATTGCGCTGGGACCGCGCGCGGTATTGCGTAACACGCGCAAAAACCCCGAAGGTGCAGCCTTTGCCGCCAGCTTGGTTGCCATTGGGGTAAGCTTGTTTTTGGTATCGGGCTCCTTTATCCAGACAGGGACTGTAGACACATTGTCTGCGGAGAATTTTTATAGCCTGTATGCGCAAGTCTAACGCTTGCTGAGGAGACGCAGGCTCTTGTTTGGAGCTGCGGTCTATGAAATCCAACCCCGGTAATTTTTTCGAAGATTTTACGCTTGGTCGCGAACTCATCCATGCCACCCCACTCACCCTAAGCGCTGGCGATGTATCGCTCTATCGCGGCCTGACGGGTAGTCGGCATGCTCTGTATTCATCAGACGAGTTCGCTGCTGTGGCAACAGGTCACCGCGCGCCGATTGACCCTTTGCTGGCCTTCCATACCGTTTTTGGAAAAACCGTGCCGGACATCTCTCTGAACGCGGTCGCTAATCTCGGATATGCCGAGGGGCGTTTTGTCAGGCCGGTCAGGGCAGGTGATACGCTTCGGGCTGTCTCGGAAGTGATCGGTCATAAGCAAAACTCCAACGGCAAGACGGGTGTGGTCTATATCCGTACGACAGGACTTAACCAGCGCGATGAAGAGGTGCTGTCCTATGTGCGTTGGGTCATGGTGCACAAGCGTGACCCAGATAGCCCGGCGCCTGAAACCATTGTGCCGGATCTGCGCAAGAGCGTTTCTATGGCAGAAGCCGGTATGTTTGTGCGCGACTATAAAGGCTGGGACGATGCGCTCGCCGGATCGCCGCATCGCTATGAAGACTATGACATTGGCGAGAAAATTGACCATGTTGACGGGATGACGGTTGAAGAGGCCGAACACCAGATCGCAACACGGCTTTATCAGAACACGGCCAAAGTCCATTTCAATGCCCATGCACAGGCCCAAAGCCGTTTCGGTAAACGCCTGATTTATGGCGGGGTCGTGATCTCGCTGGCCCGCGCGCTTAGTTTCAATGGTCTTGCGAACGCGGCAGAGATGCTGGCCATCAACGCTGGAACCCATGCCGGACCTCTGTTCGCGGGCGATACCGTCTATGCCTGGAGCGAAGTGCTCGACAAGGCTGAGATTTCAGAGACAGTCGGTGCGCTCCGCCTTCGGCTTGTGGCCGCCAAAAATCGACCGTGTGCCGATTTCCCGCTCCGCTCCGACGACGGCAAATATGATCCCGATATTCTGCTCGATTTCGACTATTGGGCTGCCATTCCCCGTGCGCATCGATGACCCCGCTGGTTGACGGGCTCGCTGCCACAGCGATGGCACTGGCGATTATTCTCTCGGCAATTGTGTCGAGCGTTGCATCTTCGGCGCGTAAGCAGGCTGTGATTATGGCGGAAGCCAAGGTGCAGGACCTTTGTGAACTCACCGGCATTATGGACCCGCGCGAACTGCAAGACGTGTTCGGCCCACCGAATATGGGCAGGATTTGGCAGAATATCACGCTTGCTCAGGTCTTGGCGGCGCGGCGTCCGGCGGGGCATGTGATTAGCTCGCAAGCCGTAGATGGCGGCTGCGCGCTGGTCGCGGTCCTATCTTTCTTTTTGGGGCATCCACTTGTGTCTCTGGCGCTGGTTGCGGCGTTCTGCTTGCAGATCGCAGGATGGGTGCTGGTCTATCGGTTGCCGAGATAGCGGGAAAACCTGTCCAAATTTGTCGGTTTCGCAAAGAATAAGCTTTGCGAGCGTGTCGGCGAGCCTTAAAAGACCGTATGAAATTCTGGAAGATGAACGGTGCGGGAAACGCTTTCATGATCTTTGATGCGCGGACGGCTCCGTTTGCGCCGACCGAGGGTCAGATTCGTGCAATCGCAGCCGAAGCGCAAGCAGATCAGATCGTTGCGCTGGAGCAGGCCATGGGTAAAGATGTGTTCATGCGCATCTGGAATTCTTCCGGCGAAGAAGTCTCGGCTTGCGGAAATGTCAGCCGCTGCGTCGGTGATTTGATCCTGACCGAAACCGGCAAAGACCAGATCACCATTCAGACCGAAGCGGATATTCTCAAGGCCAGTCGCGGTGAAAACGGACTGATTGAGGTCGATATGGGATCGCCGCTTCTCGGTTGGGAAGATATTCCCCTGTCCGAAGCGATGGATGTACGCGGTGTGGATGTAAAGATTGGTCCGATTGATGATCCTGTTCTCTCGCGCCCTGCTGTGGTGTCCATGGGCAATCCACATGCCGTGTTTTTTGTCGAGGATGTCGAAGCCTACGATATTCCGAAAATCGGCCCGCTGGTCGAATGGCATCCTTTGTTTCCCGAAGGCACCAATGTCGGCTTCGCCCAAATCATCGACAGCACGACCATTCGGTTGCGGGTTTGGGAGCGCGGAGCAGGGCTAACCCTTGCCTGCGGAACCGGGGCTTGCGCAGCGCTCGTCTGCGCATCGCGTGCTGGACACACAGGTCGCAAAGCCCGCCTGATACTCGATGGCGGCGAGCTTGAGATCGAATGGCTGGAAACCACGGATCGGGTGATGATGACCGGACCTGTCGAACTCGAACTAACCGGTGAAATTTAAGCGCGCGAGCTTTAGGGCGCGGTCGCCTGTTCCTGCTCGGCCTTCCACTTCATCGCGCGCCGCACGCGTTTCTCCACCGATGGGTGCGTATAGAACAGCGCTTCTTGCAAACCGCTTGGTCGTGGATAGCGATACTCGGCCGTTTTAACCAGCGCTGACGCCAGCGCATCTGGCAAGTTGACCGTCTCCAGAGAGTATTGATCCGCCTCGTTTTCACCTATGCGCGTCACCGCATTCTGGGCGGGTGTTGCAAGGGTGGAGAGCGCGCCAATGATAAAGAACAGCACTGGAAGCGATGACGGATGGGCGATATTCGGGCTCGCACCGAAGAATCTCGATACTGGGGAGAACACCAGATTTGTCAGGAAGAACAGCACAATCGCCGTCCCGACCAGTACACCTAGGATCCGCCAGATATGACCGAGCACATAATGGCCAACCTCATGTCCTGTGACCGCTTTGACTTCATCAAGTGAAGCCTCGCCAAATGCGACATCGGAAATGGCAATGCGCGCCGAGCTGCCAAGGCCGGACACATTGGCGGTAAAATTATTGGACTGGCGCGAACCATCAAACATGAAAAGCCGGTCGGACGGTATGTCGGCTTCGGCCGCCATCTCTTCGAGCGCGATGCGGACTTCGCCTTCGGGAACGGGTTCATATGTATTGAATATGGGTTCGATCAAGACCGGACCAAGCAGCAAGACCGCCGTCACGAAGGCGGCCACCAGCCCGCCAGACCATATCCACCAAGTGCGTCCTGCCTTGCGGATCAGCAAATACAAAAGCAGGATGAATATCGAAAGCATGACTGTGGTAATCACTGTGCCGATAGCCGATTGGCCGAGATAATCCATCAGGGGCTGGCTCGTTCGGTCATAGCCCGTTTCGCGCCACCATTGGCTATAGATCGCCCAAGGCAGACCGAAGAGAGTGGACAATAGGGAATAGACGATACCGATCAGAAGGATACCGCGCGCGGAGCTTGGCCCGAAGCGGGTTTCTATACGCGCGAGAATTCCGGTGCGAACAATCAATAAGGTGACAATGGCCGAAACGACCAGCCCGCCAAGGATCAGCCAGTGACCACCCGATGTATAAGCGGCGGCTTTGGCAAGCGCATCTGCGCCGAGACTGTCGATATAATTAGCGGTCGCAGCTTCGATGTCAGCTTCGGTCATATTCAAACCCTCCCAAGTTCATCTGTCCATTAGGGGTCGGAGAATGAAAAAGGGCAAGACTTGGGTTTGAGTGTTAAGGGAATTTAATCGGCGCGATGCCAGACCAGCGCCCAAAAGAAAAAGCTGCCGCTGGCAAATAGCAAGAAGCCGCCCGTAAGCCCTGCCAGTTGAGGATTGCTTGCATAGATTTGCGTCCAGCCAAATGTGTCCGAGGTGATCGCCAGACCATCGAGCATCATCACGGGCAGCAGCATCACCGCCGTCGGCTCGAACATTTCATGCTTCGTCCGGCCCAGCCGTTTTGCGATCAGGGGCAAAACCGAAACCGGCGCGAGAAAGTTCGATATCCAGAAGATGATGTGTAACAGCCCGCCATTAAACACATACGGTCCGACAAAGTGCATGATGACGGCCCCGAGCAGCCATAAAGCGACGCCGCCCAAAAAAAGGTTCTTCTTATCTGTCATCATAGATCTCTACAGGGTCAGGAAAGATGCGAGAGGCTTGGCTAGGCACCGCAGCCCAATTCACTCGCCGCGCGTGGAAGATATACCGCAAGACCAACGCCGAGGCGACAGCGCTCGGCCGCATTTAGGCGTTTGTCAGCCTTGATGTCTGCGAGGATCGCTTCGAAACTGTCTGCGCCATGGATCAGCCCGATGCCGCCATCTGTCTCGCTGTCAAAGCGCATCAGGGCTTCACCGCCAGCCGCATAGGCAGGCCAAGCGACACTCGCGCCATTGGCCGGAACACCGTCGCGCGCAAAGCTGGCCCAATAGGTTCCCATATTGCGGCTGAGCGCATCGCGGGCTGCAAAGGTCTTTTTCTGGAACATATATCTGTCCATCGCCCCGAGCAGTTCGAACCGGTTGAACACGAACGGAATTTCCATCGCGTGTGAGGCCCCGAGCAGTTTCTTCAAATTGGTCAGAAACACGCGGCCGCCATCATCCCAATCGAACCTATAAGCATAGACCTGATCATGTCCGGCAGCTGCCATTTGTGCTGCGGGCATATCAACAGCACGAATGCGCCAGATGCGACTGCCATAATCGGAAGACGCCGAGTAATAGGACTGATCGCGCGCGACAATAAATTGCCCCAGGCGTGTCCGCGTGAATTCCGGGTTCAACACTTGGAAAAGTTTCATTTCGTCGCGATTGGTTCCGGTGATGATCGGCACGGCGTTAAACGTATCCGTGCTTGAGAACGCATCGCGCAAGGGTGTTGACGGAATAGAGACCCCATCCTGAATGACCCGCGGCAGATCGGTGTTGCCATCGTCGAGCGTAAAGGCGTCAAAAATTTCTGCGGTCGAAGCGGTGTGGAATGTGTCCGCTCCGCCGAGGCGTTCGGTGACCTTGTCGGACGCATCGATCAAATTGCCTTCGCGCCC
>JBDVDE010000076.1:0-6001 GCA_039942135.1 Hyphomonadaceae bacterium
CTGAATTGTGCACACGCGGAGCAAACTCGTTGGCCAGCAGTGCCCCGTCCGGCATGACGAAAAATTCGATGGCCAGCACGCCAATATAGTCAAGCGCTTCGGCAAGTTTGACGCCTGCATCAATCGCCGCAGTTTGAACAGTGCCGGAGATATTGGCTGGCGCAAGCGAGCGTTTGAGAATGCCATGTTCATGCACGTTTTCCGACGGATCAAAGACAAGCGTTTCAACTGTGCCTTCCCGCGAATTTCCACGTGCGACCACAACCGATATTTCGCGCTCGAACGGGGCAAAGGCTTCGAGAACACAGCTCCGCTCATTGGCCAAGGCTTGGGCATCAGCCACGTTTGAACCAGCGCCCTCACCGTCAAGTTTGATCTGGCCTTTGCCGTCATAGCCTTCGCGGCGCGTCTTCAGAATACCGCGACCGCCAAACTTTGCCAGCACCTCTTCCAAGTCATCACCGCCGCCAATAGCTTGAAATTCGACGGTTGGAATTTCGATCTCGTTGAGAAAGGTTTTTTCCGTGACGCGGTCCTGTGACATCTCGAGAGCTTTGGCATTGGGCTGTACCCGACCGCCTGCGGCAGAGATGATCTCGACTGTTTTGGCCGGAACATTTTCAAATTCGTAGGTGATCACATCGCAGTCAGCCGCAAAGGCTGCGAGCGCATCGGCATCATCATAAGCTGCCACCGTGGTCTGCGCTGCCACGCGCGAGGCCGGGCAATTTTGCTCGGGACAATAGATATGTACATCAAAGCCTAGACCACCGGCAGCAAGCGCGAGCAAGCGGCCAAGCTGACCGCCGCCCAAAATGCCGATACGTGCGCCTGTTTGTAAAACGGTCACCGCGTTGGAAGTCACTGGTTTAGATGTCACTGGCCCGCCCAGCCTTCGGGGCGTTCTGTGACCCGTGCGGTTTGCGCGTCGCGATAGGCTTTAAGTGCCTTGGCAACACCCTCGTCTTCAAGCGCAATAATCGATGCGGCCATCAGGCCAGCATTTAGGGCGCCCGCCTCTCCGATGGCCAATGTACCGACAGGAACGCCGCGCGGCATCTGGACGATCGACAAGAGACTGTCCATGCCCGACAAGGCTTTTGACTCGACCGGAACACCGAGCACGGGAAGCTCCGTCATCGCTGCCGCCATACCGGGCAAATGCGCTGCGCCGCCCGCCCCTGCAATGATGACCTTTAGCCCGCGTGACTTCGCACTGGTGGCATATTCTGTGAGCCTATGCGGGGTCCGGTGAGCGGAGACGATGCGAACTTCGGCGGTCACACCGAGCTCGCCCAGAATATCCGAGGTTTTTTGCATGACCGGCCAGTCGGACTGGCTACCCATAATGATACCAACACTGGGTTGGCCGTTTGCGGCATTCTTGGTCATAATATCGGCTTTCCGAGCAATGAAAGCGGCCAAACATATGCCACCCGTGCATTGCGTCAAGCTTCAGGGCATATTCGAGACAATCTGGCCTATTCCGCCAGAGCTGATTATACTGACGAATGAGAGACTTATGGTGCCCCAAATGCCCGTTCAAAGGTAAGTTATGGCGAGGGAAACGGAAACAGATCGGCAGACTGGCGCAAACCCGGATATCGAAAGCATGGTCGATCTGGTCGCGGACAATGTGAAACTGCGCGCCGAGATCGAGCGCCTGAAACGCAAACTCAAACGTGCCGAGTCGCTGGCCGATAGCGATCCGCTGTGCCCGCTTCTCAACCGGCGGGCCTTTGTACGCGAACTTGAACGCGAGGTTTTGCTAGCCGATCGACACAATGACGCTTTGTCGGTACTTTATATCGATCTCGATGACTTCAAACGGGTCAACGACAAGCACGGGCACGAAGCCGGAGACGAGGTTCTGGTGGCTGTCGCGAAAATTCTGAAAGCAGGGGTTCGCCGCAGCGATATTGTTGGTCGGATCGGAGGCGATGAATTTGCCATTGTGCTGATACGCTCCAATCCCGAACAGACGCTTGCCCGTGTCGAAACCATGCGCGAAACGCTCAATGCTGCCTCGGATACAATGTACGGGGTCACCGCCTCTATCGGGGCGGTCGCACGCGCGGAAGGCGCATCGGCCAGCCAGATTTTAAAAGCTGCGGACGACGCCATGTTTGCCGATAAGAACAAGCAGAAGACTGACTGAAGTCCAGCTCTCCCAAAAAGGGAATTTTAGTTCGGAAATTCTAGCCAGCGGCGGGACTCGGAGCCTTTTTTGTGCTATACAGAAGGTCTCGTAGAAAGTGTTCCACAACTGAAGGAGGCGGACAAAATGTCCATACAAGGCCGTATCGAAGAACTATCCTCAAAGCATAGAGATTTAGATATCGAAATTAAAACTCAACAAAAACAGCCTTCAATCGACACTTTGCTTCTCACCAAACTTAAACGCCAAAAACTCAGGATCAAGGAACAATTGGCCACTCTGTCTGGCTGAGGCTGGCGAGCAGACCAAGAGAAGTCTCTCGAAAAATTAACTCTCGACCGCTATAAGTGCGCGCTCTGATTAGGAGTGTGAGATGAGAGATTTGTTTCAACAGGACCGCGCGATGACGCAAAGCTCGGTACGCATAAGCGTACAGGCAATGGGCGGTCTGTTTGCCCTCTGCGCCGGCTTGATCTTTGTGCAGGCTGTTCTCGGTATATTCGGGATTGCGCCAAGTGGCGGGATTGGTCGTCTGTTCGCTGGCTTGTTACAAGTCGGGCTTGGGCTCGGCGGATTGCTGGCGCTTTATATGATTGTGCGGTTGCTGAACGAAATATTGCTCGCGCAACACCGTCTCAATGACCGGCTTGCTATTCTCTCCGACGAGATCGCCAGTGTCCGGAATGCCGAGGCCAAGCCATCGGTTCCGGCGAAGAAGCGGATTACCAAGCGTGCCTCCACGAAACAGGCTGCGACAAAACAAACAGCCAATACGGCTGACACCCCTGCCGCAAAACCGGCCAAATAGGGCACTGATATGGAAACTCCTGTAACCCTTATTCTTGGACTGGGCCGCGATGCCGGAGCTGCATGTGCGCGCAGGTTTGAAGAAAGCGGGCATTCGGTACTGGTGGCCTCACCAGACGAGAAGAGTCTTGAAAAGGCGCGCGATGAACTGCCTGACGAAGTGGCTTATCATCACGGTGAACTGTATAATCAGATCGGGTTACGCAATGCCTTGACGGCCGCGCTTGAGGCCTATGGCCGACGCGACAATCTGGTGATCATTCCGCCCCTGCCTAGCCCTGACGAGCTTACCGGATTAAATATGGACGCGTTCGACAGCGCCATTGAAAAAGGCGCACGTAGCGGGGCATTGGCGCTTCATTTGTTCGCCAATGCGATTGCCGAACAAGTGCCGCTAGAGGGGGTCGGTCTGGAGCGTCATCGGCGCATGCCAACGGTCACCTTCATCTTGTCGCAATCGGCGAGCCAATCCAATCCTGGGCAATTCACCGAGAGCTTTGCCCAAGGTGCCATGCAGGCGCTGGTGCGCACAGGTGCGGTCGAACTGGCCAGTGCCGGTATTCGCGTCAATGCGATATCCGCCATCCGCCCAAGGGTCGAAGCCAAGAATACCGAAGAAGGCAATTGGCTAAAGAAGCGCACCCCGCTCGGGCGCGCCTCTCTGGCCGAAGAAATTGCCGATGCCGCCTTCTATCTCGCCTCGCCGGGCGCAGGGATTATCACGGGTGAAACCCTGACCCTTGATGGCGGCAGGCGTCATCTGTCGGGACTGCTCTAAAAATCGGCGCGATTGCCTTGGAGCTGCCGCTAGAACGGGTAAGCGGTTTCGCCATGCGAGCTTGTGTCGAGACCTTCGTCCTCTTCGCTCTCTGATACTCTGAGGCCAATCACAGCCTTGATGATGAAGAGTAAAGCGAGCGAGACAATCACCGAATAGATTGACACGACGAGAACGCCGCCGAGCTGAATGCCGAACTGTTCCCCAATGCTAACCCCGTCAAGGCCCGGCGCCATAGGACCGACACCCGCGAGAAACGGGATCAGCAATGTGCCGAGAATGCCGCCAACACCGTGGACAGCGAAGACATCAAGCGAGTCGTCGATTTTGAGCTTGGTGCGGATCAGAACCACAGCCGCGTAACAGACAATCGCGGCCAAAGCGCCAATGATCAGCGCGCCGACCGGACCGACGGACCCTGCTGCCGGTGTGATCGTCGCAAGGCCGGCAATGGTTCCGGTGGCAATACCGACAAGGGTCGGCTTCCCGAAATTGACCCACTCGATCATCATCCAGACCAGCGCCGCAGTTGCAGCGGATGTGTGGGTGACGACCATCGCCTGTGCCGCACTTGCATCCGCAGCCACTGCCGAACCGGCATTAAAGCCGAACCAACCGACCCAGAGCATCGCCGCGCCAAGCATGACATAACCAGGATTATGCGGTGGACGCAGCTCTTTGGGGAAATGGCTGCGCTTGCCGAGCACGATGGCAAACACCAATGCAGATACGCCTGCGGTCGCGTGGACAACAATGCCGCCAGCAAAATCGGTGACGCCCATGTCCGAGAGCCATCCCCCACCCCAGACCCAATGGGCCACAGGGGCATAGACCAAGACGAGCCAAGCGGCGCAAAAGACCAACACCGCAGAGAACTTCACCCGTTCAACAAAGGCCCCGATCATCAAGGCCGGTGTGATAATCGCAAACGTCATCTGGAAGGCAAAGAACAAAGATTCGGGCAAGGTGCCACTCGTCGCATCCGATGTGACGCCATTGAGGAAGGCTTTGCCAAGCCCGCCCCAATATGGAGAACTTGTTCCGAAGGCGATGGAATAGCCAACCGCCAACCAGAGTAAGGACATCAGACAGGCCACAGCGAAGCATTGCATCAAGACTGACAAGACATTCTTGGCCTGTACCAAGCCGCCATAAAACAGCGCCAGACCGGGCAGTGTCATAAACAGGACCAGCGCAGTCGCAGTCAGTATCCAAGCAGTGTCCCCGCTATCGGTCTGGGCAAAAGCTGGCATCGCCAGACATAAAGCTGCGATGATACTCGCAAGTCCGGCCCGCAATAACTGTCTCGAATAGAACATGGCATCCCCCTGATTTTTTGATCGGTTTGTAACCAACAGGCCTAACGCCGTGTTTCGGGAAGACAATTGCCAGAGCATCGCACAGCGCAGCTTATGGGGGTGCAGGCGACATGGTGCTTGAAATTTGGGCGATTTTGCACAAAAAGCCAGCAAGAACCCCCGGCATCGCATTAGCAAGCCGGGGGGTCTGTTTACTTTACTCTACCGTTTCAATCAGTGGGTCTACTCAACGACCGCTTGATGAAAACTCGGGATAGGCTTCGAGGCCAATCTCGGCTTTATCCAGCCCCAGCAACTGGTCTTCGTCCGACACACGCACACCGACGGTGACTTTCAGCAATGTCCAGACGATAACTGACGCTATGCAAACAAAGATACCTGTCAGGCCGACGCCGACGAGCTGGCCGACATAGCTGACACCGATGGCCCCTTCTGCATCTGGCGCAGGCGGCATGATGGTGTTGCCATAGGAGGCTGCAACGATGACTGTGCCCCAGATCCCGCAAACAAGGTGGGCCGGGATCGCGCCGACAACATCGTCGATCTTGAACTTGTCGAGCAGCGGCACGGTGAGCACCACGAGCACACCACCGACACCGCCGATGAGAAGTGCTGCGCCCATGCTAGGTGCGAGTGGTTCGGCTGTGATCGAGACAAGGCCACCAATCGCGCCATTGAACACCATGGTCGCATCGATTTTGCCTTTATACAGCACCGAGGTCAGGATCATGGCAGAGAGAACACCGCCGACGGCTGCCATATTGGTATTGGCGAAAATGATCGCGACGGAATTGATGTCTGTGATCGTTCCGGCTGCCAATTGCGATGCGCCATTGAAGCCAAACCAGCCAAACCACAGGATGAATGTGCCAAGCGCGGCCAAAGGAATATTCGAGCCAGGCATCGGATTGACCTGCTTGCCGAAATATTTACCAGCAC
>JBDVDE010000077.1:0-11642 GCA_039942135.1 Hyphomonadaceae bacterium
ATCATCTGGGCGTAGATGAGCATGCGCTGCTGATGCATGATATGGGTGGTCTTGTGGCTTGGGAAATGCTGAGAAAGCAACCCGAAACAATCAGCCATCTCGTCGTGCTAAACACAATCGTCAGTCAAACCGGTTTTAATCATCCGAAGGTGAGCCCGGGCGCATTTACGCGCAGACTGCTAAGTGCCTATAGCGGGCAGCTTACCAGCGTTGCGATCATGCAAAACACTTTCGACAGTCTTGGCCTCAAAGGGGAACACAAACTGACCGAAGCGGAATGCTTCGGATATGTCGCTCCCATGCGCGAAGGGGCCGATCCTGCGCTTTATTCCCACTTTACGCAGATCAATGAGACCATGTTCACGCGCTTGGATGACACCCGCGACACGTTCGGGAACTTCCAAGGCGAAACACTTGTTTTGTGGGGCGCCAAAGATGACGTTCTAACCGTCGACCAAGTGCCAATTTTGCAAGCAGCCTTGAGCATTCCAGACGAAAACATCCACATTTATGACGATACAGCTCATTTCGTCGCCGAAGAGCGTCCGGATGATGTCGTTCGTGAAGTGACGGCGTTTCTAGGTACAAACTAGAAGCCGGGCTGAATAGGTCCTTCGGCGAGCCCTTGAACGAATTGCTCGACATAAGCGTTTCCGCTCGAGTCGACTTCGGCGGCGGGCCCGCGCCAAATTATCTTTCCCTCGAACAGCATGGCAATCTCGTCAGCAATTTTCCTTGCGCTCGGCATGTCATGGGTAATCGAAATTGTCGCCGCGCCGAGCGCTTCGACCTGCTCGAGAATTAGATCATTGATGGCATCGGCGGTGATCGGATCAAGCCCCGTGGTGGGCTCGTCAAAGAATATCAGATCCGGCTGCGAGACAATCGCCCGCGCCAAGCCAACCCGTTTCTGCATACCCCCCGATATTTCCGCCGGTCTCAACATTGCCGTATCCGGTCCCAGCCGGACCTTACGCAAAGTCTCTATCGCAAGCTCCTTAGCGGCCTTTCGCTTCATCCGGTCGATATGGATCAGCCTGAACGCAACGTTTTCCCACACGCTCAAACTGTCGAACAGCGCCGCAGATTGAAACAGCATCCCGATGCGGGCACGCATCGCATCACGTGTCTTGTCTTTCGCATGGGTCACGTCGGCCCCGTCGAACATGATGCTACCGGCATCGGGCGTCATCAGTCCTAACGCGTTCTTCAACATCACGGACTTGCCAGACCCGGACCCGCCAATCACCACGAGCGAGGTTCCCGGTGCCACATCGAGATCAACGCCGCGCAGCACGTGATTGGCACCAAAGCGCTTCTCAACACCCTTCAATTCGAGAATCTTATCACTCACAGGCCGAGCCCCACAAATATCGTCGAGAGGATATAGTTGAAGGCCAATACGAGCACGGCGGCACTGACCATCGACAATGTTGCGGCGCGACCAACACCCGTTGCCCCCGCCTGTGATCTATCGCCTTGATAACAGCCCATAAGCGCAATAACCGCGCCGAACACACTTGCCTTTATCAAACCGGCGGAAACGTCTTCGATCCGCAAAAAGTCGAGCGTATTGCGAAGATAGACCGTTGAATCAAATCCCAAACTCCCGACACCAACCAGCCAACCGCCGGCAACACCAATTATATCCGCAATCACAACCAGCAGCGGCAATGTCAAAATCGCAGCAATGAGGCGCGGCGCATACAAATAGCGTTTCGGGCTTGCCGATAAGGTCGTTAGCGCGTCGATTTGTTCGGTCACCCGCATCGCGCCGACCTCGGCTGCGATACCCGCCGACACACGTCCGGCCAACATTAGCCCCGTAATCACAGGTCCCAGCTCGCGCGTAATCCCCAGAACCACAATCGTCGGAACGAATTGCTCGGCATTAAACCTTGCGCCACCGACGTAGATATTGAGCGCCAAAGCCGCGCCAATGAACACAGCGGCCAAACCAACGACGGGCAGGGAATAAAACCCGATCCGCAACATCTGCCGACCTATCTCGCCCAGATACCAACGCGGAGTAAGCGCCGCCCAAATCACCGATCCGCAAAAAATAGCCAGATTTCCCAATCCACGAAGAGCGCCAATAGTCGCTTTGCCAACAAGCTGGAAGGGTCTCAAAAGGAGAGGGGGCTTAGTCATGCCAAACCCGATCTACGCGTGCACCGAGCCCTGTAAGCAATTCATATCCCAACGTCTTCGCCTCCATCGCCTGATCCTCAATGCGGGCATTCTCCCCCAAGAACTCTACCATCATCCCAGGCGCAACAGGACATGTTAGATCCGAGACATCCAGCGTCGTCAAATCCATAGATACCCGTCCCACCACTTTGCATCTTTGTCCGCCAAGATATCCGAAACCATTATTAGAAGAGGCTCTCGGAAATCCATCGGCATAGCCAATCGCAACCGTGGCCAATCTACGCTCCCGTCCAAATCTCCGCGTCGCTCCGTAACCTGTGCTTGCCCCCTTGGACGCCATAAAGACTGACAAAATGGGAGCCTCCAATGTCAATGTCGGGCGCAAGGGTTCACCACTATCGGGCATGGCCACACCGCCGCCAAACAATGCAATACCGGGCCGCGATAAATCGAACGCGTACTCTTTCCCGCCCAAAGCAAGCCCCGCCGAGTTCGCCAGCGATTTCTTCGCATCCGGCCAATGTTGAGCGAGCTCCAAGAATGCATCGCGTTGGCCAGAATTGAGAGGGTTTTCACACTCATCGGCACAGGCCAAATGCGACATAACAATACCGACCGGTCGACCATCGAGCATCTCTATAACCGCACTACAGTCTTCTGGACGAAGCCCGAGACGGTTCATACCGGTGTCAAAATGCAAGACCGCCGGTCCTGTCTCGACCATGCCATGCATACGCCATCCACGAAGTTGATGCAGCGTATTGATAATAGGCGTTATCCGGTGGGCTTTCGCAAGATCAACCTTCTCATCCGGAATACCATTAAAAACCAATATGTCCGGATCGCTTCCAACCGCGTTCCGTACGACGACCGCTTCATCCGTCGTTGCGGTAAAAAACGTCTTGCACCCCACATTTGCGAGGGTCTGGGAAACAGTCTCTACGCCGTGACCATAAGCATTCGCTTTCACAACCGCGCCAACTTCGCCAGAACCGGCGAGCTTACGCAATACGTCGTAATTATGAACCAGATTGGAGCGGGATATTGTGGCGCGTGGCTGAGTATGCATGCGCTATCAATAGTCGTGTTTGAGACGTCTGTCAGCCCTGAATACAGCTTGGGAGCCTAAAACTCGTCTTCGTCCATACCCTCAGTATGGGCGAGGTTTCCGAACCTTGTGATATTTGAATCGAATGCAAGCTTCACTTTGCCAATAGGACCATGGCGTTGTTTGCCGATGATAACTTCCGCAGTGCCATATACGCTGTCCATCTGATCTCGCCAGCGTTGCCACTTTTCAGATGATTGCGGATCGTTCGGGTCGGTTTGTGGCTCGGTTCGCTCCAGATAATAGCTCTCACGATAAACGAACGCCACAACGTCTGCATCTTGCTCGATCGAGCCAGATTCGCGCAAATCAGAGAGTTGAGGGCGCTTATCGTCGCGTTGTTCAACCTGCCGGCTAAGCTGGGAGAGGGCCAATACAGGAATGTTCAACTCCTTGGCCAACGTTTTCAGCCCCATCGAAATTTCGGTGATTTCCTGAACACGGTTTCCGGCAGACTTTCCCGAACCCACGAGCAATTGCAAATAGTCGAGCACGATGAGATCAAGCCCGACGGAGCGCTGCAATCGGCGAGCCCGCGCAGCCACTTGCGAAATAGACAGGCCGCCTTGGTCGTCAATATACAAAGGCAAGTTTTGAAGCTCTTCAGTTGCTTCGCGTAATGTCTCGAAATCTGCCTTGTCGAGGTCACCCTGACGAATGCGGTGAGACATGATGCCCGTGCGTTCAGCCAGAATACGTGTCGCCAATTGCTCGCGTGACATCTCCAGAGAGAAAAAGCCGACAACCGCGCCATCTACTGTTTTCTTGGACCCATCATCTAATGTCTCGCGTCGGCAAGCCGCGGCCGCATTGTATGCGATATTGGTGGCCAGCGACGTCTTACCCATGGATGGGCGGCCCGCAAGGATCAACAAATCAGACCGGTGCAACCCGCCAAGTTTATGATCGAGATCATCGAGATGGGTCGCGATACCCGCAATCTTACCGTCGCGTTGAAACGCAGCTTCTGCCATTTGCAGCGATTCAATAATAGCTTCGCCGAATGCCGAAAACCCGCGCCCGGTCGAGCCGCGCTCGGCCAGATCAAACAAGTTTCGCTCAGCTAATTCGATTTGCCGTGAACCGTCTTCGCCCGGTTCCGGTGTCAGAGCTTTGTTCTGAATGGTTGCACCGACATTGATAAGTTCCCGTCGCACAGCCAGATCGCGGATCATGTTCGCATAGTCGGCAATCTCTGGCCCGAAAGCGGCACTATCTAGCAACTCGGCCAAATACGCAGCGCCGCCAATTTCGGTCAATTGATCGGTCTGTTCGAAATGCTCCCTCAGGGTCACGCCATCGGCGACACGGCCTTGCTGGATCATGTTTTGCGCCGTCTCGTAAACCTCGACATGCGCGGGCGCATAAAAGTCTGTTCCGCGCAGAATGTCTGCAACGCGCTGAAACGCATTATTGTCGAAGAGGATAGCGCCCAACACAGCAGCCTCAGCCGCCAAATTGTTCGGCGGCACAACTGCGACTTTACCTGCGGGGAGTGTGTCATCCAATGCCATAATGCTTTATAACCTATACAAACGCGAGCGTCTTCATACGAATACACGTCATTGGGGAACCCCGACATGTGTCCACAGGACGATTTCCGGCCTGTGGATAGCTCTAGGGCATGTACTTGAAAAGTTCTCGAGTCAGTCAAACTGCCAAAAGACCACCAGACAAAAGAAAGGCCGTCGCAAATCATGCAACGGCCTCAATTTTTCTAGGTCTCGATTTGACGACTAAGCGTCTTCGTCCGGAACCATTTGGTCTGCCATTTCAGCTGCGGCTTCAGCCAACTCGCCAGCTTGCTCGCTAGCTTGTGCTTGCTGCTCGGCTGCGATCGCCTCAATGACGTTCTCGCCAGCTGCTTGACGCTCGGCCTCTTCCGGGCTCCGCGCAACATTGACTTGAATAGCGACATCAACTTCAGCATGGAGCCGAACGCCAACATCAAATATCCCAAGCGTTTTGATCGGGTCATCAAGGCGAACTTGCGAACGCGCAACCGCGTGACCAGCTTCTTTTGCCGCTTCTGAAATATCGCGAGCAGAGACCGAACCATAAAGTTGACCGGTATCGCCAGACTGACGGATCAGCACGAGCTGCGTACCTTGCAGCGTTGCCGAATTGGTTTCAGCGTCAGCACGAGCGGCAGCATTGCGGGCTTCGATAGCCTCGCGCTCACGTTCGAAGCGTGCACGATTATTGTCGTTCGCCAGAAGTGCTTTTCCCTGCGGGATTAGAAAGTTACGGGCAAAGCCGTTTTTCACAGACACTTCGTCACCAATGGTGCCGAGCTTTTCAACGCGTTCTAGGAGAATAACTTGCATGTGTTTATCTCCCTATTTCACGGTGAACGGCAGAAGTGCCAGAACACGTGCGCGCTTGATCGCCTTGGCGAGCTTGCGCTGGTTCTTGAAGCTAACAGCTGTGATGCGGGAAGGGACAATCTTGCCCTTCTCGGAAATGTAACGCTGAAGAAGTTTGACATCTTTATAGTCAATCTTCGGGCCTTTGTTACCAGCAAACGGATCGACCTTTCTGCGTCGGCTAAATGCGCGACGGGCAGGCAGGTTGGTAATGTTCATACCCAATGGGTTCTTTTTTGCCATTGTGTGCGCCTCCTAGTGACGTGGCTTGCGATCGCGGTCGCCGCGATCTTTACGTGAGAGAACCGGTGAGGGCTCTTCATCATGAACGTCCACTTTGACACTCATATAGCGCATAACATCATCATTGATGCGATGACGTCGCTCGAGTTCCTGAACGGCAGCCGATGGCGCATCAATGTTCAGCAAAGAGTAATGCCCTTTGCGAACCTTGTTGATTGGGTAGGCCAGATTACGCAGCCCCCAATATTCAGATTTTCCGATAGAAGCGCCTTGCTCCTTCAAAAAGGTCGAAATTTCTTCAATGAAACTATCAACCTGTGCCGGTGAGATATCCGGCCGCGTAATAATTACGTGCTCGTATAAAGCCATATTTGTCTTCCCAGACTATTTGGGTATGCGGCGCTGGTTGGGCGGGAAGCCCCTTACCGGCGATGGCCCTCCATACTGCACCATTGCATTCAGGAGACCGCAAACCCGTTGCGAAGCGGCGGATAAAGCCCATTTTTACGCATATGGCAAGCAAAATGACCGGCATTCGAAATCCGTATTCGCGCACCCTACTCTCGAAATGTCTCAAATCCTGAGCCCAGAACACAAATTACTCGGCCCACTGCCCGAATATCAATCGCTATATGGTTGCTTGGAGACATTGGATTAGGTCGAAAGACATGTGGCAGACAGGGAGGGATTCGAACCCCCGGAACGCTTGCACGCTCAACGGTTTTCAAGACCGCCGCATTCAACCACTCTGCCACCTGTCCGCAGCACGGCACACATCTCTGACAGGCTGAGACAAAAAGCAAGTCCTGATTTTATCTTCTAAGCAGATAAGCCATAACGCCGCCGCATTTTCCATTCTTGCTAGGTTAATGAAGTGTCTACGCCGAGCGCGAATCCAATTGTTCAAATTCACCAAGCCTGCATCTAAGTTTGGTAAACAAGATCCGAGGCAACGTATCTACTGCTGCGCCGACTTCACAGAAGTGAAGCTTAATGACCACAGAATGAGGATCGCTAGAATGAACCGCAATACATCTGACACTCGCCCATCGTTACGCACGCTTCTCGTTGCGTCGATCAGTATTGCCGCGCTCGGTTATTCATCCATGCCAGCATATGCAGCCAAACGAACACCAGCGCCGATCGTATATGCGGGGCAGGGCGGTTCAACCTCAACTACCTCAACCAGATCACGCCGCGCCCAGTCGCCACGGCCATCATCGACCCGAACAGCCACACAGCCGCGTTCAACGGCTGCAACAGCAACATCTGCGAGCGCCACACCCGGTAAACGCGTCGAGTTCCGGTATCCTGATCAGCCTGATCGGTTTTACGGGGCAGGGGGCGCCAGATCGGCTGCCGATGCGCCGCCACTAAGCTTTTCGTCGTCCGAAACGGCCATTTCCGAAAGCGCAGCACGCCAATATGCGAACACAGCGCCTGCGCCACTCGACAAACCAGCGCCAGCAGCGTCATCCGACCCAGCAATTACCGCAGGCGGGTTTGATGCGCGTGCTGCCGCAGCAAGGTACGAACAAGCCGCCGTGCAACAGCCTGTAACAGCCCCTACTTTGCAAACCGCACCGATTCCTGCGGTCAGCCCATTCGTTTCTTCTGCTGGCGTCGCTGATTTTTCGGCCGAGCAAATCGTGCCCGTTCAAGCGCAACAGATTGACACCGCCAATGAAGTTCCGGTGTCCGGCGCAGTTCAAACGCCTGCGGCCAATCCCGTATATGATCAAACCGGTGTTGCCAGCGTGTTTGACGCCGATCTCAACGGTCAACCGACCGCAAATGGTGAAGTTCTCGATCTCGATGCGATGATCGCCGCCCATCCGACATTACCATTGCCAAGCTTGGTACAAGTCATAAATCTCGACAATAATTCAGAAATTGTTGTCCGGGTAAATGACCGTGGTCCGTTCGATAATAATGGCTTGATTGAACTCTCGCCGCGCGCCGCAAACGTCGTTGGCGTTAGAGGCGGCCAGGCGGCCAATGTACGCGTCCGGTATCTCGGGCCAGCACCCGTCGCTCAAACGGTTACACCTGTCAGCAATACGCAACAGGCTCCTGCACAAACCGCCCCGAATACTGAGCGTCCACCACTCGCGCCATTTCCTAAAGTGACGCCCGAGCTTGCAGGTGGTCGCCCCGCAGCTATTGCGCCTCGAACTGCGCAGTATAATGGCCAGCAAACCGCACCTCAAACTGGCGAATTTTATGTCCAGCTGGGATCGTTTTCGAATATTGGCAACGCACAGGCGCTGCATACGAAAGTCGCAGCGACCTCGAATGTCGAAATTACACCGGTGAGGGTAAATGGCGCTGACTATTTCCGTGTCATGGCCGGTCCCGTTGGCAATCGTAATGATGCCGACTTGCTTCGCTCTTATATCGCGAACCAGGGAATTGCAGACGGCATGGTTGTTACCGCAAAATAACAAACCGCAATTCAATATTGACCTAATTCACAAACCGGCCCTTTTTCTATAGTAAATATAGAGAAGGGGCCGGTTTATATCCGGCCTCCGACTGGAGACTGATACATCATGCGTATATTATATTCATTGCTAGCTTTAACTTTGCTACCGATATTAGCGTCCGCGCAGACATCCGCGCCTCCTCTTATCGAGACAGAAGCAGAATTCGCGACCATCCTTGATTTCGAGACAGGCGCCGTCTTATTTTCGAAAAATGGCGACACATTGATGACGCCGGCATCTATGACAAAAATGATGACGGCACAGGTCGTATTCGACCGTCTAAGACGCGGCGAAATAAGACTGACAGATACATTCAGGACGAGCGAAAATGCATGGCGGAAGGGTGGCTGGCAATCCGGCGGCTCAACTATGGGGCTCGCAATAGATGACGAACCAACCGTCGAAGAACTTTTGCGCGGCGTCATCATCCTCTCAGGCAATGATGCGTGCATCGTTCTGGCGGAAGGATTGGCCGGAACAGAAGAAGCATTCGCGCGCGAAATGACGGCCCTCGCCCGCGATCTCGGTTTAGACTCTGCGACTTTCGAAAATGCCACCGGTCTTTACGGCGAAAACCACCGCATCTCCGCCAATGACTTGGCAAAGCTCGCAAAGATCCAGATCGAGCAATATCCGGAATTTTACGCGTTTTATAATGAGCGCAGCTATGAATGGCGCGGTATCAGCCAGCCAAACCGCAACCCGTTGCTTGGTAAAGTCCGTGGCGTCGATGGCCTCAAGACCGGCCATCTTGAAATCTCGGGCTATGGTTTAACGTCGTCAGGCGTTCAAAATGGCGAGCGCAGAATTGTCGTTCTCAACGGTTTGGACAGCGAAGCCAAACGTGGACAGGAAAGCGAGCGTATGATGCGCCTCGCATTCACCTCGTTTGAAACCCGCGTGATGGAGCCATCCTCGGAACCGCTGACGGAGTTACCCGTATGGATGGGTGTTCAAAGATCCGTGCCCGTGGGCTTGGAAACGCCGCTCGTCATAAGTGGACACAAACGTGCTTTTGACGATGTTCAAACAGAGATCGTTTTCAATGGACCGCTCGAAGCGCCGATCTCGGTGGGTGCCCGCATAGGAGAAGTGATTGTTACGCTACCGGGTCAGGCACCCGTCCGGACCGGAATTGTCGCTTTGCGCGACGTGCGTGAGCTTGGTTATTTTGGCCGCGTGTCCGAAGGTCTGAACCAGATACTGACCGGCGGCAATGACAATAACTAATCGCGGGCGCTTCATAACACTCGAAGGCGGTGAAGGGTCCGGCAAGTCAACGCTGCTTACAGGGCTGACAGCTCGCACGGAAGCGCTTGGAATACAGGTGGTCAGAACCCGTGAGCCTGGCGGCACACCGCTGGCCGAGTCTGTGCGCGCGCTCGCATTGCACCCGCCCGACGGCCAGAACTGGTCTCCACTGGCAGAAGCTCTATTGATGAATGCGGCCCGCGCGAGCCACCTCGATGAGCTGATCAGACCGAGCCTCGACGCCGGTCATTGGGTCCTATGCGACAGGTTTTCAGACTCGACGCTCGCATATCAGAGCGTTGGCGGCGTACCCATGGCAACGCTGCGCGCAATGGAGACGTCGGTTTTGAAGAACACAGCGCCGGATTTGACCCTCATACTGGACGCCGCACCAGAGGACCTGATCGAGCGGCGGCGCAGTCGCGGTGAAGCACTGGACGTCTTCGAAGCGCGGCCACAGGCATTTCACACAGCCGTACGCAATGCCTTCGTCTCTATCGCGCACAGCGACCCGTCGCGCTATGTTTTAATCGATGCGCTCGCGTCAGCGGATGATGTGCTCGACGCCGCATGGTCCGCGATTGCCGAACGGTTCACGCCGGCGCATGCAACGCCATGACCGACAGCGCAACACACCCCGCATGGCCGCTTATCGGCCACAGCGACGCGGTAAGAGATTTCCGCAGCGCTTTTGACAGCGGACGCTTGCACCATGCATGGCTCATCGAAGGCCCGTCGGGTATCGGAAAGTCTGTGCTCGCCAAACAGATTGCCAGCTTTGTGCTAGGCGCCGTTTGCCGGGATGGCACCCTCGAGACAAGCGCCACGGACCCTGTGGCACTCAAACTCTTGGCCGAGAGCCATCCAGATGTACGCTGGCTCGACCGTCGCCCTGACGACGCCGGAAAGATCAAGCAAGACATTCCCGTAGACGCTATTCGCGAGCTCAACAGTTTCTTCGCGCTCAAGCCGGCGCTCGGCGGCTGGCGGGTCGGCGTGATCGACTCGGTCGATGAACTGAACCGCTCGGGCACCAATTCATTGCTCAAGACACTCGAAGAGCCGCCGCCGCAATGTTTGCTGCTTCTCATAACGCACGGCACACGCCCGCTGCTGCCTACGGTGCGCTCGAGGTGCCGCCGCTTACGCTTGGGGCGTCTGAGTGATGAGGATGTAAAAACCGTCCTGAACGCCCGGCCGCGCGACGCGAGCACATCCGATACTGATGCGGCGCTGTCGCTCGCGCGTGGCCGTCCGGGCTACGGGCTGAGCCGCGCCAGTGCGAGCGGGCTTGCTGCGGCCAATGCCGCGCGCACATTCCTGCGCAGCCTACCCAAGCCGTCCGATGGTGCGCTCGGCGATGCCATTGTGAAAGCTGGAGCCGATGACGTTGCATTTGAAGTGTTCAGCAATATGGCGCTCGACTGGCTCAGCGAGCGAGCGCAAGACCGTCCAGCCATCGCACAGCATTTTCTAAGCACAGCAAAACTGATCGCCACAGCGACCGAGTTGAACATGGACCGGACACAGGCCGGCGCTGAGCTAATAGGACGCCTTCAGAAAATCCCGGGTTCCAGCTAAGGCACAGACCATGTTCGACACACACGTAAATCTACACGGCGAAGCGTTCGAGGATGATCTGGACGAGGTGCTCTCTCGTGCACGGGAGGCCGGTGTGACGCGTTTTCTCGCAATCTGTGAGCGCTATGACAGCTTTGAAACCGTCAAAGCCATCGCCGCGCGCAATGCAGACATGTGGTGCTCGGTGGGTGTCCATCCGCACCACAGCAAAGACTTTCCCGATCTGGACGTCGACACTCTGGTCAACGCCGCCAAGCATGAGCGCGTCGTCGCAATTGGAGAAACCGGATTGGACTTCCATTACGGCTACAGTCCAGAGGCGGACCAGATCGCGTCGCTGCGCAAACACATAGAGGCTGCACGGCGCACAGGACTGCCGCTGATCCTACATACGCGCGAAGCAGACGATCTGATGGGCGACATTCTCGAAGAAGAGATGCAGCGCGGTGCATTTGT
>JBDVDE010000078.1:0-3121 GCA_039942135.1 Hyphomonadaceae bacterium
TTGTCTTCACCTATGCCCCGGGTCGTGCAGGGCAGAATGCAGAACAGATCTTGCAGGGCTTTGACGGCACTCTGCAACTGGACGGCTATGCTGGCTACAACCGACTGACGCGCCCGTCGCGGAAAGGCGGCGCGCCGATCACCGTCGCGTATTGTTGGGCACACGCGCGTCGCAAGCTGAAAGAGGTCTTTGACCGAGACGGCTCAGAGATCGCCGCAGAAGGGCTGCGTCGGATCGCAGAGTTCTACCGCATTGAAAGCGAGATCCGCGGGATGGGTCCGGGTCAGCGCCTCTCGGCACGTCAGGCCCGCACGGCACCATTGATGGCAGAGTTCGGCGAGTGGCTTCAGAGCCAACGGCGCCGGATCTCCTCGAAGTCCCGTCTCGGCGAGAAGTTGACCTATATCCATCGGCAGTGGAGCGGGCTGCAGACCTTCCTGCACGACGGCCGGGTCGAGATCGATTCTAATGCAGTCGAGAACCTGATCCGCCCAATTGCCTTGACGCGAAAGAATGCGCTTTTTGCCGGCCACGACGAAGGTGGTCGCGCCTGGGGCCGCATTGCATCTCTCATTGCCACGGCGAAGGTCAATGATGTCGAACCGTTCGCATACCTCAAAGCCACCCTCGAAGCGATTGCGTTAGGTCATCCTGCCAATCGCATCGACGACCTACTTCCGTGGAATTTCCAGCCGTCAAGCTGATCTCAAGTGCCGCGTAGCCGCCGCTTACACCGAACCGGCATCACGACCGAGATGTCCGAGAAAATGAAGGCACTGGAACGCGAGAATCGTAAACTGAAGCATGCCAATGAGATCCTGCGAAAGGCATCTGTATATTTTGCTCAGGCGGAGCTCGACCGCCGGTCCAAGGCATGATCGCCTTTATCGAAGAGAACAGTGATATCGGGGTCAAGCCGATCTGCAAGCACCTGCCGATTGCCCCTTCCACGTTCTACGATCACATGGCCAAGCGGGCGAACCCCCGAACTGCTGTCGGATCGGACGAAGCGGGATATTGCCTTGAAGCCCAAGATCGAACGCGTTTGGAAGCAGAACTACAAGGTTTACGGCGTTCGCAAGGTCTGGCATCAGATGCGCCTCGAAGGCTTTGATATTGCACGCTGTACCGTTGCCCGGCTGACGAAGGATATTAGGATCGAAGGCATTATTCTTGGCAAAAAAGCCAGGACGACGATCCCGGGCAAGTCTCAACCCTGTCCGCTGGACAAGGTGAACCGCCAGTTCAAGACGGCCTGCGCCGGACATGCTCTGGATCAGCGACTTCACCTATGTGGCGACGTGGCAGGGCTTCGTCTACGTTGCGTTTGTCATCGATGCCTTCGCCCGTCGCATCATGGGCTGGCGCGTGAGCCGCACAGCGAATGCCGGGTTCGTGCTCGATGCCCTGGAACAAGCCGTTCATCAGCGGCGACCAAGCTCTGGACTGGTGCATCAATCGGATCGCGGATCGCAATACCTGTCGATAAAATACACCGAGTGCTTGGGGGAGGCCGACATCGAATCGTCGGAGACAGCTACGACAATGCTTTGGCCGAGACAATCAACAGTCTTTTCAAGGCCGAAGTCATGCATCGCCGCGGGCCATGGCGCAGACGCCGTGGAATATGCCACACTCGAATGGGTCGATTGGTTCAACAACCGCCGCCTGTTAGAGGCCATCGGGAATATCCCACCAGCAGAGGCCGAGGCAAACTTCTACGCCGCTCTGGAAAGATCAGACATGGCCGCGTAAGTAAGCTTAGAAACCGGCGCTTTCTTTTCGGACGAAGAGCGCTCCCGCATCCCATTTATGGCACGTGGTGACCGCTTAATCCTTGTGGAAACATTTTTTATACTCGAACCGCTTGCAAAGGTTGGGTTGGACGGTCTGGAGATGAATGTATCACATACAACACAGATGCGCTTCACTCCCCATCTTTGCTGGGAGGCATGCAATTAGGAGCGCTTGTGAGCAGGTTTCCGATCAAAAGGCTGTGGGAAGCTCACAAGACCCGATGAGAGAAGATATGGATAAAGTACTTGTAACCGGAGGCGCAGGCTATATCGGCTCACACGCTTGCAAAGCGTTGAAGGCGGCAGGCTTCACCCCTGTAACCTTCGACAATCTCGTGACCGGTTGGCGTGATGCAGTTAAATTTGGACCTTTTGAAGAAGGTGATCTGCAAGATCGTGCCCGGCTCGACGAAGTTTTTGCAAAACACCAGCCTGTTGCTGTGATGCACTTTGCGGCGCTCAGCCAAGTAGGCGAAAGCATGGTAGAGCCTGGGCTCTACTGGCGAAACAACGTTGGTGGGTCACTTACTCTCATAGAGGCGGCGGTCGCCGCAGATTGTAAGCAGTTTATCTTTTCCTCCACCTGCGCAACCTACGGTGACCAAGACAACGTCGTTTTGGACGAAAGCAGTCCGCAATATCCCATCAATGCCTATGGGGCATCCAAACGGGCGATCGAAGATATTTTGCGCGATTTCGAAACCGCGCACGACCTGAAGCATGTGATTTTCCGCTACTTTAACGTGGCCGGCGCAGACCCCGAAGGCGAAGTGGGCGAATTTCATCATCCTGAAACGCATTTAATCCCACTGATGCTCGACGCTATTGCCGGAAAGCGCGCGGCATTGACAGTCTTCGGAGATGACTATGACACGCCCGATGGCACCTGCATTCGGGACTATGTGCATGTCTGCGATCTGATTGACGCCCATGTCTTAGGCCTAAAATGGCTCCAAGCCAATAAGGGCAGCCGGGTGTTCAACCTTGGCACCGGTAGCGGCTTTTCGGTCCGTGAAGTGCTGGATCATAGCCATGCCGTAACCAACCATGTAGTCCCACACGAGATCGGCGCGCGCCGTCCGGGCGATTGTACCAAGCTTGTGTCAGGCTCATCCCGAGCAATGGAAGAATTAGGCTGGAAGCCTGAGCGCTCGACATTGGACAAGATGATCGCCGATGCTTGGAGATGGCATCAAAACGGACATTACAACAATTAAAGTTGCGACTTCTGCCTAGCCGTTGGTTGGTCGGGGCTTTTCAGCTTGTCGCAGACCGTGTTTCGGGGGTCGTCTAAAGTTGCTCATCCAAGAAAAGACATTCAACCT
>JBDVDE010000079.1:0-25732 GCA_039942135.1 Hyphomonadaceae bacterium
AAAAACGTCAAAGTCGCTGATTTATCTCGTGTTTTCGTGACGTATGACTCAAGGACTTCTCCTTCATGGTCAACTGCCCGCCAGAGATAGTGCTGCACACCGTTGATCTTCACAAAGACCTCGTCGAGGCGTCATTGCCACTGCGTTGTTTGGCGCAGGTAGGAGGCGCGCTTCGATCTTATCTTGCCAGCAAACATCGGACCGAACCGATCGACCCATTTCCTGACGCTCTCATGGCAAACGTCAATGCGGCGCTCGTGGAGTAGATCTTCCACATTGCGAAGCGATAACGGAAACCTGACATACATCATCACCGCAAGTTGGATGATCTCGCGCGATGTTTTGAAATAGCGAAATGGATTTTTGTTCATAAAGTGAGGCTAGGGCAGGGAAACGGCCGGTTCAAGTGTAGTTTCCGCTGACAATGCCATCCAGCCAGATCAGATCCTTGCAAAGCGCATTCTCAGAGCTATGTCGTGGCTCGACCGTATCCGGGCCGGAGACGCACTGCTTGATGTTGCAGCAGATGAAAGCATCTCCGCTGAGTACATCAGGCACAATCTGGGTCTGGCATTTCTGTCGCCGCAATTTTTGTCTGCTGTGATCGAAGGAAGCCAGCCACCGGAACTGACGACGACAGCTCGAACCCGGATCAATATCCCGGCCGACTGGGGAAGCCAAGATCAGCTGCTTCTCCGCTGAAATAACGTTCCCTGATAAAGCAAGTCAGCTTCCCTGTTCTTTTGAGCAGGGAATTTGGCTCTAGTGATATGTTTTATTGAGGTTTTTTTTTGGAGTAGCTCGACGTGATTTTGTCCATAAACCCCGAAATTCCCTGTAAATACCCGTATAACAGGGAATTTATTGTCAAAACCTGACTGGCAAAAAGTCGATTGGAGACGGCCCAGCTTAGCCAGTGCAAGTGAGACGAAAACCAAGGAAACGGAGACAAATCTATCCCTGTTCCATGACCTAAGTCGCGGAAAATACAGCACTATTTGTGCCACTCTCAAACATAGAAATTGTAGGATAATTCACTGGCGGTCCGAGGAGGATTCGAACCCCCGACCCCTTGATTCGTAGTCATGGATCAATATATCTGATTTGATAAAGAGAATGGTCGAAATCCCTGTTAATAGATTGTTAAAATAAGATATTATATGAAATCATCGATTGATGGATATGGATTGAGGTGGAACTCGGTGGGGTTGCAATGCTGGCACAATGCTGGCACGAAAGCGATATGGGGGGACGTAATCTCCAAGAAAAAGGGAGGGGCTACAGGTGGCAACTTTGGATCAAGTAAAGCTTACCCAGCGCGTGGCCAATGCAGCCGAAGGGAACGGTAAGAAGTATCTACTGCATGACCATAAAATCAGCCGCATGAAGTTGAGGGTCACGCCCGCAGGTAAGAAGACTTGGATTATTATGTACTATGTCGACGGCCAAAGGCAGAGAGAAATGGCTTTGGGGTCATGGGAAACGATGACAATCGATATGGCGCGCGATGAAGCAAGCAAGAAGCTAGCTGCATTGGATAGTGGAGAAGATCCATTGGAGGCCAAAAAGCGGGCGCGCTTGGAATCACGAGCGAAAGTAGAACGGACCCTAGTCAGTGTATTTGAAGCTTACCAGCAGACGCCTGGGTATACGACGAAACGAGACAGCACTAGATCGGGATATGATACGAGCTTCAATATTCATATCTTGCCGCGCATAGGAGAGATTCCTGTTGATGAGATAGGCACACGACAGGTGGCGAGTTTGCTAGATGCCTTGCATCGCGAAAAGAGTGGATCGGTTTCCAACGCAGCGAAGCGCGCCTTGAGCGTGGTTTTGGGTTATGCGGTTGAACAAGAGCTCGCACCATTTAACGCGGCTAAGCAAGTGAAACCCAGACACAAGGACAAAAGAAGGGCGCGTGTGTTAAGTGACCAAGAGTTGATAGAGCTGTGGTCCGCTATCAATGACCTTGATGGAATGACCGAGACCGTGGCTGGAGTTTTAAAGCTCTGTATGCTCTTGCCCGCTAGGGTTGGAGAGGTTTCAGGGATGAATTGGTCTGAGTTGGACTTGGAGACCCGCCTCTGGACCGTACCGGCGGGCCGCATGAAGAATCACAAGGATCACGAAGTGCCTTTATGTGCATCTGTCGTGACGTTTCTAACACAATTGAAAGCAAGGTCTGAGGCTGGGTGGGTTTTTCTGAATAAGGATGGTACGGGTCCAATTGATGGAAAGAGAGCGGGACGCGCATGTGGGCGGCTGGCGGGCAGGAAAGAGTGGGCTAGTTTTGGGCCACACGATCTTCGTCGCAGTTATGCTACCCGCATGGGGGCGCTAGGGTTTCCGGCAGACTTGGTAAGACGTACGTTAAGTCATGATGTCAATGCAGGAGACGCTTTCTGGAATTATGACCATCATGATTACAGGGATTCTAAGCGGCTAGTGCTAGAGGCGTGGGAGCAAGAGTTACTGAAAATTGTTGAGAAAAATAATACTTCCCAATGTTCAATCTATCGGCCGAGGTGACATAGCATAGGCCGTGGGAAACTTGATTTGTGTCATATGCGCCATCGTCCATTGAAGATATTGAATTTAACCGGACTTAGTACCTATTGGCCCTAAGGGTTCTCGCCTCTGCATTGTTACTGACGGTGTTTTCTTCAAGATAGGCGCGTATGTCAGCACGTCGATAACGAATGGCTCTTCCCACAGAAACAAACTTTGGTCCGAGTCCTCCTTTTCCAGAGCGCCACTTGGCGAGTGTATTAGGCTGTATGCATAGCAGGGCAGCGGTTTCATCCGTGGTTAGCATCTGATCGGGATCAAGATGAGTTGCCGCTGGTAAGGCGAGGGCTGTCGATTCTGAGCGACTATTGTCATTCTCTAGGGTGAAAGCGGCCTTGGTATGCGCGATACTGCGCGTGTCGCAATGGCGAGCATTTTTCTTCAAATTTGGATTTGAAAAAGACACAACGGATTCCTTACAGCAAACAATATCAAATTTTGGTTTGTTGTAGGGGTCTTTGAATGCTTACTCAGTACTCGATCAAAGCTGAAATTGAGTTAAGATGGAGGCGTCAATTTTATCTATCTGTGAAGTGTATCCCACTTAACGCCTAGACTGTGGATCATTTTTTTTTGCGCTTGTCAGTGACATGCGTTTCGGAATAGCATTTTGTTGCGATCCGCCAATTCGGTTCGTGGGGCCCGCTAACCCCAGAGATTAGAGACGGCCTCAAGGTACGTCAGCAGCTTCGCACGTCAGCCTTTTCGGGGCCGGGCGATGCGGTGCTGTCCAGCCTTTCGGGGTAAAAGCTGCATATGGTTTCTCTGATCCCATCTTAGCGGCGTCCGGCTTCAATAAGGAAGCTCGATGTTCTGCAACAGAAGGTGCTGGGAGAAATGTCTTGCAAGGACGACGACCTAAAGTCCGGCATCCTATTCAGGGATCTGGTCAATGAACAAAATGGAGAAGGAACTCGCATTCTATGAGGCGTGTCTCAAGCATTACAGAGCACGTGTCACTGAGCTCAAAAATGAAATCAAAGAACGCAAGGCACACGGCCGATCAAATGGTCAAAAGCGCGAAAGCCAGAGCGCTTCTAAGCAACTGGAAAAAGAACATTTCCATTTCAACAGTTCATGCCCTGGGATGGTCCGTATCGGCAGTCCATTTGGGCATGACTTGGAACAGGTGCGTATCTTGTCTTTGCGGCTTCATACTGAAGTAGTGGATGAGCTCATGCAAGTCTTCGCCTTCGAGGCGGGTGACGTTCAGTGCGTGAGACGATCAATGGGCGGCAATGTTGAGATCAAGGCGCTTGTCTATGATGACAATGAAGGCATTCAAGCTTTAACCCTACAGCGGTGGGATAATCGGGGGAAATCACCAGTCAAAGAGGCGATCACGCTCCGAGGCAATGATCTGACCCGATTCATGATTTTTATCGTTTCGTCATTCTATAGCGAATTCCAAGAAGGCAGCGGTGGAAGGGTGATGATTGATAAGTTGAAGCAAAGTCTAGACGATATCGCCAAGGGGCATGCCTACAGTAGAGTTTCGCGAATTGAGGCTTTGAAATGGAAGTTGCAGCAAGAGGAAGATTATTGAGTTGATCTTTCTTCTTTAATGTTGTGCGGGTGCGATCTGACCTTTTCGAAAACAATGTTCGCCCGCCAGCGCGATGGCTTTGAGCTCGGGGCGGGCTCCAGCCCTCGCGCTGGCTAAGCTTGCTTTCAGTCTGAAGTCCTGAAATAGATTGGCTTAGAGTTTGGGAAAAGCGACTTGGTCTTCTGGGCAAATATAAAAGCTTCGGTTCCAACCTCCCAAAACCGGACATAAGCGCTTAAGCTGCAACATCCCAATAGGGGACGCTATCATCCGGGCTCTTTGATTGCGGTGGCATACGAGTTTGTAAGGAATGCGCATTAGTGTTCGCATGTCATTGGGCAAACAGTTGCGACTACGACACTCCGGTCTATGTTCGAGAGTGAGCGATTTTTGAAAGCAGTGCGAGGACAAAAATTGATTTCAAACCGCTACGGGTTCGGCGCGTGTTGAGGATTGCACCCAGCACGCTCTTGATATCGCCGCTGCCTTACCATTCACACGTTGATGTCGGATCGCCTTAGATATCTAATGGCTTGTATATCTTTAGCAATCAATAACCTTAGCCTACACTCAACGGAGTTTATCAGAAATTTTTGATATAAATGTCTCGCCAACTAGCAAGATGTTCTCTGTCCATAGGATCATATCCTTGTAGTCTCTGTGGCGAGGCTTTCCATCACGAAAATCTATGTCCATTTCATGAGTAATTTGATTTCTGGCCTCAAAAGCTAACTGTGTCACATTGTGGTCCGACAGCACTTCGTCGCGCGTCAAAGCGAAATGGGAGGCGACTTTCAAGACTTGATCTCGTGATTGCAAACTATCATTGGTTAGAGACCGCGTGAGCGCTTCCAAAATGATATCACGCGGCTCAGAACTCGCGAGGATCTGTGCTAAGAACTGGACGTTCAAAACTGGTGGAGAAGAACTTCCCCCAACTGAATCATCACTTCCGTTGCGACGAAGTCGCCTCTCCGCGAACTTCGCAAATTGATTCTGAGATCCCTCGTCGCACGCTATTACATCAGCCAAATTATCTCGGATTAGTTGCTTTATCGTTGCGTCTAAGCCTGAGCACGCGAACAAGAGCATTGCTCGCAGTAAATCCTGCTCGTGATGCTCGTTCAAATTGCAATCAATGTTGTGCCTTTCACAGAAGATCGAATGAAAGTTGTTCGCCCCCCTTTTTGTTTGGTTATGCATCTTCAGTGCCCCACTAACCGACGAGGGGTATGTAGTGATGTCCAACTCGGCAGCACCTAAAGTTTGCTGCAACACTAGCGTTGGCTCGTTTTGGCTTGTCACTGTTCAACCCCGATATCTGTGTAGCCTGGGGGTATCCGGAAATACCCCGCGTATCCGGGATAACCGGGGTAACCGGGATAGCCGGGATAGCCGGGATATCCAGGGTATCGGAGATAGGGTGCCGAGTATCGCTTCAAGAGGCGGTTTTGAATTACTTCACCTAAGTATTGCCCAGATTCTGATGCTGCGATGTTGTTTCCCCACGGAAACCAGCCAATCCAATCGCCATCCTTAGAAAACAGATACTTGTCGCTCGCATGACGCCGAAAAGCTATCCATTCACCGGAAGAGTTGAAAAAGTGTTGGGCCATAAGCTTTTATATCAGCTTCAGAGGCCCTGTCTCGTTCGAATTAGCTAGATAACCAATTTTCATAGACCCATTTGTGCCCAATGGTTCTGGTTGTAGCGCTATGATTGGCCCTGGGTTCGTCGGAGCCCAAAACACTCATTTAATCAGCAGTCCCCCCAAATCCAGACCCGACTCCAACCGTTTCTGACGTTCATCGCGGAAAGCAACCACGGATGATCTCGCTGTCAATGAGCTTTGGGGCTGCAATATTCGTTACGACTGCTTCTGCTATTCCGAAGACAGTTTGAAGCCAACAATATCCGGTCCATTCCATAAACGTTGATGCTTCTTTTGGTATCCAGGTACCCACTGGCAACTAAATCCCAAAACCGGACATTAAAAATTTCTCGACCATACCAGCCCTAGGAAGTTAGGTACTATACTAACCTTCCCAAAAGGCGTTAGGCAGTCACAATAGTTCATGATTTGGACGATAGTCGATCAAGCATAACCGAAAACATATAGAACCTAATTCTCTCCGAGCGGTTGAATTTGTTCTGACAAAGTCGCATTTTATCTTTGTCGAAATCTATTGATGACCGCCGCATAAGAGAAAGCTACCGGGGAACCCAAAAATGAAACACGCACATTGGAGACGTTGTGATTTTCAAGTTCATACCCCGCGTGATCCAAACTGGAATGGTGCTCGTCCCGAGGGACTTGGCGGTGATCTACCAAGTGGGAAAAAAATTGATGATCCCGCCACGGTAATATCTCTCCGGCGCGAATGGGCTAAGGCTTTTTTAGAAACCTGCACAAAGAGAAACCTAAACGCAATTGCTATAACCGACCATCATGAACTCGTTATGTGGAAATGCGTACGGGACGAGATTCAACATGCCAAAAGCACAGACCCTGATTTGGACATTTGGTGTTTCCCTGGCATGGAACTTACCGCTCTCGGTGGGGTGCAGTGTCTGATAATTTTTGATGCTGACCTAAGTGATCACTGGCTTCAGCACGCCCTTAACAAACTAGGTATCGCCCACGAAGAAGGGTTTGAATACGAGTGCATGGGAAAAAAAGTTGAGCAGTTAGAGATCGAATACCACAAGATCGAGGCGCACCTTAACGCGACCCCTCAACTCCAGGGAAGGTTTATCGTGTTGCCTAATGTGTCCCAAGGCGGGCAGCACACAGTTCTGAAGGATGGTTGGCATTCGAAATTTCGATCAATGCCCTATGTTGGCGGATACTTGGACGTCGGCCAAACCGTTGAAACACTGAAGGCTAAAAACAAAACGCGCCTATCAGGAGCCGATCCGAAATGGTCCACGAGAGAAATATACCCACTACCTACCTCGGATTGCAGAAGTTCTGATTTCAAAACACTCGGTAAAAACAATTGTTGGATCAAACTTGCAGAACCGACCGCTGAAGCCATCCGGCAGGCATTTCTCGCTCATCAATCCAGAATTTCTATCGTAGAACCGAGGACGCCGTCCTTGGCGGTTCAGAATGTCACGGTATCTGGAAGCGCCATTCTTGGAGAAGCGACCTGCGCTTTGAGCCCCGAACTAAATGCCATCATCGGAGGCAGGGGCAGCGGAAAAAGCAGTTTCTTGGAATACACCGCTTTCGGTTTGGGCCGTAGTTGCTTTGACCTGAATCGACCAAAGTACTTAGGAGCAGATAGGATGAACGCTCTAGTCAAAGAAACCTTGGTAGACACAGGTGGTTCAATCGAAGTCTCTATCTCGCAAGACAACGCTGTTTTCAAAATTAAACGCAGCCTCTCGTCTGCGCATCAGCCATCAGTGACGTTTCCGGATGGCACCACCCAGTTAGTAACCGTTAAAGAGCTTCGAGGACTGTTTCCTGCGGTGGTCTACGGCCAAGGAGAATTGGCTGATCTAGGTAAGAGCACGGGGCAAAAACCCAAACTGACTGACCTACTTCAATTTGTTGCGCCAACATACAAGCGGGACGATGATGAACTCAAAGAAGCAATAAAGTCCGCGAAGCGAAAAACTACCATCGCGGTTCAACGGACTGCAGAAGCGTGGGCATTATCTGCACGCGGCCGCGCAATAGAGGCATCCAAAACGTCTGCGGAGCAGCGAGTCGTCGCTCTACAAAAAACACTTCCTAAGCTTTCAGACGAAGATCAAAAAAAGGTCGATGTATTTGAAGCGGCCTCGAGCTTTGAGGCTGCCGCGGGAAGCGCGATCAGTCATGCCACGCAAGTCCAAGAGGATATTAACTCCCTCAAGGTTTCGCTTCAAACCAAGCGACAGTTGCCTGAAAGTTCACTCGATGAAGCGAAGCTACTGAACGCCGATTACGAAGCATTCACCAAAAAAATCCTGGAAATGGTCGAGGCGATAAAAGATGAAAGCTCTAGCGGTCTTAAACTGATCGAGGATAAATCGACGAACTGGTCCGAAAAATACGCCGCGCTTAAGGCAACCCGCGATGAAGTTCTCGAAAAATTCGGTGAGCACAAGTCCGTAACTGCCCAGATCAGAGCGCTCAGAGACGAAATTCAAGGTCTTGCAACTGCGTTAGTTGAACTAGACGCCGAGATCTCAGAGTTTGGCGACGTTGACACGGAATTGAAGGACGCTTTGGCGGCTTTGGAAGCTTCAGCAAAAGACCACGAGACACGTACTTGCGAGTGGGCTTTAGAAATTCAAAAGCTATCGAGCGGTAAGATAGTCGCTTCCGTCTTAACGAATGAAAACCTAGAAGAGCTACACGACGGCCTTGAAAGACTTTCGGAAAAGACTGGTTCCCAAAAGGCCACCCGAATAGATCAATTAATTGAGCAAGTGAAATCAGCTGGCGGATGGAAGCTGTTGCGTTCATTAGTCTCGGATAGTCTCGCGCTATTACATTGGAAACAAATCGGTGCCGGTCTCGGGGAAGATATGCCAGCAGCATCAACGCTGTTTTCGCTGATTGGAACCACCGACAAAGTAAAAAAATCAATGGCTGAGCTGATTGACGCCGAGCGGATCTCAGAGATCGCCACCGCGATTCCATTGCCGCAGATAGAACTCAGCTATTGTGATGGAGACAATGAAATCTCTTTCGACAAGGCGTCCGAAGGTCAACGGGCAGCTGCGTTACTGTTTCTTTTGCTGGAGCTAGAAGGCGGCCCCCTTTTGGTTGATCAGCCTGAAGGAGATTTAGACAATAAGATCATCACTGAGCTAACCGAAAAACTACATGAAGCTAAACACCGGAGACAAATATTGTTCGTCAGTCACAATGCCAATCTCGTGGTTAACGGGTCATCAGAAATGGTTGCCTGTTTAGACGTATCATCTGACGGCATCCGGCATTTCAGTCATCAAGGTGCAATTGATGATACAGAGGTGAGAGACGCAATCACGTCGACCATGGAAGGTGGTGAAATCGCGTTCTTGAGCCGTAAAGACAAGTATGGCTTTTAGTCCTCAAGAGACGACGAACTTGTGAACAATTCTTAACTTGTAACATGGACCAATCAGGGAGACACGGATCTTGACTGTTTATAACCGTTCTCTTAGCGCTTCGTAAGGGGTTTTTCCTTTGAAGGCGCCGTGGAGTCTTGCGAAGTTATAGAACCGCTCCCATTCGTCGAGTTTTGCCTCAAGATCGACATCACCCTTATAGCTGAGCAACTGGTAGAACTCCTGCTGGTCAGATCGGTGAGATCGTTCGACCTTCCCATTGAGTTGAGGGCTACTCGGTTTGATGTAGGCGTGCCGAATTCCCTTGTCTTCGACATGCCAGTGGAACTTGGCCTGGAATTCATGACCATTATCGGTTCGAATTTGCTGTATACGGAATGGAAACTTCTCGATGATGTGATCAACGAAGTCGATTGCGTTCGCCTGGGTGTGTCGTTCATACACTTTCAATGCTCTGACACGTGTGGCGTCATCGATCGCAGTATACTGGTAGCGCTTGATCTTTTTTCCAGTTTTCCCTTTGAATATCAGGAACTTCACATCCATTTGGATGTGATGCCCAGGAACCTGCTTATTATAGCGCTTGGTGTGAACCTTCCGTACACGGGTGCCGCGCGGCAGGCGATTGAGGCCATTACGTTTGAGAATACGATAGACGGTTGCATCGGAGACTTTTATCCCATGATAACGTTCCAAATACCAGACGATCCGCATTGGCCCAAGATGGTAGGTTTGACGCAAGTGCAAGATCTTTTCTGTGATCTCGGGTGACGTTTTCTGAGGGTGATTATGCGGCACTGATCTGCAATTGATCAGGCCAGCCTCGCCCTTGTCAGAATAAGCCCTGCGCCATCGGTAAAAGGTCGCGCGCCCAATCCCAAAATACCGGCAGGCCTTGCTCACATCGCCAATCTTGTCAGCATGCTCAAGCACGCGAAGTTTGCGAAGAATATCACGTCGATCACTGTTCATTGAATTCACCTTTCTGCCTCTAGGAGGACATTAAACAAGGTGTCTCGCTGAATGCTACATATCTACAAGATTAAAATTTTGGATTGTGCTAACAAATATGTATGGAATCTGACTATCATTTTAGATTAGCAACACCTTCTGATGTTGATGAACTCGGCGTCATCGGGCCAGCAATTTATGCCGAGTCTTACAGCCATATGTGGGATAATCCTGAGGCATATGCCAAACAATTAGCAACATTTAGTTCATCGGCGGTGGCTAAGTTCAATGAGCGATCCGACACCAAGACATGGATAACTGAGTATCAATCTCAAATTATAGGGTTTCTTTCTATCGTAATTGGAGCTCCCGACCCTGTGGAAGGTCGGACAGATGGGATAGAGATACCGCGTATCTACTTTTTGTCACCTGCGCGAGGCAAGGGGCTAGCTGCCAAGCTCATGGCGAAAGCAGACGATTATGCGCGTGAAGTGGGTGCAAATCACTTATGGTTGGACGCCATGAAGGAGGCTCCTTGGGCATGGCAGACATATCGCAAGTGGGGCTTCTCTGAGATAGGGCAAACAATGTTTCTAGAAAGCATAAAACCGGCATTCAAATCGATGATAGTGATGAGGCGCTCGCTTTAATAAGCTTCTGTTATAGCTGATGCTCCTTCGGTAACGAGCACGTTCTATTCTTACTTACAGTTATACTCTAAAGGTATAATTTCATCTCAGCAGAGGAAAAGTTTGCCAATCACAGCCGCTTTCAGAGAATTGTCGAAATTCACGAGCGTCCTACTTTAGGCGTTTCCTGCCGCTGATCGATGATTTTGGAGGGCCGTGGCTATTCGCACCTATGGCTGATATGAACGCCCACATGAAACGGATCGTTGCGTATAATCCTTTATGGACGAAATTGTTTTCCGTGGAAGCAGGGTGTTTGTCCGATAGGCTGGGGCCAATCCTGATCGGTTCCCACCATATCGGAAGCACCGCAATTCCAAATCTACCTGCAAAGCCAATCATCGATATCTTACTTGAGGTGGAGACTTTGTCTCTTCTAGACGCACAAGACAGCACGTTCGCATCTTGCGGCTACGACATTCGTGGAGCGTACGGCATTGAAGGTCGACGGTACTTCAATAAGCGGCCGACTGTTGAGATGCCGGGCTTCCACGTCCATGCCTATAAGGCAGGGAGCTACCAAGTGCACCGCCATTTGGCGTTTCGTAACTACCTCAGACTGAAGCCTGATATTGCTACCGAGTATGCTGACATCAAGCGCAGTTTATCCGACAGCAAAGGGATTCTCACGCCTGACTATCAGGCGGCCAAAAAACCATGGGTAGACGCCATGTCGTTAGAAGCGTTGAGCCACTTTTCAGGTGAGGTTTAAACGCGTCGAGCGGCCTACTTTGGACGTTAATCGCCTCTTGCTCAGAGGCTTATTTTGAGCGAGTTTAAGACACTCTCCTCATGCCAACTATGTTTAATTTTAGGTATAGCTTTCGAAGTACTCAAGATATCCAGTGGGCAGCTGGATGTCATAAAAAACACCCCCAAACGTCGACACAATCAAAACTGCAATAATAACTCCTGCACCAAGAACACACCACGAGGCGATACCTCCCTTGCCTTTCCAGCCAAAGTGCATTGCGGCGCCTAAATGAGCAAAGATGGAAACAATTCCGAAAAAATAATATGGTGCGAAAAAGAACTGTAGAGGGTCAATGTTAAGAGTAGATGCCGCCCAATAAAAATTCGTGTCCAAGCCAACAATATAACGCGTCGTAAGTGCCGCTGAGCTATGCATGATGAGGAATATGGCAATATATCCACCACTTAAAATTTGCGTCCACCCCCAAAACCCTTTGTTTGGTTGCTTCCAACGCCGCCAGATAAGTTTTCCACCAATAAAAATTTGAACTAAAATCGCAATAATTAGCAAGGGTTCGACCAACCAATTGCGATAAACAATCTGAAAGCGCGTTAGCAAAGCAATATGCGTCTCTGGCCCAGCAATTGCTGTCAGGTGAATCGATAAATGCGTTATCAGGAATGTAACGAGCCCTAAGGCTATTAATCTGTGGGCTTTGACGAGACGGGATTGCATGGCATAGGCTCCTTTATTCAGATATATATAATTCGGATAAAAAATATCCGTAAAAAGCCAAGAAAGTCAACCATGCAAATTTCTAAAGGCGTAGAATGGGCTTGTCATGCCGCGGCTCTCATGGCGGCCCTGCCGAATGACAAGGCCTTAAAGGCGGACTCCCTCGCAAGATATCATGAAGTGCCTGCAGCTTATATGGCCAAGCAATTGCAAGCTTTGAGTAAGGCGGGTCTCGTTCAATCTAGTCGGGGCGCAAGAGGCGGGTATCGACTAGCAAAGCCTCCAGCGGAAATAAATCTCTGGGACATTACAGCGGCGATAGAGGGTAATAAGAGTGCATTCAGGTGTATGGAAATTCGACAAAATGGACCTTGTCCTTCCCGTAAAGACAGCTGCAGAACACCATGCGCGATTGCCACATCTTTCTTTGATGCTGAAACAGCCTTTCGCGATAGCCTGCGTGCTGTCTCGCTAATGCAAATCACCATGGGCGTCATGAACATAAAAACACCTTTAGAAATCGAAGCCGTCATGCAGTGGGTATCAGATGAAGCTGTGTAAATTTAAAGAGGCCGACACCTTAAAAACCAGAGTCTTTAAAATTAAGTCAGTGGCTTACTTTGGGCGACAACGGCCTCTGACGCTTCGTCTCCTTTTGCGCGCATCTCAGACTAAGCGTGAGAGGCCGTAGTGGGGCGATAAAAGGTCGCCCAGCAGTGTGAAAATGCTTATTGCGCTCCTTTTCACTTGATGTCTGCTTTACCAGACACTATGTCTGGTAAGGCAGACATAGTGAGCTTCGATGAATCATGCCTAAAAGTGTTTTATTCTTATTGTGCGCGATCGCATTTGGCTGTGGGCTCGCCTTGATATCCATCTATATGGCTTTTCCTGTGGGGTGGGTCGGCGGCCTCGCCCTCATTGGGTGGGTTCTAATCGCAAAGAGGCGGTGGGAGGACCTACAAGCAACAACAGGTCTGGAGCCTGGTGGTCCGGAAAGGAAAGTCAGGTTTGATGCGGTCGGAATTGCGCTCCTGTTTGGTCACTCAATGGCTGGCTACGCATTCCCGGAGATCGATTTGCATGTTGGCAAGGGAAATTTCCTAGCAATTGACTCATGGACCATGATTGCAGCGATGCTCGTAGCAAGTCTCCTTTCGCGGCAGGGCAAAAACATTCAGGACGAAAGAGATGTCGCAATAAAAGCGCGCGGCACAAAGGCAGGCTATCTGGCCCTCATCTCTATTCTGGTGATATTTTCATTGGCTCTGGCCATCCTCCCACCAAAGTACATTCCAACATTCTCCTATTTTGTGATCGGCAATATTCAAATCACGGTTATTCTTGCATCGCTTCTGGTCAAGTTTAGCATCCAGCTCATCGAATATACCAAAGATACTGAGCCCGCGTACGCGATGGGGCCAGACGAATGACTGAGCTCCTCATTGGAAACTGTCTTCGGCGCCTGCGCTTTATGCGCGGCGAGATAACTCAGGCAAAGCTCGCCGACATGGTGGGTGTCACGCGCCAGACGATTGTTGCACTCGAAACCGGGCGATACGCACCTTCACTCGAATTAGCAATGAAACTGGCAGTCGTATTCGACTGCAGCGTCGATGAACTGTTTTTCTGGAAAGACGCAGAACAGGCAAAAACTGACTACCAATTCAAAGGGAAGAGTTATGAATAATAAGAAGAAATTTCGACTCGGCAAACGCTCCATTTTGGCGATTGGCCTGGCGGGCGCTTTGGTTTTATTTGCAGCAAGCTGCGAGCAGTTACCTGTTATTCTCGATCATAATGCGCGCTTGAAACCTATTCCGGCCACGGATCGAATGATTGGCGAGCAGACAGCAATACCCGCTAAATATGAGAGCATTATCACTGACGCCAATCTCATTCTGGAACAGGCGGTCACTTCAATGCAGCTTCCTGCGATTTCAATTGCAATCGGCCTCGACGGCGAATTGATCTGGGCGCGGGCATTAGGGTTGCGCGACCTTGAAAATGGAACACCAGTTTCGCTGGACACGCGCTTCAGGATCGGAAGCACTGCCAAAGCGCTCACCGGAACACTCGCCGCCAGGCTGGTCGAGGAAAGCATTCTGGATTTGGACGCACCGATCTCAGGCCTTGTTCCGTATTACCCTGCCAAACCGCATGACATCACCACACGCCACCTCCTTACGCATACTGCTGGCATCCGGCATTATGAAGGCGCCGAATACTATAGCCGCAAGACACATGAGAACGTTGAAAGCGCCGTAGACGTATTCTCAAGATCACCACTGAAATTCGACCCCGGAACGGGGTTTGCCTATTCCTCATATGGGTATGTCCTGGCCTCCGCTTCGATGGAGGGAGCAAGCGGATTGTCTTTTGACGAACTCATCGAAGAGAAACTGGCCACACCGCTCGACATGCCAAACACCATGCGTGAAGGGCTCGCACTGGGAGACTTTGCAACGCCTTATGAAATTCGTGGCGGCAAATATAAAACCCCTTTCCCGGCGGACAATTCAAACCGAACAGCTGGAGGCGGCTTCGTTGCAACGCCAACCGATCTTGTCCTCATGACACAGGAGATCATGACAGGAGACTATCTCACCTCGTCCACGAAAGAGACGCTGCTTTACACGCCACAAAAACTCACAAATGGCGATATCAACGAGCAAAACTACGCGCTGGGTTGGCGCTCTCATAACTGGAACCGAATGTTCGAAGGCGAGCGCGACGTCTTTATTGCTCATCATTATGGCAAGGCGTCAGGCAGTGAATCTTTTCTTGCCATGTTCCCGGAGTATAATTTGTCCATATCAATTGTGACGAACCGAAACCTTGAAGATACGCTAGAGTTTTCCGGACTGATCATCCCGATAGCCGAAAAGATCATCCAGCAACGGTAAAATCGCTAATGTCGGGAAGCCACGCTTCAGCGACCTATTTTGGGCGACAACGGCCTCTGACGCTTCGTCTCCTTTTGCGCGCCTCTCAGACGAAACGCGAGCGGCTTACTTGGGGCGATTTTAAGCCGCTGGCTGAGGCATGCTTTTAGCTGCAAATGAGTCTTTAAAGAATATTGATTAAGCTGATGAGTTGACACTATATTCGAAGTCAATTAGTGGAAAATCATGAATACAATTTCAAATCTAAACAATATTTGGCGGGCTATCCTATAATAGGGTGGTCACGATTATTCATGTAATACTGGGCCGCCGCATCGAGCGGCCTTTTTTATGTCTTCCTCTCTTTCGCGGCGACCTGTCTAAGAAACGGAGACAATAATGCAAAAATCTATTATTCTGACAGGCGATCGCACAACGGGACCACTTCACTTGGGTCATTATGTAGGTACGCTAAAGAACCGCGTAACTTTTCAAGAAACACATCAGCAATTTGTTTTACTGGCTGATAGTCAGGCGCTAACCGATAACGCGAAAAATATAAGCAAAGTGAGAGATAATATAATTGAAGTTGCTTTAGACTACCTAGCTGTCGGGATTGACCCTACGAAGACTACAATATGCCTTCAATCTCAATTGCCAGCCTTAGCAGAGCTCACAATGTTTTATCTTAATTTTGTGACGGTAGCTCGGCTCGAACGCAATCCTACGATTAAGGAAGAGATTAGGGCTAGAGGGTTTGGGCGAGACATACCAGCAGGGTTTTTATGTTACCCTGCTGCGCAAGCCGCAGATATAACAGGTTTTGGAGCTACAGTAGTTCCAGTTGGAGAAGATCAACGCCCTCTTATCGAAATAACTAATGAAATCATTCGTCGTGTAAATTCAGTCGCAAAACGCGAAGTATTAAATGAAGTAGAGGCCATCATTCCTAAAGTTGGGCGTTTACCAGGCATTGACGGTGCGGCAAAGATGAGTAAATCAGCTGGAAATGCCATCCGTCTTTCTGCAAGCCCTAAGGATATTAAAAATGCTGTTAGGGCAATGTATACAGATTCGAACCATCTAAGGATTGAAGACCCAGGCCGCGTCGATGGCAACGTTGTATTCACCTATCTTGATGCCTTTGATAATCAAAAAGATGAACTCGCTGAATTAAAGCGGCAATACAAACTTGGCGGCTTAGGCGACATGGCGCTGAAAAACCGCTTGGAAAATATCCTTCTTGACGTTCTGGCACCCATACGGGAACAAAGAGAACAGCTGTCAACAAACAGAGACTATGTTGCAGATATCATTAGGGAGGGGACAAAAAAAGCTAGAGCAGTGACACAAAAGGCAAAGATAGAAATATTTGAAAGTGTTGGATTGTTCAGTTTCTAAGAAAATGGACTGCCAAATACCTTGCAATTAATGTCCTTAAAAAGGGATTGGCAGTCCTAAATTCAGCGGCTTATTTTGGGCGTTTTAAGCCTCAGACGTTTCGTCTGCTCCCGGCGTCTTAAAAGACTTTAGATGAGCAAATTAGGCTGTCGTTATTAATCGCACTTAAAGCTTATTGTTGTTGCATGTTTCAGTTATGCTGATGTCTCTCGCTTTCATATTGTTTGCAGCAGCTGTTGCACCGTCGGCTTCAGCATACGTGATGATGGAAATCTGGATCCGCCGATTTCTAGTCGCAGCCATGAAGGCCGATCCCGTGGCCGGTGCTGCTCTGCCTTTCCCGCCGAAATGGACGAGTTCAGCAAAATCAAAGTGGCCGCTTGTTAGGTATCTGAAGAACCGACAATATTTCGACGCTCAGAGCAACGATTACCGAAACTTGGCGGATAGTTATCGTGCACGATTGGTTATCTCGTTCTTTGTTTGGGTTTCAGCATGGCTACTGGGCGCACTGGTAGCTCTGAGCTTGACCCTCGCATGACCAATAGGAGACGTTAGCTTCAATTCGTAATGTCTTCTTTTGCGCGCCTCTCAGACGAAACGCGAGGGGCTTAGTTTGGGCGAATTTAAGACGCTTGCTGTTTTACGGACAAGTCCTCATCAGCGGCGTGTAGAGACCGGTTGTTGGCAGTGGTCGATTATTCCATATCCAGAGACTTTTTTGATTGGGTAAGAACACTCGTCGTCATCTCTCATTATTGGTCCTTGAAGATATCTTCGACTTGTAGATCAAACAGGCGAGCAATCTTCAGCGCAAGCGCCAAGCTGGGGTCGTATTTTTCCTTTTCAATCGCAATGATGTTTTGACGGGATACACTCAGTAGCTCCCCCAGACGAGCTTGGCTCCATCCACGTTCTGTTCTCAGTTCTCGCACGTGGTTTTTCATCGGTACCTCAGTGCAAAAATTGCACGTATGATCATGTAGATAAGCGATGCTAAAGGTGCGACCATTACAAGCGGTAATGCCTGCGCGTCAGTATATATGGTTACCAACCCCCAAGCCGTCGTGACCCAAAGTGTGGCGGCACATGCTATCGCAATTGAGCGAGTTGCGACGGTTTGCTTGAACTCTTCAAGCCCTTTGATATGCGCGCTGTAAAAAAACCACCACAGCGTCAAAACAAAGACAGGAAGCAAGATTGCGATGCCTCGCAAGTAAGCGGGGGAGTTGTGGTCTACAGTCTCATGCCCCCATAGGACTGCTGCGACAAAGGCACCGGCTAAAACGAACTCCGCACCAAATTGTCGAAGAGCTCGCGTTCGACGCTTTGTTATTGATGCTTGTGATTCAGATTCCATTTCCCTCTAACCTCTTCCCTGTTTTCTGCGCATTGGACGCGACAAAAACCCAAAGACCCTTTTCCGACTTTCCAATATCGTCAAGCCGAGTATCGCTGCTGTTGCCCAGAAGGCGATCTCTGTCAAAATGGCAACACCAGTTACCGCTATGGTCCAATCTTTAATCATCGGATCCGTTCCTTGATAGGCGAACAGAGCTGCCCACGCTAAAATTGCCAGTCCCCAAACCAAGCTTAGTACCAGTTTTTTCCATGTCATGCGATATCTCCTTTGTAAAGAGCTCTTGACATAAAGCGCTCTCGCAAATATGTCAAGAGCTCTTTACAGGATAAATGAACGGAGCATCTTATGTTAACTGAACTTAAAACTGGCGCGATGATTGGGATTCTGCTCACGCTGACAAATTGTCAAACGCCTCCCACCGATAGTAACGCAACGCTTTATCACGGCTTCTCGCGCATAGACCCTGACCGTGAGGCAGTGATTGAAGGCGCGTGGATCGTTGTTGAGGGCGAGAAAATTAGAGAAATCGGTGCCGGCGCGCCTCCTCTTCGCAAGTATTCTAACACGCGAGACATGAGCGGGCATTATGCTTTGCCAGGGTTTATCGACGCCCATGCTCATATGACTGCAGGGCCGCACAAAATCGAGATACGAGATGGCGCTCCAGCTGCAACCATTGAAAGCGTAGACGAGATAACGCAGTTCAACGCCCGCATTGCTTTGGCTTTTGGTGCAACAACTGTTCGCAATCCAGCCGGTGATCCAGAAGCGAATGCAAGATATGACGCTAACATCGCCAACGGCGTTTGGATTGGCCCGGAGAGTTTTCATGCGGGCGCCGCCATTCAGCCACCACCGTTCGCTGGAAACGCCTTTGCTTATCCTCAGTCTGTTGACGAATGGCGCATGGAAGCATCTCGGCAGGCCGCGCTTGGCATGAAATATTTCAAATTGTATGTTAGCCTCACAGAAGAAGAACTTGCCGCCGGCATCCAGGCCGCCCACGAGCAGGGGCTAAAAGCGATCGCTCACCTTGATAGTGTTAGCTGGACGCGTGCCGCAGAACTCGGCATCGACGGTTTAGAGCACGCTCTGCCTACAAGTCCGGATTTGTTAGAGCCGACGCAGCGCGCAGACTACATCGCCGGGCTAGGGCCAGATTCAAAACATACCTATCGTTGGTTCGAATTGGTCGATTTCGACGGACCATTATTCCAGCATATGGTGGATCTATTAGTGCGGAACCAAGTTCAAACCAATATGACACTGGTCGTGAACGAACTGACTTACAATACCGACAAACTTTCCGATGTATGGCCCCTTGCTGACCGGAAATTCGAACACCCCGATAATCTGGAAGCTGGACTGTCATTTTTGCAGGCAAGTGGCATAGGCTGGGAGGAAGAGGATTTTAGTCGGGCTCGCGCAGTCATGCCAAAAGTCTTGGAGTTTGCACGGAGACTGCATGAAGCTGGCGTGCCTATGATGCTTGGTACGGATAGTCGTGGCGGCACCCCCTTTTATGCGCGCGAAATGGCTTTGCATGTAGAGGCGGGAATTTCGAAATGGGCTGTTTTAAGGATGGCAACGTCTGAAAGCGCTGAACTGTTGGAAATAGCAGACCGCACGGGGCGCATTTCAAATGGTATGGAAGCTGATATTGTTTTTCTGAGCAGCAATCCCATGACAGATATATACAATGTTCGCAACGTTGCATTCGTGATTACAAATGGACGAGAATACGCATTTGATACATTGATCGAAGAAAGTGTTGGGTCACTCGGTCATGGTATTGGCGAGTGATCTGAATCAGAGAGAACTCAGAACCCCCGAATGAACTTCAGAATATTTACCGTCTAATTCCTGTTCGGCCGCATTGCGAATTCAACGCGGCCGAACAGGAATGGTAAATAGTTGGCTCAAGCTATCTAACACGAGGCACCCGAGCGGCTTTCTTTGGGGCTCTAAGCGTCTGAGCTTATGTCTCCACCTGACCAAAAGCAGACGTTCCGGACGGCTAAAGCTTCTAAGTCTATGTCTTTTTGACGGCTTAGTTGCCTTGCCGCTGGCTCTAACAAAACAATTAGCGACCGCTATAGGACAAGCCACACAAAACAGGGGGTGGACAGTGGATCCAAAATCGATTTTGTTTTAGACCTGAAATTGAGCATAATTGTTTTTCAATCAGAACTTATCAGCATAAGGCAGGAGAAGGGAACTCAATGGGAGTTTGCGATTTCATCAAGTGCGAACAGCCTCTCGACGGCAATCCTGGAGATTTGGACTGGCAAACCAAGAGCTTTCCGGACCCTAGAATGGACGAATATACTATACGATCAGATGGCACCCTATGGGTCCAACGTATTAGAATCGAAGTTCCAGCCGCCCCTCCACATGAAGAGACGAAGGCGGAGTTGAAAGAACGTTTTGAGAAGCGAAAGCGCGTTGAATTGGCACCTGAGCAAATAAAGGATCTGCACGGAGATATTTGCTTTTATGGTACCGACGAAAATGGTGAGTGGTGGAGTTACTCCGCGCGATTCACGGAAGGGAAGCTGGCGCGCATCTTCAGAAGCTAACGGCGTCGCACTGGACCGGCGATGCCCCAAAGCGGACATTGGCTTGCCCACATTTATTTGTTGCAAAACACGCTTCCAATCTCCGAGGTAGCGAATCCCGCTATACAAGTCGGCTAAAGAGGTGACCGATATGATTCCCACGATAAGAAGTCTCGTGTATTTGGTGTGCTCGGTTTTGGTTTTCTCCGCCTGCACCGGAGTTGCGCAAGAGGGTGTTGAGGCTACTGGGCCGCTCCCAGCCGCGGCCTACATATATTGGAGTGATGCAGATAGTGGGCATATTCGCGGTATTCCTGAGCCAATCCATTTTCGCTTGCACGATGTCGATGCTCCAGAAACGCGGTCCCCCAATCAAAGAGGCGGAGCGATGTGTGAAGCTGAACGCCCATTAGGTTATGCAGCTAAAGAGTTTGCAGTCGAATTGACCCGTGACGCACGCATTGAAATCGTAGCGGAGTATGGCGAAGACAGATATGATCGGCTCGTAATAGATCTGTCTGTAAATGGCCAGGACATGGCGACCGCCCTGATTGCTGCGGGGCATGGGCAGCTTTGGGACTATGACGGCGGACAAGATAAGCCAAAATGGTGCCATTAGGAGCGAACCCACTTTAAAGCTTTTGCTTTTCGCTGGGCTACTGCCTCACGCAGTGTCCGCAACCAACTCCAGCTTGTCCTCTGCAAGCGGTCTTTGCAGGCTCTTTGGATCAACACCTGACAGCCAGTCTTTCGCTTCATCCGGTTTTGTCAGTATGACCGGCATCGCCTTTGGATGGATCGGCTCGACAATAGCGTTTGGTTCACATGTCAGGAACGCAAATAGGTCAAGCTGGGTCTCGACGCGTTGACGGCGTGATTTACCTTCCACGGGTATCAAACGCTCGCCCGTCCACGGTCGCCAGACGCCAGCAAAGTAAGCTGTGGTCGCGGGCTTAAACCAGGCCAGCTTGCGGCCTTGGCCGGGGACAGGATCTGCAAAGCGGTCAAACGGGATAAGGCAACGATAGACCGGTTCAAATAGCCATTGCCGGTTCACATCACGCCACCAGCGACTTTCAAGATTACGGATATTGGTGATAGGTTTTTTAGACCCAGCCTTGGCAGGTGGGAACCCCCATCGGACCATGGAGAGTTCTAATCCATGCCCGGTTGGTCGCAAGACCGGCGCGTCCTGATCAGCGCCGACAAAGCCAGGTGCATAATTGCCAAGATTGCTACCCATGGTGAGGTCGAGGTCCAATTGCTCAACGAACTTGCTGATCGCTTGATGATTGCTCTCATGACTGTAGAGATTGCACATAGATCGTATCTGAGCCTCCCGCGCGGATGAGTGCAAGCCTAAAGCTTCGGCCAGATGCCAGAGCTCTTGTCCTGCCTTGTTCCGTCGAAAGCGATTGCGAATGCATCTGCGATATTGGGATAGGTAAAATAGAAGCGGACATAATCGGCCCTGCAAGCAGTGCGGAACCCATGACCAGCCCAGTCGTCTTTTTCGCAATGCATGGCGCACCAGTCATGCATTGCATCAAGCCGTTTACCGAGGCCGGTCGGCGGAACGGGTATGTCGGCGGCATGTTCAAACCGTTTTGCGTCTATCTCTGCGGTGAGGGTGGATTTGTATCGTGGCATGGTCTTCCAAATTACTCGTTCTCTATTTGTTCCCATCTGCAATTTGTATGAGTCAATCGCGTTTTAGGCAAGGCGAGACTTTTGCTGGGACGGTCACTTCGATAGCAAAGGTGGGAGGCAACAGGTGAGAAGGCTTCCAAACCTCTGACAGAATTTGCGTTCAGGGGCATGCTGGCGGTATGGTCCGCAAAGCGTTGACGCGAGAGCTTGTGCAAATCGGTCTAGCTTGGTTTGGCGATTGCAAGAGATCAAATCGAAGGCGGCAAAAGAGTACAGCAGCTGGCCGCAGGCCGCTCCCCGGCGCAAGGCGGGGTCATATCAAACGCCCGAAGGGTGGAAGATATGCGCAATATACGTCAAGAATGACGTGGTTCCCATCATGGTTACTCATTGCTTTCCGTGTACTGTGGAATTTCCCAGAATTGCGAGATCAAATTGCAATGCGCTACGCTTAAGTTCGGCGCATGGCCATCTTTTACGCCCGCACAAAATTTCTCACTATAACCAATAAGAATGCGGTTCATGCCGCAGCGTATCGGCGCGGTACAGTTATGCGTGATGAAATGTCTGGTAAGACCTATGACTATAGCCGCAAACACGAAGTTTATACCTCAGGGATAGCTTTCCCAGATGCACCCTATGAATGGGTCGATGCCATTCGCTCGCTCCAAGATCAAGACCTTGCATCTGCGAGCATGTGGAACTTTGTGCAAGCATCGCTGCCGAGATGTGACGCTCAGTTCGCTGCTGAGACAACCATCGCTTTGCCCCGCGAACTGACTGCCGAACAGTGGATGAACTTTGCCAAAGAGCTTGCCGGAGACCTCTCCCGAGAGGGGTTCTTTGTTGACTGGGCACTACACGCGGTTGGGGCCGAGGGTACGGAGGGCAGCAACCCTCATCTTCATGTAATGACAACACTTCGCCCGCTAGTTCGGGGCGGATTCGGCCGGAAACGAGTCCCTGTGCTAGATGAGCATGGCCAGTTACAGTACTACCAAAGTGGTAACCGTAAGAAGGTCGTGGATAAGGAATGGGCGGGAAGGTATCCAGAGTGGAAGCGCCGCAGAAAAGACTTGGAAATTCTGCTCAATAAGCATCTGGCCATGGCCGGGATAGATGTGCGCGTTGACTGCCGGAGTAATGCTGAAAAAGGGAACGGGTTAGGGCGAAGTATCCATATCGGGTCTGGTTTCGAGGATTGGTCCGAGCGTAGCGACGTTGTGAAGGTGCGGACTGCCGACGCCGAGGATTATGCTCAAGCGAAACGGGAACGGATTCTCCAAGATCCGGCGGAGATTTTTACCATCGTGACAGAGCAGAGGGCAGTCCTCACAAAGCGGAATGTCTATAATGAGCTTATCCGGCTTGGCTTCAGCACCGAGGAAAGTCGCAAACTTGGAGCCTTGGCTTTCAAGTCTGGTGTGGTTCTGCCGCTTGAAAAGCCAGCGCCCGGTCAGCACGCGCTGGATGCTGTCTATTCGACGCTAGATATGGTTGCCGCAGAGAAAGCCATGCTGTCAGATGCCAGAAGCCTTTCTGGAGCACGAGGACATGGTGCAACTCCTCGACATGTCACCGCCGCACTTAATCGCTATGCTTTTCTCTCCGGCGAGCAACAAACGGCTGTCCGACACGTGACAGAAGCTGGCGATCTTAAGAGCGTTGTGGGCCTCGCTGGCTCAGGCAAATCCACTTTGCTTAAAGCCGCCAATGAGGCGTGGGCAGCATCGGGTCTTAAAGTGCGCGGGGTGGCGCTTGCGGGCAAAGCGGCAGAAGAACTTAAAGCATCGAGCGGGATAGAGAGCGGCACACTTGCCTCGCTCTTACACGGTCTATCATCATCGCGTGTCCAGCTTGAGCGCGGGGAGGTGATTGTCCTTGATGAAGCGGGCATGGTTGGCTCGCGTGATATGGCCACATTGATCGGGGAGATCCGTAAAGCCGGAGCAAAGCTTGTCTTAACTGGAGACCCCAAGCAATTGCCTGCGATCTCGGCGGGTGCAGCTTATCGCGCGATCCTCGAACGTGTTGATCCGGGCTGCGAGATCAACACAATCCGAAGGCAGAAACACGCTGCGCACCGTCAAGCGAGCCAGAGCTTTGCGCGCTTTGATGTCAAAGCCGGACTTGACGTCTACAGAGAGGATGGAGCCATCCATGCGGCTGGTTCGATCGAACAGGCTATCTTCGCGAATGCCCGTCAATTTACCCGCGATTATCTAGCAGGCCGTGATGTGTTGGCGATCAGCTACCGCAACAAAGACGTGCGGAGTCTGAATGAGACGATCCTGAGGATGCTGCAAGCTGCAGGAAAGCGTGGGTCCGGTATAGAGCTTGTGACGAGTAATGGGCGAGGGGAAGAGCACAAAGAGCAATTTGCAAAAGGTGATCGGATTGTCTTTTTGAAGAACGAAAAGAGCATGGGTGTGACCAATGGAACAACTGCCGTTCTGGAGCGGGCTTCAAAGACCAAATGCATTGCATTGGATGGGAACCGCCGTATCGTATTTGATCCGCGTGAGTATAACCATTTCACTCATGGCTATGCGGTGACCATCCATAAATCCCAAGGAGCTTCAGTTGATCATGTCCACGTGCTTGCTTCGCCATTGATGGATCGGAACCTGACCTATGTCGCCATGACACGGCATAAGCAATCCGTGCAGCTTCACTATGATGAAAGCACGTTCAAGACCGGGCTCGCACAGACGCTTGGCCGCGCCAATGAGAAGACCAGTACGCTTGATTATATAGACAAGGATGACGTGGCCGGATTTGGGGAGCGACGCGGGGTAGATAGTTGGTCACTTTATGAGCAGGTGAAGGATTTTGTGTATCGCAAGGTCAAAGGCCTATGGAAACGGATCAAGGTCAGAGAAACCATGCCCGAAATTGGAAAGGTAAGAGTGGCGAATCTTGCACATCAACTGACACCCGAGCGACGTGTTTCCGAGCCGTTTGCCAGCGCCCCAGAGATAGACGTCGATAACTCGAGCTCAGTTCTAGCTGAACGCTCGCAGACCAATAAAACTTCAGCACCTACCATGGCGGCTGCTAAGATAAGAGCAAAAACCAAAAAAGGGACGGAAACTAAGGCGGTGGTTCCGGAGTTTTGAGGCTATGCAGCGGCACCCCTCGGCAGCGCTGTTTTTATGCGCGGATTGACGGTTTGCTCACTGAGTCTGGTTTAGACGAATGGTACTCTGTCTGTGCACGAAGACTGTTGGGGGAATTAGGTATTACTGGTTCCGTCGATATTTGACGGCTAGTTACAGTAGGCCTGACCAATAACTGAGGACTGCTCGAGAGAAGGCAAAGCTGATTTGCTTAATTAATGTCTGCTTTCGGCGTCAGAGGGGACATAATCACAACACACATCAATGCGATGACTGCTCTGTACGGAGAAATGCAGATGAAGTTTAGACCGGTAAGCCTATACGCCTTATTATTGATCTCAGCGACGGCATGTGACGATCTACGAATGTACACCGTCTACGAAGACGTTGAGCAGGCTGCAGACGACCGCGCATTTGAGAGGGGTTGGCTGCCAGATTGGATGCCCGTTTCAGCGAAAAACATACATGAGATCCACGATTTGGACACTAGCGAACAAGCAATCAGTTTTGAAGTGCC
>JBDVDE010000080.1:0-72148 GCA_039942135.1 Hyphomonadaceae bacterium
GATTGGCTCTTGCCGCATCAATAATTTCGCCCCAACGTGAGGCGGATGTCCATCCATCATCGACGACGATCAGTAATGGACCATCGTCAGCGCTATCGATTTGCGCGCCCGGCGCATAGATCGGGCCAGCAGATCCAATAATTGCCAATGCCGCTGCCGCCAGCCGCAGAAGCAAAATCCACCACGGCGTATGCGCTGGCGTTTCTTCGCTCGGCTCGACGCCATCAAGCAGCCTCAGACTTGGCAGCGCCGCCTCTTGCGGCATAGGCGGGGTGGCCCGCAAAATCCACCAAATGATCGGCAGGGCGACGAGGGCGAGCAATGCCAAGGGCGCCAAAAACAAAAAGGGTCCAAGCGTCATACTGCGTCTCCATGTCTGGAGAGTATAGCATGGAGCTGTGCGCCTGCGGTAAGTGCATCGTCGCCAGTTGAATGGGTGATCAGACGCCAGCCAAGTTGACCCGCAAGCGCGGTGAGGGCAGCGCGGTTTTCTTCAAACTTCTCTGCATACTCGCTTTGAACGGTTTCAGCGCGCCCGAGAATGCGCTGCAAAGCCGTGCCCGGTCGTGAGAGCCGTACGCGGCCTTTGAACGGGAAATCAATCTCGGTCGGGTCTGAAATCGCGACCAGAACGCCGTCACGGCATGTCGCGGCAATAGGGGCAAGGCGCGCCGCCCATGTGTCGACGGGATCGTAAAAATCGCTTGCTATAATCACGGCACCTGCGCGTTTGGGGGCGGTCAATTCATATTCGTGTCGGCTTTCAGGCGAGCTGGCAATCATCTGGTAAAGCCGTTCCAGAGCGCGTTTGCCGAAAGCCGCCGGTTGGCCCGATCCCAAAAGTCCGACCCGTTCGCCTTCACGCGATAAAAGATTGGCCATGGCCATAGATATAATGCGTGCACGGTCGGCTTTGGTTGGGCGTTTCGTGTCACTAGACCAGTGAAAGCCCGCATGCGAATCAACCCAGAAATAAAGACTGCGCGCGGTTTCAAGTTCGGTCTCACGCACAAACAATGCGTCCCCGCGTGCCGAGCGCCGCCAATCCACGCGTGAGGCATCATCCTCGGCAGTATATCGGCGATACTCCCAGAAGTCTTCGCCTGTGCCCGCGCGTCTCCGACCGGCGCTGCCAAGATGCGCTGCATCGGATGCACGCGTCTGTGCTGACAGGCGAGGCAATCGACGGGCGAGTGCATCAGCTTCGATACGAAGGGCGGAGAGGTTGGTCAATTTGGGTAATCGTTCTCGCAGGATTCCGTTTTGTTTTCGATCGTCTCGGTAAACGAGAAATCGCCAGAAGATAATCCCTTTTCAATGATGCCCATATTTACAGACAACAGCCGAGAAAATTCTGCAACATGCTCATCCGAGCTTGGAAATGTTCTTTTTACAGCCCGCAGAGATGGTTCAAGTTCTTGCTGTATCGATGGCGGAAAATCTTCAATCGAAGAGATGTTGAGGGCCGGCCCGCCTTCCTTTACGTAATTAACTATTGCATTGAACGCGAGAACCGATGCTGTGGCAGCATGACACTCCAGAGCTTCGATATCCTCTCTCGGAACAGAATCGGCCGACGTGCATGCAAAAAGGCAACAGGCCGCTAGAGCTTTAAGCTTGATTTGTATGGGCATATCTAAGCGGCCTTCCGCACCAGATCATTGATCAGCTCTTCGAGGGCAGGTGCCTCTCCAGTCGGATCATATCGCATGGCCATGCGGTGCCCGAGCGCAGGCTCTGCAAGCGCTTCGACATCTTCGAGGCTGGGCGCAAGGCGGCCGCGCAAGAGGGCGCGCGAGCGGGCGGCGAGCATCAGGGCTTGTCCGGCACGCGGGGAAGGCCCCCAATCGACGAGGCGCTTCACGCGGTCATCTGAAGATTGCTCGGGGCGTGCTTCGCGGATCAATTTCAAAATCGCTTCTAGCACTTTCTCCCCAACCGGCATTTTCCGAACCAGCGCCTGTAGGCCAATAAGTCCCTCGGCGGTCAGCGCCGCTTTTGGCTCGGCATCTTCCAGTCCGGTCGTCTCGACCAGGATTTTGCGTTCCGTGTCGAGATCGGGATAGGTCACATCGATCTTGAGCAAGAACCGGTCAAGCTGGGCTTCGGGCAGCGGATAGGTGCCTTCTTGCTCAATCGGGTTTTGGGTCGCCAGCACATGAAACGGCGCGGGCAGTTTGTGACGCTCGCCGGCAACCGAGACTTCACGCTCTTGCATGGCTTGCAATAGAGCAGATTGGGTGCGCGGCGATGCGCGGTTAATTTCGTCGGCCATGAGCAATTGTGTGAACACCGGTCCCTTCACGAACCGGAAACTGCGTTCACCGGACGCTGATTCGTCGAGCACTTCCGAGCCGATAATGTCGGATGGCATCAGGTCAGGCGTAAATTGGATGCGCGCACCATTCAGGCCCAGCGCCGTGCCCATGGCTTCTACGAGGCGTGTTTTGGCAAGTCCCGGCGCGCCGATGAGCAAAGCATGACCTCCTGCCAGTATTGCAGAAAGAGCCAATTCAATCACTTGTTCCTGTCCGAAAACGGCTTTGGCGATCTCGGTTTTGACCGCATCCAGCTTCTCGACTGCTGCTTCCGCTTCGGCCACTATGGCCTGATTATCTTCACTCATTCGTGCACCTTATCCAAAAACGTCCTATATCAGACATATCTTTAGGCGACATCATGGCGGAGCGCGACTTGAAATCAACATCTGGAGGCATTGTTAGTGTCGAAGAGACGCTGAAAGCTATCATGAAAGATGGGGCTGACGGGCGAAAATTGCCGCCTGTTCACCTCTGGAATCCCGAGCATTGCGGCGATATTCGCATGGAAATCCGTGCTGATGGCTCATGGTGGCATGAGGGAACGCGGATTGGCCGCGAAAAGCTCGTCAAACTATTTGCGACGATATTGCGCAAGGATGATGATGGCGAAACCTATCTCGTCACACCTTACGAAAAAGTGATTGTGCGGGTCGAAGATGCGCCATTCTTGGCTGTGCGTGTTGATCGTGCTGGCGACGCTGGTCCTGAACAGACCTTGGCGTTTACCACCAATTTGGGCGATGTGACCCTTGCGGGGCCTGATGCAGCCCTGCGGATCGAGATAGATCCTGAGACATTCGAGCCCGCGCCCTATGTGCTGGTGCGCGGACGCCTCGAAGCGAAACTCACGCGTCCGACCTTTTACGAATTGGTGGAACTTGCCGTGCCAGACCCAAACAAGCCGGATGTGCTCGGGGTCTGGAGCCAGAATGTGTTTTTCGAAATAGGTAAATTTGAGTGAGCTGGGCTGGCCTTGATGATTTCTTGACGCGGGCAAAATCGCGGCTTGATCCTGTTGCGGGAGATGCGCGCCTGCCTGTAGGCGGCGAAATTGACACAATAGATGAGACATCGCGCGAGAATTTACGGCCAGCAGCTGTGTTGATGGGTGTCGTTCCGCGGTCGACGGGGGCCACATTTGTGCTGACATTGCGGCCCATGACGATGGCCAAACATGCAGGTCAAGTTGCCTTTCCGGGCGGCAAGGTCGATCCGGAAGACCACGATGCCGTCGCGGCTGCCCTGCGTGAAGCAGAGGAGGAGATCGGCCTCAATACCAAGGATGTTGACCTTATCGGACGCGATGGCGAGTTTTTTACAGGGTCAGGTTTCCGGATCACCCCGGTGCTTGGTCTTCTGCCTGCGGGGTTTGAAGCCGTGCCCGATGTCACCGAAGTCGAGGCTGTATTTGAAACACCGCTCGACTTCCTGATGAATCCTGCCCATCATCTGTCAAAGACGGCGCATTGGAACGGGGCGTTGCGCCAATATTATGAAATGCCGCATAATGGGAATAGAATTTGGGGCGTGACGGCAGGGATTATCCGTAGCTTGCACAACCGGCTATACGACTAGGAGACGCATAAGAGATGCCACGTATTTTACTAATTGAACTGGCTTTGCTGATATCGCCCTTTCTCATTTTCGGTTTGTATCGCTTCTTTGTCAGTGAAGCGGAGTCCGAGGGGCGGAAGGCATGGCCGATCAATCTATTGTTCGGCATCGGCGCAGCTCTGGCTATCGCGTTCTGGCTATTTTTCGTTTTGAGAGAAGACCGCGACCGCAATGCCTGTTTCGAGCCTGACAGATTTGATACGGCGTCCGGCGAGCTGATCAAAGGACGCAAAGTCGCCTGCGAGTCCGGTATCGACCAGATTGGCGTCCCGCGCACAGAAGATCCTGGCGGGGAGGCGACAGGGGTCAGTGGGCGGTCCGCTGATCCGGCACCAGTTCCATCGCAGGCCGAGCCGACGCCGTGACCTCGCTGCCCGCTGACACAGGCTGGCTCAACACAGATGAGGCGCGCTGTGTTATGGCGGCGCTTGATGCTGCGCGGCCGTCAGGGGCGCGGTTTGTCGGCGGATGTGTGCGCAACACATTGATGGGCCGGCCCGTGGACGACATTGATATCGCCACCCAGCTTACCCCTGAAAACACGATAAAAGCACTCGAACTGGCTAATATTCGCGCGATTCCAACCGGTCTCGAACATGGGACTGTGACGGCCATTGTGAACCATATTCCGTTTGAAATCACCAGTTTGCGCCGCGATGTCGAGACCGATGGCCGCCGCGCGGTTGTCGCTTTTACAGAAGACTGGGACGAAGATGCCCAGCGGAGGGATTTTCGACTAAACGCGATTTATGCCGATGCTGACGGCAAACTCTATGACCCGACAGGCGGCGGACTCGACGATGCGGCGGCGGGCCGCGTGATTTTTATTGGTGACGCTGATCAGCGTTTGCGCGAGGATTATTTGCGTATCCTTCGATTTTTCCGGTTCAATGCCTGGTATGCTCGCAAGGTAGATGAGGACGGCCTTGCCGCCTGCGCGCGCCAGAAAGAAGGCTTGAAACAGATCGCCGCCGAGCGGATTTGGAAAGAGCTGAAAAAACTCCTATCAGCCTCTTGGGTTCACCCGAGTGTCACGGATATGCAGCGTGCAGGCATACTCGATATTATCCTGCCGCACTGGCTCCATGCGGGCCTGCCAATGGACACTGATGTGACGGCTGGGTCCTATGTCGAGGATATTGAAGACTCGGAAACAGCTTACGATCTGCCAATTGACCCGCTGCGCCGATTGATGGGCCTATTGCCGATAGAAGAGCCCGCAATGACTGCAACGGCTGATGCCTTGAGGTTGTCTAATCAGGAGCGCGACAGACTTCTCGTGCAGGTAAAACTTGCTGGCTATTATGAAAGCGCCGCTGATGTCCGCCGCGATCAGTATCTATTTGGGCGAGAGGCCATGCTGGACTGGGTTGCCCAGATAACAGATTATAATGTTTGGGAGATCTTGAAAGCGAATCCAGATGTCCCTGTCTTCCCGCTCAAAGGCGAAGACCTGCTTAAAGCGGGACTTGAAGCTGGTCCAGCTATTGGAGACTTACTTCGCGAACTCGAGGCATGGTGGATCGAAGGCGACTTCGCCGCTGGCAAGGCCGAACTGCTCGAAGAGCTCGAGCGGCGGCTAAAGGCGGATTAGGGCGCGCGTCTATTCTTTGTCGAGAATGTCACCCGGTTTGCAGTCGAGCGCATCGCAGATTTTGTCGAGCGTCTCGAACCGGACGCCTTTAACCTTGCCTTGACGCAGCATGGAGACGTTTTGTTCGGCCATGCCAATCTTCTCGGCCAGTTCCTTGGACTTCATCTTGCGCATGGCAAGCATCACATCGAGGCGCACAATAATAGCCATGTCTATACAATCTGCCGATTCTCGTCGGAGATGCGAACCGATTGGACAAAGATGTGGCCGATAATCAGGAACAGTCCGCCCATGAGCAAGCCCCACGCATGATGAGTACTTGCTCCAACCACGAATAGGCGATGCCCGGGTGGGCTATCACCCGTGAGCGCCAAGTGCATCACGGTGTCTTTGGTCAAACCGATGACTGAGACGGTTATGATCATAATACCAAGTTGGCGTACGGGTTTCACCGTAGGCATCGCAAAAGGGGCTCCACTTTGAAAGCCCGAGAAGACGCGATGAACAGCGTAGATGACTAGGAACACGCTGAACCAGTAAAAGGTGGATAGCCCATAGAGGAGGGCTCTTTTGGCTTCCGAAAATACAATGACATCGCGATGTTCCGCTTCAAGGCCTTCCCAAAGAACGTCAATTTGTTCGGCCGCTTTGTCCTCGTAAAAAAAGAAGACGAGGTAGATAACGCCGAGCAAAACGGTCGCCCATTTTAGATATTTGCAGACCGCACGTGTGCGTGCTGGCAACTCGTAAGCGGGGAGCATGTTTTCACCTTTACAATTTAAAAATTCATGTTTTAAGTTAATTTATTCGCATTTTATGGAGGTTTGCTATGATCCGTCAAGTTCTATTGGCTTTGAGTTGTTTTGGTCTTGTCGGGTGCGCGAGCATTCCACTGACAACACTTCCGAAAGTCGCAGGCCTGCGGCCTGATACTGCGGAATTTATGCAGTTTGAGATGGCCGTTCGGATGCCCGAAGCGTTTCGTCTATATGAAGATAGCGCATGGCTTACGCTTGAAATTGTTTCTGAGGAGGCGACCGGGTTGGCACCTGAAAAACTGGAGCTGATGCTTGTTCCGGTAGACGGGGAGCCCAGCGGGTATCTCTCCCGTCAGGAACGGTCGGGCTCAAGGATTGTTCGTATGAGAGTGGACCCGGAGGCGGCGGAGCAGGCCGAGGCATTCAGGGCCGAAGCCATACGGCGCAAGCGTGACTATCCCAAGCAAAATGCGCTCAATCTCGGGGCGCGGACGGGAGGATGCCTGAGCGAGGGGGCAAACCCTTTCCAGTCATTGAAAATAAAAACTTATCTGCGCCGTTCTTCAGCCGAAGACTTCTTTGTACTCTTCAAAGAAAGAAGTATGTCCTTTGGTGTGGATAGCGGTATCAGCCATTGCGAGACGGGCGCAGAGGCGCGCGCGCTTATCGACTGATTTGCTTTAAGGCCATTTTACCACGGGTGGCATGGACGAGAGGATGCTTTTCACATTGCCGCCGGTCTTGAGGCCGAAGGTTGTGCCGCGATCATACAGCAAGTTGAACTCGACATAGCGCCCGCGCTGGATGAGCTGCTCTTCGCGTTCCGCATCAGTCCATGGCTCTACCATGCGGCGGGTGACGAGTTTCGGATAGATGTCGGCAAATGTGCGTCCAACAGTTTGCGTGAAAGCGAAATCTTCGTCCCAATCGCCCGTATCATGGCGGTCATAAAAAATTCCGCCTGTGCCGCGTGGCTCATCGCGATGCGCGAGATGGAAATAGTCATCACACCATGGCTTGAATTTGGGGTAAAATGCTGTGTCATGGCCGTCGCAAGCATGTTTCAGAGCGGCATGAAAATCGAGCGAATCCTCGAAATATGGATCGCGTTGATAAGCGAGCAGGGGCGTGAGGTCCGCGCCGCCGCCAAACCAACTCTTCGAGGTTGCGATCATGCGGGTGTTCATATGCACGGCCGGAATGCGCGGATTGGCCGGATGCGCGATCAGAGAGATGCCTGAAGCCCAGAATTTGCCGCCATTTGTGTCGGCACCGGGGATCTGCTTGCTAAATTCCTCGGAGAATGTGCCGAAGACGGTCGACGTGTGGATGCCCGCTTTTTCGAACAATCGGCCTTTGAGCATGGCCATTGTGCCGCCGCCAAGGTCCTCGCTACCGTCCCCGCGCTGCCAAGGCGTTCGTTCAAACCGGCCAGCTGGTCCTGCATATAAATCGGGCGAAGCCGCGTCTTCGAGCGCCTCGAATCGGGCAATCAAATCGGCCTGAAGGCTCTGGAACCATTGCTCGGCAGAGGCTTTTTTTTGGGTGATGTTCTGTTCGTTCATTGTGGTTTCTTGGAACGAAGATGGCGCGAGCGCAAGCCTTTGTCTTGCCACACCCGCTTTGGCACGCTAACGCGGGCGATTAGTGCGGGCGCCTTTGCGGCGTTGCGCCGCAATACAAACTCTACCGGCTTAGTGTATTCAGGGCTGGAAATTGGTGAAGAGGAATAGGTGCGCCATGAGCGATCTGACAGAATCCGAGCACGAGTCGATTGACGAGGAAAAGCGCGACTTCGTGCATATTGCCTCGGGAATGATGGCATTGGGCGGGGCGGGAGCTGTTGCTTGGATGTTCGTTGACCAGATGAATCCAGCAGCAGATACCCAAGCAGCGTCGAGCCTCGAAGTGGATATTTCGAAAATTGCCGAAGGCGGCGAAATTCGGGTTCTGATCGGCGGCAAGCCGTTTTTCGTTCGCCACCGCACCACGCCGGAAATTCAGGCGGCGCAAGCGACCGACGTGTCCGAATGCCCTGATCCGGAAGAAGACGCTGACCGTCTGCGGCCTCTGCCTGATGGCAGCTTCAATCCGGCGATCCTCGTGACCTCCGGTTCTTGTACGCATTTGGGCTGTGTTCCTGTTGGGCCGGGCAATAATACCGGCGACTTTGGCGGTTGGTACTGCCCTTGCCATGGCTCGCACTATGATACGTCGGGCCGTATCCGTAAGGGGCCAGCCCCGAAAAACCTTCCAGTGCCGGACTATGAATACGTGTCCGCATCTGTCATCCGAATTTCGCTGTAGGGGGCCTCTCGCATGAGCGATCACAAATCAACCTATAATCCGCAATCCGGTTTTGAAAAATGGATCGACAAACGGCTTCCATTGCCGCGTCTGGTCTATGACAGCTTCGTGGATTTCCCGACGCCGAAGAACCTGAACTATTGGTACACATTTGGCGGCATTCTCGCTTTCTGTCTGGCCACACAAATCATCACCGGCGTTGTCTTGGCGATGCACTATACGCCGACCATCGATCTGGCGTTTAATGCGGTCGAACGGATCAAGCGCGATGTGCCTTTTGGCTGGTTGATCGCATCTATCCACGCCAATGGCGCGTCGATGTTCTTCCTTGCGGTTTATATCCACATGTTCCGTGGGCTCTATTACGGCTCATATAAAGAACCACGCGAAGTGCTTTGGGTGCTTGGCTGTGTGATCTTCCTGCTTATGATCGCCACTGCCTTCCTCGGCTATATGTTGCCTTGGGGACAGATGTCTTTCCATGGTGCAAACGTGATTACCGGCCTGTTCGGTGCGATCCCGATTGTCGGTGAACCAATCCAGACATGGCTACTTGGTGGACCATCCATCGGTAACCAGACGCTGCAACGCTTCTTCTCGCTGCACTATTTGCTGCCATTTGTCATTGCGGGCGCTGTGATCTTGCACATCTGGGCGCTGCACGTACCTGGCAATGGCAACCCTGCCGGCGTCGAAGTCAAAGACGTCAAGAAAGATACGGTTCCGTTCCACCCGTACTACACCGTCAAAGACGGGTTCGCGATTGTGGTCTTCATGATCCTGTTCTCGATCGTGGTGTTCTATTTCCCGGCAGCACTTGGCCATACCGATAACTATATCGAAGCCAACCCGCTGGTGACGCCTGCCCATATTGTACCTGAATGGTATATGTTGCCATTCTACGCGATCCTGCGGGCGATCAATTTTGACATCGGCCCAATTGACGCGAAACTTCTCGGCGTGATTGCTATGTTTGGCGCGATTGCACTTTTGTTTGTTGTGCCTTGGCTCGACACGTCCAAAGTCAAATCCATGCGGTATCGCCCGACAGCGCGCTATTTCTTCATTGGCTTTGTTGCTTGCGGTCTGACACTTGGTTGGTGCGGTGCGAAGAACCCTGATGATGCACTGCCATTTATGAAGCTCAGTGCGGATCAGCTCGTGATTGATTATACCGATCCGAACGGCAATCCGGGGCAGCAATTCTTCGATGATTATGAAGATGCAAAAGAAGCGCTCGAGCGCCAGCCGACATCGGCTGCTGCGAGCATGGGTGTCAAGAAGGGCGATGCGATCCGCTTCATCCATCTGGCCCAGTTCATGACGCTTTACTATTTTGCCTATTTCTTGCTCATCCTTCCGGCGCTTGGCCTGTTGGAGAAGCCGAAAAACGAGCCTGACTCCATTCACAAGTCGGTACTTAAATCCAAACCAAAAGCGGCACCTGAAGCCGTGGCTGCGGAATAGGAGAGGTCAGATGAAGATTCTTCGCACACTCACACTCGCAGCTGCTGCCGTGACGCTGGCATTGTCAGCTCATGCGGCAGGCGGACAAGAGCACGCACACGCCCCCGAAGGCGGCTGGCCATTTGAAGGCGCGCTTGGCGAGTTCGATAAGGACAGTCTGCAACGCGGCTATCAGGTCTATCGCGAGGTATGTTCAACATGCCATTCGATGAAACTGCTCAGCTACCGTAATCTCGGTGAAGCGGGTGGCCCGTTCTATGATCCGGAATATCCGGCTGCAGAAAACCCGCTGGTCAAAGCCTTCGCGGCCGAAGACGAGATCCTTAAAGGCGTCGATGAGGTTGGTGACGATGTCTACGGACCGGCAACACCTGCTGACCGTTTCCGCTCACCCTATGCCAATGACAATGCGGCGCGTGCAGCAAATAATGGCGCTTTGCCGCCGGATCTGTCGGTCATCACCAAAGCCCGTCATGGCGGCGCAAGCTATGTCTATTCACTGCTCAGCGGATATTCGGACGATATCACCCCAGAGGGCACACTTAGCTTCCCGCTGGCGAAAGCTGCAGGCCACGGCAATGATCATGGCGAAGACAGCGCCGACGGCCATCACGAACTGCACGGCGTGCTGACCCAGCCGCTGGGCCAGTATTATAATCCTTACATGCAGGGCGACACCTCGACCCAGTGGGACGGCGATCCACGTCACACCCCGCCGGGTGGTTTCCTTGCCATGGCGCCCCAACTGCCAGATGGCCGCGTTGAATATATCGACGGCACGCCGGCAACCACAAAGCAAATGGCCGCTGATGTGGCGCAGTTCCTTGCATGGGCCGGTGAACCGAAACAAGCCAATCGCAAATCTGCGGGCTTCAAAGTCATCGCCTTCCTGTCGGTGTTCGCTTTGCTACTATGGTTCTCTTACCACCAGATTTGGCGCGGCGTTGAGCACTAACCCGCTGGATATATAACCTCTTAAAACCTCGCCCGGCCGACGCGCCGCTGGCGGGGTTTATTTTTTGTGGAGATGACAATGAGCAAATGGACGATCGGCATTCTTGGTGGCTCGGGCCTCTACGATATTGATGGTTTGCAAGAGACACGCGAAGAGGTGATCGATACGCCGTGGGGCGCGCCATCAGCTCCGCTCAAGCGCGGCCGCATTGATGATGTCGAGCTTGTCTTCCTGCCGCGCCACGGGGCAGGGCATGCGCTCAGCCCGTCAACGGTCAATTACCGCGCCAATATCGACGCATTGAAACGCGCGGGCTGTACCGATGTCTTGTCTGTTTCTGCGGTCGGGTCGCTCAAGGAAGACTATGCCCCCGGTGATTTCGTCCTTGTCGACCAATTCATCGACCGTACATTCGCCCGCGAGAAGAGCTTTTTCGGGCCGGGCTGCGTCGCGCATGTCTCTCTGGCTGATCCGATCTGCGAGCGGCTTTCGGGCTTGGCTGGAGACGCAGCAGAAGCGGCCGGCGCACGCATCCATCGCGGCGGCACATATCTCGCTATGGAAGGCCCGCAATTTTCCACCCGCGCCGAAAGCCATATGTACCGTTCATGGGGCTGCGATGTGATCGGCATGACCAATATGCCAGAAGCCAAACTCGCCCGCGAAGCCGAGCTGCCTTACGCCACGATTGCGATGGTCACAGACTATGACTGCTGGCGCGAAGCCACCGAAGCGGTCTCCGTCGAGGCGGTGCTGGCGATCTTGAAGCAGAATAGCGAGACAGCGACCAAAACCATCGCGGCTCTGGCTGGCCACCTATCAGGCAGCGCACGCACACCCTGCGCCCAAGGCATCGAAACCGCGCTCGACTATGCGATCATAACCGCCCCCGAAGCCCGCGACCCCGCATTGCTTGCAAAACTCGACGCCGTCGCCGGACGCGTCCTTTAGGAACTCGCGGGGGATTGAGGGACTAGGAGGCACGAGATGGATTCTTATGTCCGCTTTCGGTCAGGGGGAGACTAAGTGCTTGATACTCTGGATCGATTATGTTTCTAATTTGGATATGAAGGACCGTCTCGTATATGTGGAATTGAAGTCTGGCTATTCAGATGATGGTCCGGCATGGATTGGTATTGCTGGTGCCTCCAAGACGGGCGCCACGGTGTACTTTAACGGCGATGCGTTTAAAAGCCTCAAAGGCAGCGGTATCGGAGCCAACTTCTTCGATATTGAAACCCTAGAAGAATATTGGATCTCCGGCATCAAAAAGAACAATCAAGACAGGCACTGGGCTGGTGGGGGCCAGATTGCAATCGATCGCACGGCTGTTGAGCGGTATCTTGCAGAAATGGACTGGGCGGAGCTTCCATCAAATCTTGTCATTGCCGACCTCGCGCCTTCAAAACAGCGTGACTTACATAGCAAGCTCGAGCATCGTCCTTCCGTCGATTGGTCTGAGCAGTATAGTCGCAACGGAGGATACGGTCGAAACGGCAAGATTAAAGGCAAAATCTAAGTAACACTAACGTCTCCTTTGACGCCGAAAGCAGACATAAGCGCTTTGTTGCTTTCTCGCTATGGCTTCCGGTCATTTGCTGCCCTCGGCTTCGTGCGCTTGCCTTTGCATAAGACGTACGCAGATCGGCGAATCTGGGATAGGGTGCCTATTTGGCCGAGCTGGCTTACGCTGGCGGATAGAAAGACACCCCGTTTATGAGCCCGCATAATGACCGCTATCGCGAACTTTCGGACACGCATTTTGGCGGAATGAACGAGGCGGCTATGGAGCAGTTCTTCTATGCCAATAATCCGCTCGCGCTCAAACACTGGACGATGAATGTCGTCGAGACGCTGATGATTGTCGGGGCGGTCTGGGGCCTCGTGCATGCATGGCGGGCGCTCAAGCAGCGCGGCGAGCCTATGGGCATGTGCATCTGGTGGGCGAGCATTATATTTTTGTTCGTGGTCGAGGTTCCGGTTTATTTTCCCGAACTGTTCGGGCGCACGAACAATCAGGTCTTCTTCATTCATAACGAGTTTTCGCTCGGGCTTTTGTTCAATATGACGCCGCTCTATATTATGGCGCTGTATCCGGCGCTGAGTTATCCGGCCTATCTGTTGGTCAAGCAACTCGGGATTTTCGAGCAGCGGGGCGGGGTTATATTGGGAGCGGTTGCGGGCGCCTTTGTGTTCTTGCCGTTTTATCAGATTTTCGATCATTTCGGCCCGCAATTTGGCTGGTGGCTCTGGGATCGGGAGAACCCGTATCTCGAACTTGGGCTGGCATCGGTGCCGTTTGGTAGCATTGTCGGCTATAGTCTGAGCGGGCCGCTATCGCTGTTTTTGTTGACGGGGCTGATCATCGCGCCATTTGTAAGACGCCGGAAGGCTGCGGCAGTCGGGTGGCGGATCAGGGACGGGGTTTTGCTGACGCTGCTGACCGTGATTGTCGGCGTGTTGACGCCGCTTTGCATTCCGTTCGTGTATCCGCCCGCCTATTATGCAGCGCTGACGTCTGCGCCGGATGCGGGTGTTCTGGCCGCGCTATATTGGGGCATTATTCTGCTCGTCGGCGCGGTTGGCATTTGGCAGTTTGCGCGCGGACGAACGCGAGAGGCGGAGCTGTCGGCAGGAGAGGCGGGGGCATTTCGATATGGCCGGACATTTTTCGCCGTGTATTTGGCGGTGTTTGCCGCGCTGTGGCTTTATGCCTTGCCCGAATATCTCGCGGCTGATGCGGGGCTGACGGCGCGGGCAACGCCCATCGGCTCGATCGGCTTTGTGGCCGTGTGCTTTGCGGTTTGCGGATTTATTCTGTGGAAGGTGCGGACGGCAGCACGCGCTGAGGGCTAGCTCGGTTTGCTGGTCTCGTGGGGGCTGTCGAGCGAGAAGGTCGGGATCTCGGCCAAGAGGTTTGGTTTTCCGGTACACTCGAACTCGTATTTGCCGCCCATCATGCCTGACGGGGCATTCAGCGGCACGCCGGATGTGTAGCGATAGGTTTCGCCCGGTTCGAGCACAGGCATTTGACCGACCACGCCATCGCCATCAACAGTCTGGACATGGCCATTCGAGGTGATGATACGCCAATGCCGCCGTGTTAATTTCCAGACAGAGTCAGACAGGTTTTCAATCTCGATATTGTATTCCCAGAGAAAGCGGTGACGGCCGAGATCAGAGGCGTCGGGCATGAAGCAAGGGTTCACGCGTACGACGATACCGTCAGTATTGGCTTCATAGGGAAAATTCATACTCGACTCACACAGCGTTTAGAGCGTCCACTATATCATCTTCGAGATCGCCTGCATCCTCTAAACCGACAGAAAAACGTATCCAGCTTTCGTCGAGGCCCATACTGGCTTGCTCTTCTTTGGAGAGGGCACGATGGGTGGTCGTCGAAGGGTGACAGGCGAGCGATTTTGCGTCGCCGAGATTGTTGCATATGTCGACGATTTGTAGATGGTTGAGGAACCGGAACGCGCCGGCTTGTCCGCCTTTGACGGAAAGTGCGAGCATGGTGCCACCGGATTTCATTTGCTTGGCGTGATAGGCGTAATGGGGATGGTCCTTGCGGTGGGGGTAGCGCACGGCGAGGGCATTGTCGTGAGAGGCAATGACCTCTGCAAGCCGAGCGGCAGACGCGCTCATGGCATTGACGCGCAGCTCAAGTGTTTCGAGCCCCTTGAGGACCACCCATGAATTGAAGGGCGCAGCGGCAGGGCCGGTATGGCGCAGATAGGGGTCATAGACCTCTTCCATGTCAGCCGACCTGCCAAGAATAGCACCAGCCATGACGCGGCCTTGGCCATCCATATGTTTGGTGGCGGAATAGACAACAATATCTGCACCGAGCGTCAGGGGCTGTTGGAGGACGGGTGTGGCGAAAACATTGTCAACGATCAGCCAGCCGCCGGCTTTATGGGTCAGCTCAGCCACCGCTGCGATGTCAACGCCGTCAAGCAAAGGGTTGGCAGGGCTTTCGATCAGGACGAGCTTGGTCGGCTTGGACAGAGCTGCAGCCCATTGGTCGAGATCGGCGCCGTCCACAAATTCGACCTCGACACCGTATTTGGGCAGAAGATTCGCGCAAATCCAGCGGCAGGAGCCAAACAGGGCTCTCGCAGCGACAACGCGGTCACCCTGTTGCAGCGGCGCAGTGAGAGCGGCAGATATGGCCCCCATGCCCGAGGCGGTGACACGTGCGGTCTCGGCCCCTTCGATCAAAGCGAGGCGGTTTTCGAGCATGGCGACGGTCGGGCTGCCATAACGTGAGTAAACGAATCCGTCTTCGTCACCGCGCATGCGTGCAGCCGCCTGTTCGGCTGTGTCATATGCATAGCCGGAGGTCATATAGAGCGCTTCGGAAATTTCTCCATGAGAAGAACGGTTTAAACCGCCCCGAACCGCCCGCGTTGCGGGTTTCCAAGTCTTGCCTTGCTGGCTATCTTTCGATTTGTCCATGCTCGGTCCTTTCAAGTACTCGCAGATGGTCTTAGGAGTGTGCATAGAGAAGGGTCAAGTGATGAATGACGGATTAGGCGTTTTACCTGACAGCGAAATCAAGGCTTTGTTTGGCTCGGGTGCCATTCGGGCGCATGAAGCGTGCGACGCGGACCAGATACAGCCTGCGAGCTTGGATTTGCGGCTGGCCGAGGATGCTTACAGAATCCGCGCGAGCTTCTTGCCCGGACGCGGACGCAGCGTTGCCGATGTCTTGCAAGAGCCGGGGCTACAAATGCATCGGGTCGATCTGACCGATGGGGCCGTGCTTGAAACAGGCTGCGTGTATCTCGTGCCCTTGCAGGAAAGCCTGAAATTGCCCGCGGGTATCTCTGGCCGTGCCAATCCGAAAAGCTCGACGGGGCGGATCGATGTGTTCACCCGTGTGGTGACGAATAAAGGCCGCGCATTCGACGATGTGCCGGTCGGCTATTCCGGGCCGCTCTATCTCGAAATTTCGCCGCGTACATTCTCTATATTGGCACGTCCGGGCGACCGGCTGGCGCAGCTAAGATTGCGGCGGGGGAAATCCGACAATACAACGGAAAAAACCGTCAGCATTGATCTCGAAGCGGCGAATGGTCAGCCAGTTGGGTGGCGGGCAAAGCGCCATGCCGGTGTGGTTGATCTGCGCAAGATCGGCAAACATGATCCGGCCGAGTTCTGGGAGCCAATCAGGCCCCATCGCGGCCGTATCGTGCTCAATCCGGACGAGTTCTATATTCTCGCCTCGCAAGAAACGGTGAAAGTTCCGGCTATGCAAGCGGCTGAAATGGCACCGATTGCGCCGGAGCTGGGCGAGTTCCGTGCCCATTATGCCGGCTTTTTCGACCCAGGTTTCGGCACCAATAAAGGCGGCAGCCGCGCGGTGCTGGAAGTACGTTCGCGCGATGTGCCATTTATTCTTGAACATGGGCAACCGGTCGCCAAACTGATTTATGAACCCATGGCTGCCAAGCCAAATGGGCTATATGGCAAGGTCGGCAGCCACTATCAGGGGCAAGGATTGAAACTATCCAAGCATTTCAGCGAATATTCGGCTTGAAGCGCATCGCATCTGGTAGTATCTGACGTTTCTAATGTGCCGCTTTAGCTCAGTTGGTTAGAGCGCTGGTTTGTGGAACCAGAGGTCCTCCGTTCAAACCGGAGAAGCGGTACCATTATATTTGGTCCCATTCGCTGCGCTCATACGGAACGCGCTCAGGGCTGTATGTTTGCTCCCGTTTCGTTTTGCTCAATATGGAACGCGCTCAGGGCTGTATATTTGCTCCCATTTCGTTTTGCTCAATATGGAACGCCGCGCACGCGGGCTGACGGCTCGTCTGTGTGATGATCGCCTGCGTGCTCAGGGGCTTGGTTATTTGTCCCCATTCGCTGCGCTCATATGGGACGTGCTCAGGGCTTGTTTATTTGTCCCCATTCGCTGCGCTCATATGGAACACGCTCAAGACTGTTATGTATCGAACTTGTCGGCTTTGCGTTGGCCGAGGAGGAGTTTCTGTTCGAGGTTTTTGCGTAAGCCCGCATAATAATGGCGCAAGAAGTCTATATCGCTTTCGTCGGGCAATCGCTCCCAGTCGATTTTTTTGCGAATACGCTCGGCGACAGAGGCTTTGACCTCTTTGGTGGATTTGCGCAGCAGGTTCTCGAGAATGTGTAATTCGTGGATGCCGTAAACGTCGAGCTGTTCTGCGGTGAAATTGAACTTGGTCTCGGCATCAGCCATTTTTCCGGATGTTTTCGCGATATCCCCGAGCAGCTTCTTTTTCGGCGTTTCGATCACCCAGGTTCCTGCGATCAGATCGCCAAGCCTGAGCTTGTCTTTGTTCAGAAGCGGCATGAAGAGAAACAATCCTGACCAAAGCAGGCCGAAGATCGATATCCAAGTTTCGACCCCTGCGCTGAAGGCTGTCGAGAGCAGATAGAAGAGGGGCATAAAGACTTCGACTTCGCGGACGAAATTCCGTGCGAGGATGGCGTTTGCAGTCAATTGTCCGCCATTGCGGGAGGCCACACGCACGCCTGAGAGACGTTTGCCCGGCGTAGCAGCGCGGCGTCCTATCTCGAAAAAGATAAAATAGAAGTTGCGTACGGCAAAGATGACCAGCATGGCCAATGCATCAGCAATCCCGTCTCCGCGCCTGCCAAGACCTTCGCTGATCTTTGTGATAGCGAAGATGATGACGATAAAGATCAAAATGATGATGATCCAGTCGATGATAAAAGCCCCCGCACGTTTACCGGCCGAACTAAGTTTCAAGGTCAGTTCTGCGCCTTCGGGCGTGACAAGCTTACGGTCGAGTGCGGTCGCTCTGGCATTGATCGCGAGCCTTTGGCGCCGCGCTTGACGGTCAGCCTTTGTTGGTGCCGTGCGGGTCTCGCTCATGGCTGGTCACCGCGCGCACGTGGCAGGTAGAAATATCCCATCCAAAGCACGAAGGTTCCGATCGCAATGGCATAGCGCACTTCGTCATTATTGATGAGCTGGCGGCCAAATCCTTCCAATAGGGCGGCAAAGAACAACATCACGACCGCGCCGATAGCGATTGTGGCAGCAGACCGCCCGGCTGCCTGCGCGGATTCCATACGGCTTTTTTGTCCAGGAAACGCGACACCGCCGCCAATCATGAACCCCGCTGCGCCCGCAAGAACAATGGCAAACAGTTCGGTTACCCCGTGGATAAGCAACCAGCCGGTCAGCTCATAGCCGAGCCCCCGGCTCCAGAACAGGGCATAGAACGCGCCAAGCAAAAGGCCATTATAAGCGACAAGGATGGCGGTCGGCACGCCGAACATAAAGCCGAGTGCAAAGGCAAAAAGGGCAACACCGGAATTGTTTGAAAACAGCTGTGCGGAAAATGCGCTGAGCATGCCTTCTGCGTCGGTTTCTTCGGAGTAGAGTGTGGACTCTAGAAAAGCGGTGGTGGCATCGGGGGTTCGCTCGCCGATGATCGAAGAGTTGAAGGTCCAGAACCATTCCATGTCGATCATGCACAAGATGAAAGCGAGCAAGCCGCTGCCAAACAGACAAGCAGCCGATAGCAGCGTGGGCTTCCAAGCTGCGCGTACGGCGTTTGGCCAACCATAGGTGAAGAAGTCAGCCATTTTGCTCATCAGATTTGTGCGGGTGCCATACACGAACAAATAGGATTTTGTGCACAGTGTCTCGAGATAGGAGATGACGTTTTGGTCAAGCGAGATCGAGCGTGCGAGGGTGAGCGAGGAGACAGCTTGTCGATAGAGCCGGGGCAGAGCGATCATATCATCGTCGGAGAGGGCGTTTACGCCGCGCTTTTCGGCCTTGTTGACGATCTGGTCGAGCTTGTGCCATTCGGCTTCGCGCTCTTCGCGGAAGCGGTAGGATTTGAGCAGTTCACTCACAGCAAATCCCTCCTTTTTATGTCGAGATATTGGGAGACAAGCTGGCTGCCGAACCGGTCAGGTGTGGTTTCTATGACCTGCACACCAAGCCTATGAAGCTTGCGGAAAACAAGTTCGCGCTCATCAAGCAGCGTATCGGCGACGACCGCACGTGAAATATCTTCGGGCGTTTCGGGCGGGGTATCGCGCAAGCCTTCAAGCGCGGCGTCTTTGAAGGTCGCAAACAGGACGAGATGGCGTTTGGTCAGCCGCGTCAGTGTTTCAAGCATCAATTCGGAGGACACCGTATCGACGAAGTCTGTGAACAGGATGATCAGCGAGCGGCGCTTGAGTTTGCCGGACAAATCGCTCAGCGCGAGCGTGTAATTAGCGTCATTGGCCGAGTAATCAAGCGTGCTGGCAAGGGCTTGGGCTTGTGTGAATGCGGCAGTGCCGTGGAGCAGATTGCTCGAGAGGACCGGCTGGGCATCGAAGCCGTAAAGGGCTGTGCGGTCGCCAGCGCGCAAGGAGACGAAGGCGAGCAACAGGGCGGCATTGATCGCGCGGTCGAGCTTGGGCACCCCGTCCAGAGGTTCGCTCATCAAACGGCCTGTGTCGAAGGCGAAGACGATATTATGGTTGCGTTCGGTGCGGAACTCTTTGGCAAGCAGGTGGCGGTGCCGGGCGGATTGTTTCCAGTCAATGGCGCGCCGGTCCATGCCTGCTGAAAACTCGCGCAGGGCGTCGAACTCGGACCCGTCGCCGCGGTCGAGCTGTTGCTTGATCCCGAAATCGGCGTCGCGGGTATAGAGCCGGACGGCTTCCTGTTTGACCCAGCGCGAATTGGGCAGGATGGGCACGGTCAGGTCGAGGGTTTGTTTGGCCTGTTTGCGAATGAGGCCGAGCGGGCCGGTCCAGCGGGTCCATATGGCGTCGATTTGTGCCTCACCGCGACGAACAGGATGAAGTGGTATACTGACTTTGTGGGTCCGGTTGTCCCAGCCGCGTAGGCCGAGAACGGGCACAGGGCTGAGCAATGGGCCGGTGTCGAGCTTGACCTCTGTGCGATCAGGCAAGGGGCCTTTCTCGAAGGTGACATGGAGCTCTGCAGGATCGTCGCTGCCGATATAGAGCATAGAAGGCGGCGCGACATGGGTCGAGAGTGCGGTGAGCTTGGCTGCGAGTATCGCGTCGACCAATAGAAGACCGAGCGTCATCATGATCCATGCAGCCGCAAGTCCCCATAATCCAGGCGCAAGAATGCTCAAGAGCAGCATTAACGGAAAGCCCGCTGCCATCAGCCATACTGCCTTGGGGGTTGGAGAGATCATGCGAGGTCCTTCATCGCGGCGCGGGGATCTGGTCGATGAGGTCTGTCAGCGTCTCGTCGGTTGTTTTGCCTTCAATCTCGGCTGCAGGCGAGAGGATGATACGGTGGCGTAGCGCTGGAAGAGCAAGGGCTTTGATATCATCGGGGATGACGAATTCGCGGCCCGCGAGGGCGGCTTGTGCGCGCGCGGCTGCGGCGATGGCGGCTGCGGCGCGGGGGCTGGCACCTGTTTCGATCGACTGGCTCTCGCGGGTCGCGCGGATAATATCGACAATATAGGCGACAATATCATCTTGTAGGCGGGTCGCCCCGACGGCCTCGACCGCAGCCAGAAGCTGGGCCTGATCGACGACCGAACTGATGCCAAGCGCGCCAACATCGCCCGTGCCGGTTCTTTTGCCGTGGGCGAGCACAATTTTCAGCTCTTCATCGCGGCTTGGATAGGACAGCGTATGCTTGAACAAGAAGCGATCAAGCTGGGCTTCTGGCAGCGGATATGTGCCTTGTTGCTCGATCGGGTTCTGGGTCGCGATGACAAAGAATAGGGGATTGAGCGGATAGGTCTCACCGTCAATCGTGACATGGCGTTCCTGCATGGCTTCGAGCAATGCGGCTTGGGTTTTCGGCGGGGTCCGGTTGATCTCGTCAGCGAGCAGGATGTCGGAAAAGATCGGGCCTTTGGTCAGGCTGAACTCATTGGTCTGGAAGTTGAACAGGTTTGTGCCGAGTACGTCGCCGGGCATTAGGTCCGGCGTAAACTGGACGCGGCCAAACCCGAGCGAAATGGCTTTGGAGAAACACTGGGCGAGCAGGGTTTTCGCGGTGCCCGGCGGGCCTTCGAGCAAGATATGCCCACCGGAAAACAGCGCGGTTAGCATCAGGTCGGTTGTGTCGGCTTGACCAATGACGCCTTTGCCCACTTCCGAGCGGATGGCGTCAGCTATGGCTTTGATTTCACTTGTGTCCATTGGGTTTCTCCTTGCGCCAGCGATAAATCCGGCGTGCCTTTTGTAATAAATCATCGCGATTGCTCGCGGGCGTGTTCAAATCATCTCGAAGCTCGGACCAATGCGGGCCAGCATCATCGTCAGCATTGAGGCGGCTGAGCAGAGCATTCGTTTCAGCTTCGCTCAGGTTCTTTGTGATGCCGAGATCGCGTAAAAGCGCTTTGCGGGAGAGTGCGAGATAGCCCGGCGCCATTTGGGTTTCGCGGCCAGTCATGCTGATCAGCCCAGCCGTATTGTCCGCTAAAGCTTCTTTGCCAAGCGCAAAGACTTGTTCACCGCGTGCGGGCGCACCAAATCTCGTAAATGCGCTCCATAGAAGCAAGCAGCCAGCGAGCAACAAGACGAGCGTTGCGCCAAGAAACGGGACGTCGAGCATGATCCGCAACAGACTGTTCGAGCGTGAATAGCCGTTGAGCGTGGCGTCAAAAATCACGGGCAGATCTTGATCAGCCCTTAGAGCCTCGACAATATTCAGCATCAGGCGGGCATTGTCGCGAGTATCGATATTGAACGTGTTTGCAAGATCGGGATCGGCGAGGATATAGATATCCGTATGGGGCATTTTCGACAAGAACTGGCCTGTCGGGCCGGAAATAACGGGCAATAAATAGTCGCTTTGGATGACTTGCATCTTGTCTTCAAAGTGAGGGCGGAAGCGACCAAACGGGCTATTCACCGCCGCCGGACTGACAATGCGCTTGATTTCAGCATCATCATCTATGTGGGTTAGGACGCGTTCGACGGGCCCACGTCCCATGAGTGATAGATCTGACTGCCAACGCGAATTGGTGAGGTCCGGTGTGCCGGTCCATTTCGGCAGAATGATCAGCACGGGCCCGGCAATTGGATTGGTCACAAACCGGTCTTCCGCTTGCGGCATTGCTCCGCCGGTCGGGGTGAGGACCAAGAGCCTGTTCGTGTTTCTGAAGTTGCGTTCCAATCGCGATACCGAAGCCTCGGTGCCATAGGACTCAAGCAGTGTGACGAGCGCGCTATAGCCTGTGGCTGCGCCTGAATAGGGGGTCGAACCAGCGCGGTCACGGTCTGCCAGATCGGGCGCCCAAGCCATGAGTGACACCACGGCACCAAACGACATTAAAGAGATGATGACTGCGAGCATGATGGTACGCGGGTTAAACGGGTTCGCATTGGCGGTGCCTGTGACGAGACGAGGAGGATTGCTCATGTCCAAGCCTCCCCGAATGCGAACTGCTCATAGGCTTGTCGGGCCGAAGCCCAATTGTCTGCATCGACATGATGACCGCCAAAGAAGCTGCGCTCGACCATAGCGATGATGGGGCGAAGCGCATCGCGCGGTCGTTGCGGCAGACCTTCAATTTTTTCAATTTCTCGGGCTGTCAGCGCAGTTGGGATTTTTTGTTTCCGTCTTGATTGGATATCTTCAATCGAGCGGAACAATAGGAGGTGTACAGCTTCCGAATATTTTCCCTCACGGGCCAAGGCGTCTGCTTCTTCAAGCCATGAACGGGCTTTCTTTTCGTCGGGGCGCTTGGTCGAGATCGTGTGGTCGGCTTTGCTTGCAGCCGCGTTTTTTTGCGGCAGGCCACGCAACCGAATATTCGGGATCTGGCTGAGGATGAAATACAAGATACTAACGGCAATGGCGGCGAGGCCGGCATAGAACAAAAATTGAAAGACGGGGCCAAGCGTGTTGAACAGCGTGCCGAGCCATTTGAAAAAACCGGACGGTTCGCGAAACTCACGCGGTTCGTCGGGGGCTTCGAATGGGCGCTCGAATTGGTGACTCTCGGCATCGAGTAGGGCGGTATGGGCATTATCAAAACTGTCCGCTGAAATCGGGGGAGACCTAAGCGCGAATGTCGTGTCCTCGAAGGCTGAAGCCTTTTCCGATTGTCCGGTGTTCTTTGTGTTTGATTGTGCGTGAGTTTGGCCAGAAACAGCAAGACACAGGCAGCCAGCGACCAGCACGATATGGATCAGCCGTATGATCAAGTGTACTCCCTCGCGCCCTCTAATGCCCTCGGCATTTTCGAGGTTTACAGTGGACGGCAAAAATAGCGATGGCAAGTCTGTATTGTACCGGGATTTGGGGGTATAGAGGCGCAAATAACAGGATAGAGATCATGGATAAGCGGACGAAATATGATGAGGTAACGGCCGAAATTGCGAGCGTTATCAGTGGTGAAACATCGCTAACGGCCCGTTATGCCACGATCGGCTGTTTGTTGGCGCAGGCATTCGCGCCGAGGTTTTTCTGGACCGGTTTCTACGAGGTTGATCCGCTCAAGCCGACCGAACTCGTTGTCGGGCCGTATCAGGGGACGCTCGGGTGTTTGCGCATTCCATTCGGTCGGGGGGTCTGCGGCGCGGTTGCAGCGTCTGGCGAGACACTGATTGTGCCGGATGTGCATGCTTTTGACGGGCATATTGCATGCGATAGCGCCACCAATTCGGAAATTGTCGTGCCGGTCTTTGATCAGGCGGGTAAACTGGTCGCGGTGCTTGATGTCGACTCAACCGCCCATGACGCGTTCGACGAGATCGACCGTGCGGGGCTCGAAAAAATCACAGGGCTAATTTTCGGCGCGTAGCGGTGTTGGCTCGTCTTCGGTAGGGGCGTCTTCGGCGGCGGGCACAACTGGTACACTCGTCGGGCTGAGCGCGATCGAGACAGCAAGTTTGCGTTCGAGCGTGCGTTCCATAATGTCGAGCTTGTCTTTGCGGATATTGCTCAGCGTTTCGACCCTGTGCGACAGGTGCATCCATTCATCGCTGGCTTCGGAATAGAGCGGCCATGACGGGACGCCGTCGCCGTTCGGGTTGCCGGTTTTGGCGAAGTTCGTCCAATAGGTGCCCATGGTGTCGGTCAGGGCGAAGTCATCCTCATTGGCTTCAAGGATCGGGCTGTGGCTATCGAACACAAAGGCCAGTTCGGAAGCATGGAACGCGCCGAGGGTCTGATCGGGCGATGCCGGTGTCCGCGAAAAGAAATATAGCCATGTCGGCTGCTCGTTGCGGGCATTGGACTTGGCGAGATAGCGCATATGAACGCCGAAAATATCGTCGCCGAGCATGTCGGTTGCGCCTTGGTCCCAGGTCTCTTCCGTGCTGATGCCGTATAGTTCGATCATCCGGGCACCGTCGCCTTCGCCATAAATACTGGCAAGCGTCGTCAGCCGGTCGATATGGTCTTTGGGAAATTCGCCCGGGTGCAGAACCGTGGGTTTGCCAAATTCGGGATTGTAGAACAGCGTGCCTTCATCGGCATTGTAGCCTGCGAGAATAGGAATAGCTGGCAGGCTGGCATCGCGGATACGTTGGCCGATCATGGTCGGCAATGCATAGCCGTCGACATTGGGTAGGAAATAACTGGCAAGCTCGCCAATCTCCGGCATACGGGCGATGATGTCTTCTGCAGGAATATTGCGCAGAGCGGCTGCGCCCATGCCCGGTGAATTGGCGTCGAGAAGCGGCTCGACAAATTCGATGCCCACGGATTCGGCGCTACGTGTTGTCTCGATCGGGGTCGAAAGATGGATGCGGTTATAGGTGCTCGACCCGCTTTGCAGGATGGCTTTGTGATAGAGACCATCAGCAAGCGGGGAGGCCATGACTTCGCTCACAGACTGGGCTCCCGCAGACTCGCCGAAAATGGTGACATTTTGCGGATCACCGCCAAAACTTGCAATATTGTCTCTAACCCATTCGAGCGCTTTGATCTGGTCAAGCAGGCCATAATTGCCGGAACTGGCATTCGGGCTATCGGCGGTCAGCGCCGGATGGGCGAGATAGCCGAGCGGGCCGAGCCGGTAATTGATTGTGACAAGCACAGCTCCTTTCTCGACGAGACCATTGGCTTGATAGAACACGTCGGAGCTTGAGCCGGTCTGGTGCGAGCCGCCATGAATCCAGACCATGACGGGCTGTTTTTCGTCATTACCGAGATTGCCCGTGCGCACATTCAGATAGAGGCAGTCCTCGCTCTCATTCGGGGCGGGGGCAGCGGCGACGGTGCGAGAGGCGAGCCATTGCTTGAAACCGCTGAGGCCGTGACCTGCAATAAATTGGCGGATAAATTCTTCGATGCCGTCGCGGTGTTGTAAACATTCGGCCCCGAAGGCGCGCGCGTCACGAATATCTGTCCAACTCGCCGGTGATGCGGGCTCGGCCCAGCGCCGGACACCGATTGGCGGCGCAGCGAAAGGAAGCCCGTTATAAACGGCGATTGTCTGTTCCTCGTCTGTCCAGCCGCCCGTGACCCTGCCATCAGTTAGCACCACTTCAGGACTTGGGACCATGGGTGCAGGTGGCCGATTGAAGAACCACGGCACACCATAGGCAAGCACGCCATATCCAAGGACGAGGAGAACCACGAGGAGAGGGAGGAGACGTTTGACCATGATGAGGATTTTACCCGAAACTATATTTGTTACCTAACGAGACTGGTTAAAATTATGCGCGGGCACGGCATCTGCGTCTACCAAAAACATCTGACGCATAGCCATGTCTACGGTGTTTTGGCTTAACCGACTTTCGTTGTGTCGATCAGCAATTGGTGGGCCAATCCGGCATCGCGATGATAATGGATCGCCTGATAGGCTTCGCTTGTGCCCATTTGCATCATCGACGCGCGGCTCGGATATTCGACAATCGCGACCATATCCCAGTCACCTTCGCCAATCATCATATCGTTGATGCTGCCTGCAAATGTTGGCGTCGCGCCGATGTCTGCCAACAGGCCGCCGACAGCAGCACCATAGCGCATATAGGCTTCGCGCCCTGTCAGGTTTTCAGCGGCTTCGGCGCGGTCGGCTTCATATGTGGCTTTGTCTTTGAACTTCAAAAGATTGATCATGCAGATAGGGCTGTCCTGATCGCGGCCGAAAAAGGCTTGAGCTTGTTCGGGGGTAGGTTGGATCGTTGTCATTTGGGGTTACTCCGGAATTGAGGGACGCGTTGTAATGAGGTCTTGGGCCAGCAGGCCCGCATCGCGGTGACGGTGCATGTCTTGGTAAGAGGCATGGTTGAGGGTGGCAATAAAGGCTTTGCGGTTCGGGAAGTGCATGACCATCACCGCATCCCAATCGCCTTGACCGATAAAATAGCGTTCGGTCTCGCCCATGAGCAGGCAGGTGCCGCCGACGTCTGCGGCTGCCACTGCAAAGGCATCGGCATAGAGCTGATAGGCGGCACGGCCACTGGCTTCGTTGCCATGCTCTGGATCGCCGGGCTTATAGTCAGCTTTAACGCGAAATTTCAGCAAGTTTACTTGCGCGATGGGGCCATCATGCGGGTCATCACGAAAGGCGCGAAACTGATCGGCTGTCGGCTGGAAAGCTGGCATTCTATTCCCCCGGTTTCAAATGGCGGTTCAAAAACTCCATCCGTGTTCGCATGAGGTGCGTTGTCAGTTTCTCACCGCGAATACCGTGGCGTTGGCCCGGATATGTCATCAGTTCGAAATGCTTGCCCTTCTCCTGAAGCTCGGCCATCAGGCGCGTCGAGTTTTCAAACACGACATTATCATCGGCCATGCCATGGATCAGCAGGAGCGGGCTGCTCAGATTGTCGATATATGGAAACACAGACGAGGCCTCATAGCCGTCGGCATTGTCTTGCGGGGTGTCCATATAGCGTTCGGTATAGAACGTATCATAGAGCGCCCAATCGGTGACTGGTGCGCCAGAAACCGCTGCAGCAAACGTGCCTTCCGGCGCCTGCAATATGGTCATCAGTGTCATGTATCCGCCATAGGACCAGCCTTGAATGCCAATACGGTCTGCGTCGACATAGGGAAGTGACTTCAAGTAATCGACGCCGACAAGCTGGTCGCGTACTTCCGGCCCGCCTGTGCGCCGATAGATCGCGTCCTCAAACTTGCGGCCACGATTGTCGGAGCCGCGATTGTCGAGGCGGAAGACGATATAGCCCTCGCGCGAATAATATTGGTCAGACATCCGCTCCCAATTGCGTGTCACCATCTGCGCATGCGGGCCGCCATAAACTTCAACCAAAGCAGGGTATTGCTGCTCGGGGTTAAAGTTCGGTGGTAATTGAATAGAGTAATAGAGGTCCTGGCCATCCTCGGCTGTCAGCGTGCCATATTCAGGTACGGTGTGGTCTTCGAGATATGGGAAGTATGGGTGGCTCTCATCGAGCTTGTTCTCTTCAATCCATGTGATCAGCGTGCCGTCTATTTTGTAGAGGCCGGTTTGCGGAGGCTGTTCAGGCGAAGACGAGGTGCCGATATAGGACTGCCCGTCGGGCGACATGGTAATTGACCAGCTAGATCCAAGCGGGGTGATGCGGATTGGAAGCGGAGGTATGAGTGCGCTAGCGTATGATGTGGCGTATAGGTGATGCTCTAATGGGGTATCTTTGTATCCAGTAAAATATATATTTTTCTCGGCTCTATTTAGTCCTACGATATTGGACGCGGGCCAGTCTTCGCCCGTGATGTAAGTCGTTTGGCTGAACTCAGACTTGGAGCTAGGGTCCGGTATTTTGGCATAAAAAATGTGTCGATATCCTTGATCTTCATTCGTCCAAAGGGCTTCGTTGTCTGAAATTGTGAAAAAGTCGGGCGACAGATTTATCCAAGATTTTTGAGTTTCGTCAAAATCCCGATACTTTTGCCAAAGGCTATTCGATCTTGCATAGAAAGCCTTGTGCAAAACCGTTTGATCGCGATTAACTGATCCAATGACTAAATGGCTGTTGAACCAATTCACCCGCGCCAAATATTGGTCTGTTGCCGGTCCCCAATCATCGCGGCGCCATTCTACCTCAGTGGCGTCGCCGCTCGCTATGTCACGCACAAACAGATCCACAATGGCATTGGGCCGTCCAGCTTTTGGATAGCGCTGCTCGATCACCGTCACCTTGTCTGCGGAAATGTCGAAGCGGGGGACGATATCGACCGTGCTTTCATCAACGCGCGTGAAAGCGACATAGGCGTCATCGGGGCTCCACCAATATCCGGTGTAGCGGCTCATCTCTTCCTGGGCGACAAATTCGGCCACGCCATAGGAGATGGCATTGTCGGGGTCTGCGTCGGGCGTCAGCTGCGTTTCGGTGCCCGTCGCCAGTTCAATCGCAAACAAGGCATTGTCGCGAATGAAGGAGACATATTTGCCAGCCGGAGAGACTTTGGCATCAAACTCGAACGCATCGGTCTGGGTGAGTTGGCGCGCTTCCGGGCCGTCCTCGCCAAGTGTCACGAGGTGCAAATCACCGCCGATTGGAATGAGGATCGTATCCGTGCCGCCCCAATCATAGCGCAGAATACCTTTTTGTCCGGCGGTACGTTGACGCTCGCGCAGGGCTTTTTCCTGTTCGGACAGCTCCACCTCTTCAGGCTCGAGGATTTTGCTGTCAACCAGCAGGCTGGCTTCCCCGCTGGCGACATCGAAAGCCCAGAGGTCTAGTCGCGCAGCATCATCTTCGCGCGGTTTCAGGAAGGTCACCATTGTCCCATCAGGTGAAAAGTTCAGTGCGCGCGGTGTTGGGCCGGACAAAGACGGGGACTGGAACAGACGTTCTAAAGGAAGCGAATTGGTCGGTTCGACTGTATTTGCGCTCACGGACGCTGGCTCCTCTAGGCTTTGGTCAGTTGCGGCGGCTTGGGCAGTGGTCGTGCCTAAGCCGAAGTCTGGAATATTGATGTCGGTGCTGCATCCGGTCAGCAGCAAAGCGAGGGCGGGAAGGGTGTGTTTGATTGTCATAACAACAGATTAACGCAAGTTCTGGATATGTCATTCCCTGATTGTCGAGTTTACAAGATTTTGTTTCGTAAGCTGACTTGGGTGGCTCGGAACACGAAAGCGGGCGGACCTGTCGCCAAGCCCGCCCGTAATGTTTGTTGCACTCCTGACGTGGCAGGATGCGGGACGTGTTAGGAACCTTTTGGTTCTTCGACCCGATTGAACTCACCAGAAACGGTGATGGTGATCTTGTCGCTGACGGCCGGAGCATAAGCGCCTAGACCAAAGTCTGACCGTAGCACGCTGCCTGTTGCATTCACGCCAATGGTTGGTGCCTTATTGATCGGGTGCTCGCCCATAGAACCGAGAAGATCGACATCCAGTGTAATCGGCTTGGTGATGCCTTTGATCGTCAAATCGCCGGTGAGGGTGCCTTTGTCGTAATTTTCTGCGTCTTGTGTCAGGCTGGTCGAGACAAAGGTGATCTCGGGGAACTGGGCTGTGTCGAACCAGTTTTCGGAATTGAGGTGGTCATTGAAGACACCGATATCGCTGTCGATGGAATTGGCGGTGATGGTGACATTGACGGCGCTGGCCGCAGGATTTTCTGCGTCGAGTGTGATCCCGGCATCAACAGTTTTAAAGCTGATTTGCGGGTTGGACAGGCCGAAATGGCTGTATGTGAAGGTCACATAGCCATGCTGGGTGTCCATTTGGTAATGACCGGAGGGAACACTCTCGGAGAGCAAGTGGCCGTCGGCTGCGGCGATGCCAATGCTGCTTGCCATCAATGTGGCGGCAATGGCTGTGCGGATCATAAAGCGTTTCATGGGTGTGTCCTTTCGAGGGAGATCTGGGGGGAGTATGCCCGTACTGGGCCAAGGCTCTAAATCACGAGCTTGTGAGTTGCCGCTTTGTAATGTCTTGATCTTCGCGTCGGCCTGTCGCAAAAGGCGTTTGCAAATGCGATCCCCGTCAATAAGGAAACATCCTCTCATGGCCGTTCAATATGTCTACACAATGCAAGGTCTCACCAAGGTCTATCCCGGCGGGAAGAAAGTATTCGAGAACATTCATCTGTCATTTTTGCCGGATGCGAAGATTGGTGTCGTCGGTGTCAACGGTGCCGGTAAATCGACATTGCTGAAAATTATGGCCGGAATGGATAGTGAGTTCACCGGCGAGGCGTGGGCGGCTGAAGGGATCAAAGTCGGCTATCTGCCCCAAGAACCGCAGCTCGACGAAAGCCTGAACGCGTTTGAGAATATTGCCAGCCAGTGCCCTGAGAAACAGGTGCTCGACCAGTTCAACGCGATCTCGATGAAGCTCGGCGAAGAGTATACAGATGAGCTGATGGAAGAGATGACCGCTTTGCAAGAGCAGGTCGATGCGCTCGATGCGTGGGATATCGATTCCAAGATCGAAATGGCGATGGAAGCGCTGCGCTGCCCGCCCAATGATGCGGATGTGTCGAAGCTCTCCGGAGGCGAGGTACGCCGCGTCGCGATTTGCCAATTGCTATTGTCCAAGCCCGACATGCTTTTGATGGATGAACCGACCAACCACCTTGATGCCGAAACAGTGGCATGGCTGCAAAACTACCTCATCAATTTCCCCGGCTGCGTCATTCTCGTGACGCATGACCGTTATTTCCTCGATGATATTACGAGCTGGATTCTCGAAATCGATCGCGGGCGCGGCGTCCCTTATGAGGGCAACTACTCGGCTTGGGTCGAACAAAAAGCCAAGCGGATGGAACAAGAAGCGCGCGAAGACAAAGGCCGCTCACGCACTTTGGCCAAAGAACTCGAATGGGTTCGTGCCGGTGCCAAGGCCCGTCAGGCCAAATCAAAGGCCCGTATCAGCGCTTATGAAGATATGGCGTCTCAAGCCGAGCGCGAGAAAGTGTCGAATGCACAAATCCGGATACCGCCCGGCCCACGTCTTGGCAGTCTTGTGCTGCAGGCCGAAGGGCTGAAAAAGGGCTTTGGCGACAATCTGTTGATCGAGGGGCTCGACTTCAATCTGCCGCCGGGCGGGATTGTCGGCGTGATCGGCGCGAACGGCGCGGGTAAATCGACCCTGTTCAAGATGATCCTCGGACAAGAACAACCAGATGAAGGTTCGCTGCGTCTCGGGGATACGGTCAAGCTTGGCTATGTCGACCAGTCGCGCGACAAGCTCGATGACAAGAAGAATGTCTGGGAGGAAATCTCTGACGGGCTGGATGTGATTGATCTGGGCGGTATCGAGGTCAATAGCCGCGCCTATGTCGGCGCGTTCAACTTCAAGAAAACCGATCAGCAGAAAAAAGTTGGCCAGCTCTCGGGCGGGGAGCGTAACCGCGTGCATCTGGCCAAGATGCTCAAAGAGGGCGGCAATATGCTCCTCCTCGATGAACCGACCAATGATCTCGATGTTGAAACCCTGCAAGCGCTTGAAGAAGGCCTCGACGGCTTCCCGGGCTGCGCGGTGATTATCTCGCACGATCGCTGGTTCCTTGACCGTATGGCGACGCATATTCTCGCGTTTGAGGGCGACAGTCATGTCGAATGGTTCGAAGGGGATTTCTCGTCTTATCTCGAAGACAAGAAGCGCCGCCTTGGCGAAGATGCGGTCAATCCGAAACGGGTGAAGTTCAAGAAGTTCGCGCGCTAGCGAGAGGGCTTACGAAGGCGCTGGAACACTTCGAATGCGCCTTCGGCCGCCATAAAGGCGATGGGCAGAAGTATGAAGCTCATCAGGCTGGAATACTGACCGCTCATGCGTTCGAACACATGGAAGACGGCGGCAAAGAAAACGCCGATCTGTCCCATAAAGGCGATCCGCATCGGCCATGTATTGTTGCGGAGCAAAAGCCCGTTGGGTTCGCGCCGGAACAGCCACAGCCCCAAACCGCTCAGCGCCAGTGCGGCAATCGCTATATATAGCGCGATGCTTGGATCGATGCGTAAGAGCGGCTCCATCAGTTTGCGAACCGAGGGCTGTTGCGGCAAAAAAATTGCCACGAACGCATAGACGGGCAGGACGATGAAAAGTCTTTGCATAGGAGATTGGCTTCCGGTCAGGCTCTACAAAAAAAGCCCGCCTCGTTGAAAAGGCGGGCCTTGCTATTTTTTGCGTCATCTTGTGCCCGAAGGCAAGCATTAGGCTTCTGGCAAAATGATGGTTTCGCCGAGATTGCTCAGGACATCCGCTGCATTGAAGAAGGCGACATCACCATCTGGCTTAGGGCCATTGTGCATAACGATTTCTGCAGTCGCTTCATAATTGACCCGTTCGCTGAAGCTCGATGGCCCACCAAAGAATGGATCGTGGAACCCGCCAAATCCGCTTCTGCCGAACCCGCGTCTGCCGAAGCTACGTCCGCCAAAGCTGCTTCTGCTGAACCGGCTGCGACCAAAGCCGCTATGAAAGCCCGACCCGTAGAAATTATAGTAGAAAGGTGAGGAAAATCCGGTTGATAGAAAGCGCGACTTTGCATCCGTTTCGCGGCTAACGATCTGGAAATTATCGTAGCCATTTTGTGTTGTTAGCTCTGCAGCACGATACAAGAGGTAGGACTCAACGGTCTGGCGGTCTGTTAGCGTATTGCCGACAAAAGACACTGCCCAGCGATCAGTCTCGATTTGCTGATCCTCATAGCCGCCATCGCTGTTGACCTGAGGCTTGTATGTCGTTGCTGTCGCACATGCGCCGAGTACAGCGAGGGCGAGCAAGCCGGTGATCAATTTATTCATTGTGCATACTCCATATAATAAGTGTTGTGTCCTCACTTAAGATTACATTAACACATGCAAGCTGAACGCCAAGTAACGATCCTGTATCGGTTTCTCTGTAAGCATCTGAATTGATTGAAAATAAACAGAAGCCCCCAGCCGCTTTCGCGGTCGGAGGCTCCCAATTTGCGGTCAAAAAGGGCTTTAAGCGGCTTCGTAGCCCATAACGGCCTTGATTTCGAGGAATTCCTCGAACCCGTACTCGCCCCATTCGCGGCCATTGCCGGACTGTCCATATCCGCCAAAAGGCGCGTTAAAGTCAGCGCCCGCGCCGTTTACGTGGACATTACCGGCCCGCAATTGATTGGCCACTTTTCGCGCCCGATCAACATCGCCAGACTGCACATAGCCCGAGAGGCCATAAACGGTATCATTCGCCATTTCGACCGCGTCTTCTTCGGTTTCGTATGGAATGATCGCCAATACCGGTCCGAAGATTTCCTCACGCGCAATGGTCATCTCATTGGTGACATCTGCGAACACGGTAGGGCGGGCGAAATAGCCCTTGTTGAAACCGTCCGGGCGTCCGAGTCCACCTGCGACGAGCGTTGCGCCTTCATCTATGCCGGTCTGGATCAGGTCTTGAATTTTGGCATATTGATTGGCATTCGAGATCGGGCCGATGGCGCCTTTGGGGGCATCCGCTGGCATTGCGACCTGAACGCTCTCTGCGGCGGCACGGGCGATTTCAATGGCCTGTCCCTGTTGGTCTTTCTGGACGAACATACGGCTGGGCGCATTACAGGACTGGCCTGAATTGGTCATCATTTGCATGACGCCGCCAGCAACAGCCTTTTGCAAATCGGCATCTGGCAGGACGATATTGGCAGACTTGCCGCCAAGCTCTTGCGCAACGCGTTTGACCGTTGGCGCTGCGGCTTGGGCAACCAGCACACCGGCGCGGGTTGAGCCGGTAAAGCTCATCATATCGACATCAGGATGGCCGGACATGTAGGAGCCGACGCCCGGTCCATCGCCATTGACGAGATTGAACACACCCGCGGGCACGCCCGCTTCGTGCATCACTTCGGCCAACAACATGGCATCAAGCGGCGCGATTTCGGACGGTTTGAGCACCATGGTGCAACCTGCGGCAATCGCGGGGGCGACCTTACAGGCGACCTGATTGGCGGGCCAATTCCAAGGGGTGATAAAGCCGCACACACCGATTGGCTCCTTGCGGATCATGGTTGATCCTTTTTGCTCTTCGAACTGGTAATTGCGCAAAATGGCTGCGGTGTTGGCGTAATGGCCGAGACCGGCAGGCGCTTGTGCGGCATTTGCCAGCCACATAGGCGCGCCCATTTGCTGGGAAATCGCAGAGGCAATATCCCCAAGACGGGCTTGATAACCAGCGACAATCTTGTCGAGCAGATCAGCGCGATATTCGACTGATGTTTGCGAGAATGTCTTGAACGCAGTTTTGGCGGCGGCGACGGCTTTATCAACATCGGCGGCCGAGCCAATCGAGATGCGGGCAAACGGTTCTTCTGTTGCCGGATTTTCAATGTCGATTGCGCGCGGTTCAACGGGGTCAACCCATTCGCCATTGATATAGAATTGAAGATAGTCCTGCATATCATATTCCTCCGGAAGCTGGTTGTGGGGCTGGTTCGAATATAGGGGCTGGCGGGCAAATGCGAAAGGTTCACGTTGGGAGAGGCAGGCCAGAGAGACGTCAGCTGGCGTTGAATACGGACCAGTCCGATCCGGTGACAAAGCTCTCGAGTGCGGCTGATCCGGCAAAACTTGTCCCTGCATCATTCAGCGCAGGGGACCAAGCGGCGACCGTGCCGCGCCCCGGGGCAATGGCGAGAATACCGCCGCCAACACCGCTTTTGCCCGGCAGGCCAACCCGAACCGCAAACTCGCCCGAATTGTCATAGTGTCCGCACAGCATCATCACGGCGTTGATCTGCTGGCAATGGCGCGGCGAAACCACTTGAAGTCCGGTCAGCGGATCTTTGCCTTGATTGGCGAGAAACAGTCCGGCGCGTGCGAGTTGCTGGCACGACATGCTCAGGGCGCATTGGTGGAAATAGACGCTCAACACAGTTTCGACGGGTTGGGCCAGATTTTCGAAGGAGGACATGAAATGCGCAAGGCTTCGATTGCGCGCACCTGCGGCGGATTCTGACGCGGCCACTGTGCGGTCGATTTGAACCGATGGGTCATCGGCGAGGGTCTGCATAAAGCGCTCGATCCGGGTGATCGATTGCTCCGCTTTGTCGGTTGCGATCAGGCGCGCTGTTGTGGCGATGGCGCCTGCATTGATCAGCGGGTTTCTGGGCCGTCCCGCTTCGGATTCCAGTTGGACGATGGAATTGAACTTGCTGCCCGACGGCTCGCGCCCGACGCTATCCCAAAGCGGTTCGCCAATATCCTCTAGCGCCATAGCGAGGGTGAAGACTTTGGAGATCGACTGGATTGAAAAGGGGGTGTCAGCATCCCCCGACGAGGCCACGGCACCGTCAAGCGTCATCGCCGAGACCCCGAGTTGATCTGGCGGTGTGCTTGCCAAAGCGGGAATATAGGACGCCACGCGACCCTTGCCCAAACAGGCGCTGCCGGATTTATACGCGGTCTCGACAATCGGTTGGAGGTCTACGGCGTTGGGGTGTGGCATGTGATTGATCGCTCCTTTGCCTTCGGGGTGGGGGAAGTTGAAGGCCTTGAAAGTGTAGGCGAGCGGCAGGTTGGTTGGCTAGCCCTGCGCGCATGGTTTCCAGCGGGGTTATCATTGTTCCGATCAGGCACGAAAAGTTGAAGTCCATATCTGCGCTCATCAGGTGCCGGGGGCGGGGTTTGCTGGCATGGTGAAATTTATGAGCATTACCGACCCTTCCCAGACTATATCTGCCCCCGAAGATGTGATCGAGACGATCCAGGTCGCCGATATTATTGCCAGTTGGAAGAGCGATTTCGGCATTGACGTGGCGCATCTGTTTGCCGGTGTTGACGGTTTGAATGTGGTGCAAGATCCGATGACGGGCAGGCTCGGATTCTATCCACCGATAGAAGGCGACGCCGGTTTCTATCAGGCTTTGCGCAAATTTGACTGGTACCACCCACCGCATAAGGAAGAGTTTGCAGCGGCGGCGGCATGGCATCAGGCCGGAGAGCCGGTGCTCGACATCGGTGCGGGCGATGCCGATTTTTCAAACTATATCCCGCATCAGGATTATCGCGGTTTGGAACTCGACGGCGCAGCGGTTGCCAAGGCGAAAGCGAGCCGTTTGGATGTGCGTGATCTGAGCATGAGAGATTATCTGGCATCGAAGGAGTTCGCGCCAGCCGGTTTGGTGGCTGCCTTTCAGGTGCTCGAACATGTTGCTGACCCGGACGGGTTTATCTCTGACATGGCAGCGATGACCCGCACGGGCGGTCGGGTGGCGATTGGCGTGCCCGATGCCGGGTCATATGTCGCTGACTTGCCGGACTTTATGCTCAACGCCCCGCCGCACCATCTGACATGGTGGACCGAAGCTGCGCTTGAAGCGGCGATGATGCGCGCCGGATTTGAGATCGAGGCGGTCTATCGCTTTGCCGTCGAGCCGTGGGAGCGGCAATTGTGGTGGATGGCGAAGCTTGCAAAGCTTGGACGCGGAGATCAAGCGGCGCGTTTCGGCGCGGAGCTGCGTGCGCGCAAGGTTGCTTCATACATAGGATCATGGGTGCTGCAGATATTGCCGATTCCAAAAACGGTACGCGGATCCACTCTGCTGATGATCGGCAAAGTCTAGAGCGCTTGGGGCGGGCCGAACTCGGCGGACATATGCTCCATCCAGATGCTGGCGATCGGTTTTTTGGGCAGGCCGAGGCTGCGCAACTGGTCTGCAATCGGGCCGGCCCCCAATTCGAGTTCAACGTCTGCGCCTTTATGTGTGCCGAAGCCTTTAACGCTTTGACTGGCCATGGTTCGAAAGGGTTTGCCGTCAATATAGGAGAAGGTTGTCATCGGACCGGGCTTGCGGGATTTATCACCTCCGCGCGGGACCGAGAAGGTCAGTGCGGATTGGCCATCATAGACAAGTTTGCAGCGCGCGCGGTCGGTCTGATAATCTATGTCGATCTCTTGAACGGTTTTCTGATAGCCCCAGATCTTACGCCCTGCCTCACAGGTAAAGCTCTGATCGACGGGAAGGTGCAGAATGTGGACGCCAAGCTTGTTGCGGCTCAAATCCATCCAGTTTCCCAGCCAAGGTATCAAGGGGCGTTGGCCCTTGGGACGCACGAACAGAGCAATGGAAACCTCATTATAGTCCCCAAGATCGTTCTGTTTATAATCGATCATGGCAATTGTGCAGATCGCTTTGCCCGGCAGAAATTCCGCAACAGTGAAGTCTGGTCCGGGCATCAAGGCGCGTGCAGCCTCAAGCGGAACCAGAAATAGCGCTGCGCCCGAGCTTGCCTCTTGCACATGGCAGGGCAGCGAGACCGGACGGCCTTCGATTTTGTAGGTGGGCGTGTCCAATGTCTAGACCTCTCTGAGCGCGGTAGGTTTTGTGAGCTGTTCCTCGCCTTAGCGCGGTTCGGGTAGGCCGAGCAATCTGCGGGCGGCTCTGCGGTGCGGCTCTTTGATCTGCGCTCCGACAATGCCCAGCGCCGTGGCAAGCACGGTTGCGTCATCGGTAAAACCCAATCCGAGAATAACGTCGGGAATCATATCGGTCGGGACAATGAAATAGGCCAGCGCTGCAAACAGGACGCCTTTGGCCTTTTTCGGGGTCTCGGCATCGAGCGCGCAATAATAAGCGGCGGCGAGATCATCGGCAAAGGGGATGCGGCCGGCCACTTTCAGAACTTTGGGAACAAGCTTTCGACGTGTGCGTCTGGCATTGTGTTCAATCACCATAGGGGCGGATGCAGCTGCCGCATCGCCGGCCTGTTTTGCAATTTCCCTCGCGTTACGCATTGGCCATTCCTTTCATAGACTATAGATCGTATTGAATAGCGTCGTTTTCAAGGAGATTTTACGTATGCAGCTTAATGATTCAGTGACCGCGATTGTGACCGGTGGAGCCTCTGGCCTTGGCGCGGCGACGGCCCGCAAGCTTGCCGCAATGGGTGTTAAAGTCGGCATATTCGATATGAACGAAGAAAAAGGCGAGGCGATGGCCAGCGAAATCGGCGGCGTTTTCGCAAACGTCAACGTGACCTCGGACGATCTCGTGGATGCCGGTTTTGCCAAAGTTCGCGCGGCGCTGGGCCAAGAACGCATTCTGGTCAATTGCGCTGGCGTGGGCAATGCTATCAAAACCGCAAGCCGCGACAAAGCGACGGGCGAGATCAAGCATTTCCCGCTGAAGAACTTCGAGATGATTATCCAGATCAATTTGATCGGCACATTCCGCTGTATCGCAAAATCGGCTGCCGGTATGATGACACTCGATGCGATTGACGGCGAACGCGGGGCGATTGTGAATACGGCGTCTGTGGCGGCCGAAGATGGCCAGATCGGACAAGCGGCCTATTCAGCGTCCAAAGGCGGGGTTGTGGGCATGACATTGCCAATCGCCCGTGATCTGGCGCGTGAGCATATTCGGGTCAATACGATCCTGCCAGGCATATTTGATACACCGCTCTTGGCGGGTGCGCCGCAAAATGTGCGTGATGCGCTGGGCGCTATGGTGCCCAACCCTGCACGCCTCGGCAATCCGGACGAGTATGCGTCATTGGCCGTCGAGATGTGCCGCAACGCCTATTTCAATGGCGAAGATGTTCGCCTTGATGGCGCGATCCGGATGGCGCCGCGCTAACCCCGCTCGGGCTATCTATTCCAGACAAAGAAAAAGGCGGCAGAGCAATCTGTCGCCTTTTTAATATCTAGAGGGCATATCCCGCAGAGGGGATGGCCAAGTGCGCCGCTTGGACGCGCTGGCTAGCTTGGTGCGTTGAGTTCTGCGGTCAGCTCTTCAAGCTTCGAAATCAGAGAGTCGGCTGATCCGTCATTGCGGTCGAGCAGGTCAAGGAACTGGGCTCTTTGCTCGACGGCGAGCCATAACAGGCTGCCTTCAAGGTTTAGGCCGACATCAATCAGCTCAAGCGCCTCGCCTCTCGAGCGCACGCGCCAGCTAACCTCGAGGGCGTCGCCATCACTTTTGCGGACGATCGATTTCACAATTGAATCACGCTTGCGATCATGCGAGCTGAGGATCTCGATGTCAGCGCCGCGATATTCTTCGAACTGGGCTTCGTAATTGGCGAGGCTATAGTCCTGATATGCGTTCCGATATCGGGCCAGATCTTCGGCGCTGAACCGGCGTGAATATTTGCCAAGGACGAAACGGGAGATGCCGTCCAGATTGGTAAACTCGTCCATAAATTCGTTGAACTGGGCGATACGTTCGGGGGCAGTCAGGTCTGCATCGTCGAGCGCAGACAAGACTTTGGTGGCGTTTTCCTTAACGAAGGCTTCCGACGCCGCATCAGCATTTGCAACGGCAAGTGGTGACAGTAGGAGCATGACGCTCGCGATGAGTGTGCGCAATGAAAACATGGGCTATGTCCTTTTACTCTTCTGGTTCGAGGGCATCGAAGTCTGCGTCAAAATTATCGTCGAAATCATCGAATTCATCGAAGTCCGGCAAACCATCAAATTCGTCATCGCTCTCGGCACCATCGCGGATAGCGGAGCGGCGTTGCGAAGCGTATCCGCGGCGCAGCGCGGTATAGGGTTCAGGCTGGGACCGGATAACTTCCAGAGCGGAATCGAGTTCCGCACGGGTGTCAATTGCGACCGCAATGGTTTCCGCGCCGCTGAGATAGGTGTTTAAATTATTGGTGTTGAAGCCAATCCATGTCAGCGGATCGAACGCGATGTCGACCACCCGGCCAGTGGTGTCACGCATATTCGATGGACCAAGCAGGGGGGCAACAAAATACGGTCCCATGGGAACGCCCCAAACGCCGAGGGTCTGGCCGAAGTCTTCTGTATGCTGCTCAAGTCCCGAATCTCCGGCAACATCGAACAGGCCGCCAAGACCGACCGTGGAATTGATGATAAACCGGCTGAATGTTTCTGCGGCACGCTGGGGTTTGCCTTGTAACACGTCATTGACGAAGGTCACAGGCGAGTTCGCATTGGCGATAAAATTACGCACTCCGGATCGCGCTTGCTTGGGCACAGTTCGCGAATATCCGTTGGCCACTGGCCCGATGACAGCTTTGTCCACGCTTTCATTAAAACCATAGACTTGGCGGTTGAAATTTTCGAACGGATCATAAATTTCGGACGGATTTTGCGCAGGGGTGGTTGCGCACCCAGCGGCGACGAAAACCGCTATAAGTGTAAAGGCAGATAGTCGCATTCTTATGAGATCCTTGAACGTAGTTCTTATATATGGGGGCTCATCGCTAATCAATCAACTCTCAAGTGCGTGAAGGCGAATTTTCAGAATCACAATTGAAGCATCTTTTCAAACATATAAATATGTGTTTATATGTTTATATGAATGACAAATCCGCTCTTTTGGTTGATCGGCTTCGTGCCCTTGGCGAGATAAACCGGCTTCGTATTCTGATGCTGTTGCGTCAGGGCGAGCTGTCGGTTGGCGAATTGGCGCAAATCATGGGGCAAAGCCAGCCGCGCCTGTCGCATCACCTCAAATCACTGGCCAATGCAGGACTGGTGGAGCGTCTGCCTGAAGGCTCATGGGTGTTTTATAGTTTGCCAGTTGGTGACGAAGCGAGTGAATTGATCGCCACCGTGCTGCCTTTGGTTAACGGTCAAGACGGTGATTTTGGTCGCGATCTGGAACGTTTGAAGAAGGTACGTGCCGAGCGGGCCAATGCTGCCAAGGACTATTTCGGCGAAATGGCCGAGACATGGGACACGGTACGGGCGCTACATTATTCAAATGAGAAGATCGAGACGGCCTTGGCCGAACTGGTTGATGACGGAGCTTCACGCCGCATGATTGATATCGGTACCGGTACGGGGCGGATGTTGACGCTTTTCGCAGACCGGTTCGAGCGTGCCGATGGCGTTGATATCAGCCACCGGATGCTGACCGTGGCACGGGCGAATCTCGACGAGGCCAATATCGGCAGCGTCAATGTCCGGCAGGCGGATGCACAAGCGCTGCCCTTTGACGATGCTTGCGCCGATCTCGTAACAATCCACCAAGTGCTACATTTCGTTGATGAACCGGATCGTGTTCTGGCTGAGGCGGCGCGTGTTCTGGCTCCGGGCGGGTTATTATTGATCGTCGACTTCGCGCCGCATGAGCTTGAATTTTTGCGCACCGAACACGGTCATCGCCGTCTGGGTATCCGCCATGACAGAATGTCCGAGTGGCTTGGTCAATGCGGTCTGCCGTCCCCGCGACTGCAATTGCTCGATCAACCGAATGGTGATGGCGAGGGGCTATCCATTCAAATTTGGGCTGTTCGTGCAGAGGGCGCGCCAGCACAATTTGCAAGATTAAAAGAGGGGACAGCATGACTGACCTGAACATATCGTTCGAGTTCTTTCCGCCCAAAAGCGAGAAGATGGAAGAGCGCCTTTGGGAGACAATCAAAAAGCTGGAGCCTTTGGCACCGCATTTTGTGTCAGTGACATATGGCGCAGGCGGCTCGACGCGTGAACGAACGCATCGCACGGTCAAACGCATTGTCGATGGTACGGCGCTACGGCCAGCGGCACACCTGACTTGTGTCAGTGCAAGTCGCGAAGAAGTAATCGATGTTGCGGTCCAATACGCCCAAGCCGGCGTGCGCCATATTGTGGCCCTGCGCGGCGATCCGCCTGCGGGGATGGGCGCAAAATTCGAGGCACATCCGGACGGGTTTCAAAGCTCGGTAGAACTGATTGAAGAACTGCGCCGCGAGCACCCCGATGCCCCAGGCCGTGTCTTCGAGGTTTCGGTTGCGTGTTATCCTGAGCGCCATCCCGAGAGCCGTGGCTTTGATGCCGACATCGCATTGCTCAAGGCCAAGCAAGACGCGGGCGCGGATCGGGCCATTACCCAATTCTTCTTCGAGCCTGATGTGTATTGCCGGTTTTTGGATAAAGCGCGCGCAGGCGGGGTGACCATGCCGATTGTGCCGGGCATCATGTTGCAACCGAACTTCAAGGGCTTGAAAAAAATGGCCAGCCTCGTCCAGACCGATTTGCCCGACTGGCTGCATGAGCGGTATGAAGGATTTGACGACGACCCCGAGACGCGTGATCTCATCACGGCGACAGTTGCGGCTGATCTTTGCCGCGCGCTTGTCGATCGCGGGATTGTCGATTTCCATTTCTACACAATGAACAAGTCGCCGCTTGCGCTATCAACGAGCCGCTTGCTGGGGTTGAAGCCGGCTGCGTTGCGCGCAACGGGGTAGGAGCACATCATGTTATCCAAGATACGCAAGACACGGTTCGAGGCTTTGGAAGAGGCTGCAAGCAAGCGCATTCTGATACTCGACGGCGCTATGGGCACGGCTATTCAGGACTATAGTTTGGTCGAAGCCGATTTCGAGGGCGAGCGGTTCAAAGCTTGGGAGATCCCGCTTAAAGGCAATAATGACCTGCTCAATCTGACGCGGCCAGACCTGATCAAGACCATTCATCGGCGCTATATTGATGCCGGCGCCGATATGTTCGAAACCAATACGTTCAGCGCCACCACCATCGCCATGGCCGACTATAAGATGGAGCATCTCGCGGCCGAGATCGCGCGTGAAGGGGCAAAGCTCGCGCGCGAAGCGGCGGATGAGGCGAGTGCAGAGCTTGGGAGGCCCATCGGTGTGCTTGGTGCAATCGGGCCAACCAACAAGACCTTGTCGCTGTCTCCTGATGTGAATGATCCGGGGTTTCGCGATGTGACCTTTGATGATGTGCGTACAGCCTATTACGAACAGGCCGAAGCGATGGCCGAATTTATAGACTTTTTCCTGATCGAGACGGTGTTCGATACGCTCAACGCCAAGGCGGCCATCAAGGCTTTGTTCGATCTGCGTGCGGAGACGGGCGAGGATATTCCGGTGATCATTTCGGGCACGATCACAGACGCGTCGGGCAGAACACTGTCGGGCCAAACGGCTGAAGCCTTCTGGGCATCGGTGCGCCATGCCGAGCCGTGGGCCGTGGGCCTCAATTGTGCGCTTGGGCCGGACCTGATGCGCCAGCATGTCGCTGCCATTTCGCGGGTCGCGGATACCCGCGTGATCACCTATCCGAATGCCGGTTTGCCGAATGCGTTCGGGGAATATGACGAGACGCCCGAACAGGTCGCAGCGCATCTGTCCGAATGGGCGGCGAGCGGGCTTGTGAATGTGCTTGGCGGGTGCTGCGGGACCACGCCAGATCACATCTCGGCAATTGCCGAGGCAACAATCGGCAAGGCCCCGCGTAGTGTTCCCGAGCCAGCGCGCGCGATGCGGCTTTCGGGGCTTGAGCCCTTCGAACTAGCTGGGTGAGGGAGCAGGTCGATGACTTATGTAAATGGCGCCGTTCTGGCCGTGAAAGACAGTGACAAAGAGACGTATCGCAAGATGGCGACCGAGATGGGCGCGCTGTTCAAAAAGCATGGCGCGCTGCACGTCTTCGAAAACTGGGGCAGCGATATTCCTGACGGCGAGACCACTTCTTTCCCCAAAGCTGTGAAGGCTGACGCGGGCGAGAGCGTGGTTTTCTCGTTCATTGTCTGGCCGAGCAAATCCGCACGTGAGGCAGGCATGAAAGCGCTGATGTCTGATCCGGCGGTTTTGGATCTAGACACAGATCGCCCGTTTGACATGAGCCGCATGATGCATGGCGGCTTCGAAACAATTGTGGAGCTATAAATGAGCTATGTAGATGGATTTGTCGTCGCCGTGCCCGCTGCCAATAAACAGGCCTATCTGGAGTTTGCCCGCAAAAGCGTTCCAGTGTTCAAAAAATACGGCGCGCTGCGCGTTGTTGAAACATGGGGCAATGAGGTGCCGGACGGCGAGCTGACGTCTTTCCCCAAGGCCGTGCAGGCAAAGCCGGATGAAGCCGTGGTGTTCTCTTGGATCGAATGGCCCTCAAAAGAGGCGCGCGACACAGGCATGGCACAAGCCGAAAAAGACCCGTTCTTCGCAAATGCAGATTATGTTTCTTTCGATGGTAAACGCATGATCTTCGCTAGCTTTGATGTGATTTTGGATGAGTGATGGAAATGTTTTTGCGATTTTTTTCTGACACTGCGCCGGGGGATGTTCTTGTCGCAGTGGTTGCAGCGCTTGGCCTGAGTATCACCGTGATTTCGATACTACGCCAGACACGAAACTCCCGCCTTGAAAAGGTTGCTGACGTCTTGATGGATTGTACCCGTCGCTTTGCCGAATTGTTCGTGATGCGGCATACACTTGAGCGAGATGTCGGCCACAAGAATATATCGGAACGCCAAGCAGCGCGACGCTATTACTCCGCGTATTGGAGCTTGCAATGGGACCAATACAACTATTTTCTGCTTGGACTCCTTCCAAGAGAGGTTCTGGCAACATGGTTCTTGGAGCGACTGGCTCTATTAGAGAGGAATGAGTGTATTCTTGCGACGAGTTTTGCAGACGGGTGGAACAAAATTGGGCGACAGCAATTGGTCAGTTATACAAGATTCCTTATTTTTGTAGATGCCGTATTCGAACTGGAGGGTTCTGATAAGGTCGTGGCTAAAGCGAAGATTGATGAGTTACTTATGAGCGCTTACAAGAACAGCCTTTCATTGCGCAGAAGTTATAACTAAATGACCCAAGCTTCTACAAATTTCGTAAATGTTGGTGAACGTACCAATGTCACCGGATCGGCCAAGTTCCGAAAGCTGATTACTGCGGGTGACTATGCCGCAGCCGTCGAGGTTGCACGCCAGCAGGTTGAGAACGGCGCGCAGATCATCGATGTGAACATGGATGAGGGGATGCTTGACGGCGCCGAGGCCATGACCATTTTCCTCAATCTCATCGCGGCTGAGCCAGACATTGCCCGCGTTCCGGTGATGATCGACAGTTCCAAATGGGAGGTGATCGAAGCAGGCCTGAAATGCGTCCAAGGCAAAGCCGTGGTCAACTCCATCTCGCTCAAAGAAGGCGAGGAGCAATTCATCGCGCAAGCCCGCGCCGTCATGTCCTATGGCGCGGCGGCAGTGGTGATGGCGTTCGACGAGGTTGGCCAAGCCGACACCGCCGCGCGCAAGGTCGAGATTTGCGAACGCGCCTATAAGGTGCTCACCGAAAAAGTCGGCTTCCCGCCCGAAGACATTATCTTTGACCCGAATGTGTTCGCCGTCGCCACCGGTATCGAAGAGCATAATAATTACGCCGTGGACTTCATCGAAGCAGCACGCGAAATTCGCAAGCGTTGCCCGGGCGCGCACATTTCCGGCGGCCTGTCGAATGTCTCGTTCAGCTTCCGCGGCAACGAGCCTGTACGCCGCGCCATGCACTCGGTCTTCCTGTATTATGCCATTCCTGCGGGCATGGATATGGGTATCGTCAATGCTGGCCAACTCGACATTTATGATGAGATCAACCCTGACCTGCGCGAGGCGGTTGAAGACGTCATATTGAACCGGACACCGGAGGCAACCGAGAACCTGCTCGAGCTTGCCGAACGCTTCAAAGGCCAGAAGGGCAAGGTGCGCGTTAAAGATATGTCATGGCGCGAGGGCGATGTTGCCGCCCGTCTGCAACATGCGCTCGTCAATGGCATTACAGAGTTTATCGTCGAAGACACTGAAGAAGCCCGCCAAGGTGTGGAGCGTCCGCTGCATGTGATCGAAGGTCCGCTTATGGGCGGTATGAATGTCGTCGGTGATCTGTTCGGCTCGGGAAAAATGTTTCTTCCACAAGTGGTCAAATCTGCCCGCGTGATGAAAGCAGCCGTGGCGCATCTCGAACCGTTTATGGAGGAAGAGAAAGAGCGCTTGGGGCTGATCGGCAAATCCAACGGCAAAATTCTGATGGCGACGGTCAAAGGGGATGTGCACGATATCGGTAAGAATATTGTCGGCGTGGTGCTCGCTTGTAATGGCTATGAAATTATTGATCTGGGCGTCATGGTGCCAGCGGAAACCATTCTCGACGAAGCGGAGAAGCATGGCGTGGATATGATCGGCCTGTCCGGCCTGATTACGCCGAGCCTTGACGAGATGGTCTATGTCGCCGCCGAGATGGAGCGCAAAGGTATGGACCAGCCGCTTCTGATTGGCGGGGCGACGACCAGCCCTGCGCATACGGCGGTCAAGATCGAACCGGTTCTGGCACGCACGCCTGTGATCCATGTCAATGATGCCAGCCGCGCCGTTGGCGTTGTCTCGACCTTGCTGAACGCCGACGAGAAACAAAGCTATTGGGACGCTACAAAGGCCCGCTATCAGCGCATGCGCGACACGCGCAAGAACGGGCCGCCAAAGCCGCGTGTCCCGATCGAAGACGCGCGCGCAGCAAGGCTTGTTGTGGATGCGGCGGCAAAAGCGGAGGCGCCGAGTTTTGTCGATGAAGCGCGTGCCTTTGATGATTTCGATTTGGCCGAGCTTGCGCGCTTTATTGACTGGACGCCGTATTTCTCAAGTTGGGATCTGGCAGGCCGTTTCCCTGCCATTCTCGAAGACGAGATTATTGGCGAGGCGGCAACGACGCTGTGGAATGATACCCAAGCCATGATGCAGCGCATTATTGGCGAGCAATGGTTCAAGCCCAAAGCGGTCATAGGGTTCTATGGTGCAGAGCGCGCAGGCGATGATATCAAACTCTCGACGGGTGACACGCTGCACACGCTACGCCAGCAAATGCCGAAGGATAATGGCAAGGCCAATTTCGCGCTGGCTGACTTTGTTGCCGAGGGCGGGGACCATGTCGGCGCGTTTTGCGTGACGGCAGGACCAGAAGCCGAGATACGCGCGAAAGCGTTTCAAGATGCGGGCGACGATTATTCTTCGATTATGGTCAAGGCGCTTGCTGATCGGTTTGCCGAAGCCATGGCCGAATATATGCACTGGCGCACACGCACGGAAATCTGGAACTATGCCAAGGACGAGGCGCTCGACAATGAGGCTCTGATCAAGGAGGCGTATCAAGGCATCCGGCCCGCGCCCGGCTATCCCGCCCAGCCTGACCATACCGAGAAAGAAACACTATTCCGCTTGCTCGATTGCGAGGCAAAGATCGGCGTGTCACTGACCTCAAGCTTTGCCATGTATCCGGCGTCGAGTGTGTCGGGCTTCTACTTTTCGCATCCGGAAAGCGTGTATTTTGCAGTTGGCCGCATCGCGCGTGATCAGGTTGCCGACTATGCCGCCCGCAAGGGATGGGACATGCGCACAGCCGAACGCTGGCTCGCGCCGATCCTCAATTACGATCCGTTCGATCAGGTTGCAGCGGAATAGGCCCAGCGCGTAGCCTAGGCCGTGGCGATGTCGGCCTCGCCAATGTCTTGGGCTGCCATTTCAGGCATATCCAACTCATCGAGAAATTCGGTGATGACGCCGACCGTTTCTTTGCCCTTGGTGACAAGGAAGAGGTGCCCGCCACCTTCGACCACATGCAGCGTGGAATTGGGCAGGGTTTTGTTGAGGATATGTCCATTGGCCATGGGCACGATCCGGTCGCGGTCGCCCATCATCACCAGTGTCGGCATTTTCAAGAAGCGTATGAACGGCAGGCTTGTCCAGCTCGCCATAGCCAGCATCTGATACATATATCCGCGCGGATGCGGGGCTTTGAGCGCCATTGCGTGTGAGCCGGCACCTTCTGCATCATCGTCTCCATAAAGCGTGGAGAAGTTTTCGCGCATATAGTCAGGATCGGAATAGCGCCGTGTGTCGCGCATTTTGATCAGCGCATCGAACCGGCCCGGGACCATGGTAATGCCTGCAGTAGTCGCCGCCAGCACAAGCCGTTTGACCCGTTTGCGATATTGGAACGCAAACTGCTGGGCCATAGCGCCGCCCCATGACACACCCATCACATCAATATCGCCAAAGCCGAACCGGTCGCACAATATCCGCGCGACGCGGGCCATTTGCCAAGGCAGATAGGGGAAAAGTGCAGGCTTGGACTCGCCAATGCCCGGCATGTCGAAGGTCAGGATTTCGCGGTCGGTGATAAGCTCGCCAAGCCCGAGGGCAAGTTCGAGATTGGCACCGATCCCGTTAAAGAACAGAAGAGGCCGTTTGTCCGAGGGCTGCTCGGGCTGCCAATAGGCTGTGCGCAACTCATAGCCGCTTACAAGCTCCATTGTGATCTGTGGCTGTCTCATAGGATTGGCTTTCTGTTACGCTACACGCTTACTCGTCAAATACATATTTACCGGGCGAGGCGTAAAGCGGCGGGAAGGCTTCGCTGCCCAAAGCTTTCGGTGCGGGCTTGAGTGCGCCCGAGCGCTCGCCTAGCCATTCCGCCCAGCGCGGCCACCACGAGCCTTTAACTTCTTCAGCGCCATCGGCCCATTCTTCAGCTGTGCCCGAGAGGTCAGCATTTTTGAAGTATTGCGCCTTCGGGTTCATTGGCGGATTGAGCAGGGACTGCAAGTGACCGCTATTGGAGAGGACAAATTCGATATTGTCCGAACCCAAAAGCTTGGTTGTCCGGTAGCAGGCTTTCCAAGGGGTGATGTGATCGGTGACACCGGCGACGATAAATGCGTCCGATTTGACGGCCGTAAGATCTGCGGTGTGGCCTGCGATTTCAACCTCGCCCGGATTTGAGAAGGGCTGTGAGAGGCCCATATCCAGATAATCCGAATGGAGCTGCGCCGGAAGGTTCGTCGTATCATTGTTCCAGTACAAGACGTCATATGGCGGCGGGTCTTGCCCGAGCAGGTAATTGTTGACGACATAGTTCCAGACGAGATCATTCGGGCGCATCCATGCAAACATGCGGGCAAGGCTCTCGCCTTCGAGTATACCTTTGCGTCGCGAATAGCGCCGCGCGATTTCGAGACTGCGTTCGGACACAATCTGTCCGAGGTCGCTATCGTCTTTTTGTGGATCAAGAACGCAAACAAACAAGCTCAGCGCATTGATACGTTTGTCACCTGCGCTGGCGAGCAAGCTGGCCAGTGTGGCGGTGGTGATGCCGCCCGAGCAGGCGCCGGAAATATTGATCTTGGTCGAGCCGGTAATGTGACGGATCACATCCGAGGCTTGGACCAGCGCGTCGACATAATCCGATAGACCCCAATGGGCATGCTCTTTGGTCGGGTTACGCCAGCTGACGATAAAGGGCTGGAAGTTGTGTGCCAGCAGGAACTGGATGATCGAGGTCATTGGCGTCAGATCATTGGCGTAGAATTTGTTGATCTGTGGCGGGATGATCAAGAAAGGAATGCGATGCACTTTGTCCGTCATCGGCGCATATTGGATCAGCTCGACAATCTCGTTCTTCCAGACGACCTGACCGGGCGTGGTCGCAAGGTTTTTGCCAACTTCGAATGGCCGCGTATCGACCTGCGATGGCATGCCGCCATTTTTGGTGAGGTCATTATAGGCATTCTTCAAGCCGTTCACGATCGACATGCCGCCGGAATCTATGGCGCGCTTGCGGGCTGCCGGATTGCCTATGAAACTATTGGTCGGGGCGAGGGCGTCATTGATCATGCCCATAACAAATTGTGCGCGGGCATGCTCAAGCTCGCCCATGGCAAGATCGCCGACCCATTCATTGAGATTGTCCTGCATGGCGAGATAGGTTTGCAGTCCGCGCTTATAGAAAGGATTGTGCGCCCATGCAGGGTCTTTGAAGCGGCGGTCTTTCGGCTCGGGTGCGCGCTCGGATTTTCCGAGGAGAATTTGAACATTCTCTTTGGTCATCCGTCCGGCAAACTTCATCGCTGCTTTCGGATTGGTTGTCGTCTGGCGCAGCATCATGGCCACGGCACCCAACAGTTCTTCGCGGTTGATCCCGCCCATTAACGGGTTTAACGCCGTCGTCGTTTCAGCCGCTTTGGCCGCAATGTCTTCAATACGATTTGCCATTCTACCGTCTCCCATTGTGTCCGTTATTATTGCTGAAAAGTTTCAGTCTGTTGAAATTACTTGGTTAAAATTCGTTCCATAGTGATATTTATATGTCAAACCTATACGTGTAATCGACGAAACTCTTAACTGGCGACAAGGCCGGTACACGACTGGACCCAAGACCATGAAAACCCGCGACCGCATTTTGAGAACGGCGCTCACCCTGTTTAACGAGGAGGGTGAGGCAGATCAGACAGCCGTCGATTTGGCCAATGTGCTTGAGATCAGCCCGGGGAATTTATACTATCATTTCAAGGGAAAAGACGCGATTATCAAGGTCTTGTTCGACAATTTTGAAACCGAGATGCGGATGATCCTTGGCGGGTCTGACGGGGCGATCTCCAATATGGAAGATCAGTGGGTTTTTACGTATATCCTCCTTGAAGAGATCTATGACTTCCGGTTTTTCTATCGCGATATTGGTGTTCTACTTGCTCGCTATCCGGAGCTTGCAGTACGGTTCCGAGGCCTTCTGAAAGAAAAACGCAAGACGATTGAGCGTCTTCTTGATCATCTTTCTAGCAATGAAATCATCCATATCGACCCTGTTTTGACGAGCCTTCTGAGTGATCAAATTCTGGCGACGCTCACCTATTGGCTAAGCCTTGACCAAATTGAAGGGGCCAATCTTCCGCCAGCCCATTTGATCCATCGAACGGTTTTTCAAACCATGGCGATGATCGTTCCATATATGGGCGATGATGGCTCAGATATGTTGCAACAGATGCTCGCACATTACGAACAGGCGATTGCGACTTAAGCGCCCCGAAGGGGTGAACCTGGCCGAAACGCTTTAGACGAGGTGTCTTTGCGCTCCGGCCTTGTTCGGTATTGGCTTTAGGCTTTCGCTTTTTTAGCCGTTGTCCGGCGCTTTGCCGGAGCTTTTGTTGCCGTCTTCTTGGCTGTCTTCGTTTTGGCAGCGGTTTTAGCAACAGCTTTACGCTTCTTTGTCTTCGGCGCGTTCACTTTCGCAATCGCATCGATTTCGGAGCTGAGGCGTGCAAGGCGGGTGGCAACGTCTTTGTTGACTTTCGTTTTGCCTTTTGCAGGCTTGGCTTTGGCTGCAAGGTCCGCAATTTCATCTTCAAGCTGATCGATCTTGCTGGAAATGTCGTTGGCCTTGTCGCTTTTTGCGCTGAAGCCGAGAACCGCACGCATACGCTGCATACGTGCTTCAAGAGCTTCGCGTTGCTCGCGTTGGACGCGCATCGCGGTTTCGGTCATTTTGGTGACGCTTTCAGTCGCTTTGCTCACTGTCTCGTTCGAAACAATGCGGCTCTTCATTTCGCCGTCAATCTCTGTGCCGCGCTTGACGAGGTCTTCGAAAAGTTCGGTCGTGCCAGCATTCACTTTCTTGGCGTTTGTCGCAGCTTCTGTGTAAGCGCGGCCATAGGCACCGAGGCCTGCAAACCAAATTTTCTGCGCAACTTCGCGCGTCTGGGTTTCGATTTCCTTGAGGGTCTTGGCGGTGTCTTTTGCTTTAGCCATGGGAGGGCTCCTGTAATTTGTGCGCCAGAAGCGGGGATGCCCTTGGCTGATGAACACCTTTTACGAACTCTTTTTAGAAAACGCATACTAATTGCTGCGACGTACAATTTCGCGGCGTATCAGGCGCTGATCTGCAGTTCGGCATCGCGCACGCATCCAACTGCATCGTCAAGCACGGATAGTCCGGCTCCGGCGCGTGTCGCATTTTCGGAAATATGCCGCCGATAGAGTCGTGCGCCGGGCCGTCCTGCAAACAGGCCAAGCATATGCCGCGTCATGGCATGCAGGTTTGTTCCCGCATCAAGCTGGGCTTGCATATAGGGACGGTAGGCAGCGAGGGCGTCGAACACGTCTACCGGCTTGCCTTCGCCGAACAGGAGGCTGTCGACATGGCCGAGCAAAGCAGGCGTTTGGTAGGCTGCGCGCCCCAGCATGACGCCATCAAAGCGCTGTAGCTCTCTCTGGCAGTCTTCGAGTGTGGCAAGCCCGCCATTCAGGGTGATGGTAAGGTCGGGGCGGGCCGCTTTGAGCTCGGCCACAAGATCATAGTCTAGCGGTGGGACATCGCGGTTTTCTTTTGGCGACAGCCCCTTGAGCCATGCTTTACGGGCGTGCACGCAAAAAACGGTGCAGCCCGCATCGGCCAAAGTGTCGACAAATGTAAACAGGCTCGTGCGCGGGTCATCATCATCGACGCCAATCCGGCATTTCACCGTGACCGGAATATCCACCGCCGCCGCCAGAGCCGTGTAGCAATCGGCGACAAGCTTTGGCTCGCGCATTAGGCATGCGCCGAAGAAGCCGGACTGGACGCGGTCTGACGGGCAACCGCAATTGATGTTGACCTCAAGATAACCGAACGCTTGTGCAATCTGAGACGCCTTGGCCATGAGCGCCGGATCAGAGCCGCCAAGCTGGAGCGCAACAGGGTGTTCGTGTGCATCAAAGCCGATGAGGCGCTCGCGGTCGCCATGGATAACGGCATTGGCCGTGACCATCTCGGTATAAAGCAGCGCGCGCTTGGTCAAAGCGCGGTGGAACATCCGGCAATGCCGGTCTGTCCAATCCATCATGGGGGCGATGGCGAAGGTGTAGTCTTGTTTGGTCATCTTGGCCTGCGTGATCTGATCGTGGGCTTATAACCGAAATGCAGGAGGTTGGAAAACCCTTGCGTCGATCAAAGTGGTCTCCCCTTAGAGGTGGTCCAGCCATGAGTTCGTCTCGCGGTTTCCAAGCAGCGGCGTTCATGCCGCTACCTCCACATAGTAAGGCGGTATGAACGCCGCTGGCAAGATGGCTTCCGGTGCAGGCGGTTTGTAACCGAGTGATGAGTGTGGCCTGGCTGTGTTGTAATGGTATCTCCAGCCTTCGATCAGCGCCTTGGCTTCACGCAGATCATAGAAGATTTCACGGGCAAGCAGTTCGTCCCTCAATTTGCTATTGAAGCTCTCACAGTAGCCATTCGACCCTGCAATTGATCCTTGATCAATTGCGACCGGCTCTCATTCCCAAGGGCTTGCCGGTGTGATGTAGAGCGTCTTTACACCGATACGGCCAAGCCATTCGCGCAGAGCAATGGCAATAAACTCAGGCCCATTATCTGACCTGATATGCTTAGGCGGCCCATGTTGCAGGAACAGTTCGGTCCAAAAGGCTTATTCCTTGCTTCCAGTTTTACCTTGCGGAGCGTCTACGTTTCGTGGGGCACATCACTATTTTGCAAAAGGGCTGCTAGGCCTTCTTGGTTTTTAATTACGTCGGCGAGTGTGAACCCATCAAGTGTTTCGTAAAAAGCACTAAGCGCCGTGTTCAAAATGGACGGCAATGCGCAGGCGCCGTGAATGATACACTCATTATTATGGTCACGTTGGCATTGGACCAGCCCTTTGCGTCCCTCCGTCAGCCGGATGAGTTGCCCTAACTTGATGGTGTCAGGAGCTCTGACCAAGGAGATGCCGCCACCTTTGCCGCGTACTGATTCGACATAACCTGCTCTGGTTAGCCATTTCGAGGCCTTTGCGGCGTGCTCGATGGATATCCCATACCTCTGCGCGATCTCCTTGCTGGATGTTTTTGCGGCATCATCGACAGCAAGAAAGATAAGTATTCGAAGGCAATAGTCTGAGAAGGTCGTGATTTGCATGCCCCATCATAGCGGCTTCGATTGACGTGCAAAGCAAAACCTTTTAACGGGTATTTGTAATACCTATTTAGAGGCGCTATATGCAAAACGTAACATTGATTATTTCATTGGTCTTGATGCTGGCTGTAGGATTGGTCTTTTTCAGGGCTGTAAGGGCCGTTGATTCGGACACACCCTTAACCGATGTCGAGACGAAGAGAAGTCGCCTGATCTGGGGCATGATGATTGTTGGCGTTATTGTGACGCTGGGGTCTCTGCGCGATTGGCCACATGCCATTCCGACGAGCGGAGATATTGTTCAGGTCAATGCGACAGGCGGTTTATGGTACTGGGAAATCGACACGACTGAGGTGCCCCTCGGCAAGACTGTTGTTTTTAATCTCACCACAACTGACGTGAACCATGGATTCGGCGTGGTCGATGAAGAGGGCACGCTTTTGCTGCAAACCCAAGCGATGCCTGGATACACGAACAAGGTGAAATATGTCTTCGATAAGCCGGGTGAGTACCGTGTCATTTGCATGGAGTTTTGTGGCATCGGCCACCACGCAATGGTCAATGAGTTTGAAGTTTTAGCGGAACTTGAGGGGTAGGTCAGATGTCAGATACAGTTTCAAAGCAAGCCGTTATTGAGCCGCACGCAACAGCAGTTAAGTTGACCATGCTCATCTCAGGAGCTGTGTTTGCCCTGATGATGCTAATTGGTGTCATCATGAGAGCCTCTCAGGGCGGTCTCATAGATATGAATCCTGCGTTTTTCTACCAACTCCTAACCGTCCATGGCACAGGAATGGTGGGCACTGCTGGCTTCTCTGGCGCCGGTATCATGTGGTATTTCCTTGGCCGTCACGTGCCCCTTAGCAAGAACATGTATTACGCTTTTATGGTGTTATTTTTGCTCGGTGTCGTGTGCATTCTTTCATCAACAATGATTGGCGGATTTGGCGGTATGTGGACATTTTTGTTCCCGCTGCCTGCAGCTCAGGCTGGTGCCGCCTGGCCAGTATGGGCCGCTGCAACGTTCATGCTGGGATACGTCCTGATCGGTGTTGGTTTCTTGCTGTATTATCTCGCAGTCGGGCTTGCCCTCATTCGCAAATATGGTGGGTTGGGCCGCGCTCTTGGCTGGCACATTGTCTTCGGGAGAGCTGAGGCCGACGACGCGCCGCCACCAACAGTTATAGCCGCAGCTGCTGTGACCGTCTTTAACACACTTGGAACTGTTGTTGGCGCTGCCGTGCTGATTGCAAGTTTGATTAATTTGTATCAACCGGGCTTCGAAGTTGATGCATTGCTCGCCAAAAACATGACCTACTTCTTCGGGCACGTATTCATCAATGCGGCGCTCTATATGGCTGTCATTGCAGTTTATGAGCTGCTTCCGGAATACACTGGTCGGCCGTGGAAATCTTCCAAGCCGTTTATTCTGGCTTGGTCAGCCATTCTCCTTTTTGTGCTTGCTGTTTACCCGCACCATTTGATGCAGGACATGGTGATGCCGGCCTGGATGATCGTTATGGGCCAGATCGTTTCCTACCTTAGCGGCGTGCCTCTACTTGCCGTTACCGCCTTTTCGATGATGGTCTATATGTATGGTGCCAAGTTTAAATGGGATTTGGCGTCCAGCCTTCTTGTCCTCGGCGTTGCTGGGTGGACCATTGGCGCTGTGCCCGCGATTATTGATGGCATGGTTGTGGTCAATAAAGTGATGCACAATACCCAATGGGTGCCGGGTCACTTCCATATTTATCTCCTGGTTGGCCAAGTCGGGATGAGCTTCGGCTTCATGGCCTGGCTTGTAAAAGACAAGACCCGGTCAAGCGAAGGTTTAGGCGGTCTCGACAAGGTTCTGCTGACATCTTTTGCTGCTGGCAGCGCCGCTTTCACCTTGATGTTCCTTGTCTCGGGCGCGCTATCGGTTCCACGCCGCTGGGCTATTCACTGGCCTGAATGGTTCGTGCAGGACCGCATTGCGACCGTTGCAGCTCTTGTCGTTGTGCTGTCAGTTCTGACCATGCTCATTCGTTATGCGACCGGATTGGCCAGAAGCAATGAGACATAGTCTTACAGCTTTTTGGAACTATTTAAGCCCGTCGCTTGGGGCAGTGGTCGTTGGCGTGGGATTACTTTGGATCTCCACAGATGGCGGCACTGCGCTGACGGATGAAAGCGCGCGTCGGGTACGCATTGAGCAACAGACGCCATTGCTGCCTGCTTTCGTACTTGAAGACATGCGAGGGGACACCGTGGTGATTGGTGCGGACGGCGGGCATACGCAATCCCCGACCGTTGTGGAGTTCATCTACACGTCTTGTCCGACAATTTGCCAAAGCGCCGGGGCGCCTTATGCGCGTTTAAGGGATAGGCTTGACACCGACGGGCTTGGCGGGAACGTGCGCCTATTATCGGTTAGCTTTGATCCGAACAGTGATGATGCGCCCGCGCTTCAGAATTACGCTCGGCTCCACAAGGCAGATGGCGATATCTGGAACGTCGCCCGCATCGACTCGAATGACTTTGCCGCCGTAAAATCTGCGTTTGGTTTGCGCATTATCGCGGATGAATGGGGCGGCTATCAGCACAATGTCGCAATGTTGATCATTGATCCTGTCGGGCGGCTCGTCAAAGCGTTCGACAATGAAGACGTTGAGGGCGTGTATGATTATCTCGAAAGCAAGCACTATGCGCCATCGTGAGCTTATCATCGCGGTCGTGCTCTTTATGGGGCTGGTCGTTTTCGGCCAGTCATTGGAGGTAAGCCCCGTTACACATATGCTTGTTCTACTTCCGGGGCTTGCTATTTCAGGTGCGCTTCTGGGCATAGGCTTGCGGGTAGATCGCATTCAGATTGATGAAGCAAATGCCAATGGGGTCATCCTTATTGCTGTTGGTTTTATCTTCTTCTGGATGCTGCCGCGCTACATTGATGCTTCACTTGTCACGGTGACGTTCGGAATACTAAAATATCTATCAATTCCTATTTTTGTCGGGGTGCTGATGGCTCTTGGTTGGGGCAGGGCAAACCCGTATTTGCGTGGTTTCCTAAAAGCAAACGCTTTGTCGATGCTTGGTGTTTTGTCTTTTCTTTACACGCATGCCCCGGTCAGAATTTGCAATTCCTATCTGGTTTCCGCGCAGGAGAATCTCGGCGTGGCTTTCCTTTGGACCGCCATATTTCTGGCGCTTGTCTGGTCTTATCCGCTGTTCTTTCCCAAGGCCAGTCGCTCCGTTCTTAGACAGTAATCTCCCTCACCAAATGATTGAAAGGTATGACTATGGCCGTCTTTAAGGATTTAATGATTTCGATTGATGGCTTTTGCCGGAATCAGGCGACCGAAGGAAAGGGCGAACCTTATTGTTTTTCTCGAGGCTCAATCAGAAGCCCAAGCCGATGAGTAGGCTGCAATTCCGCCCGACATATATTGTATTTTCTGCGCTGCAGGAAGGAGATACCGAATGCCCATAAGCGAAACCATCCGAAACTTTGCCGAGCTAGCGTCAGCAAAGATAAAATCCATGCGGGAAAATCCGGTTGGGTTCTTTATTGCCGCCATGCTGGCGGGCGCTTATGTCGGCATTGGCATTATCTTGATTTTGAGCGTTGGCGAGCATGCCGATCCGGCTTTGCGGACACTGATAATGGGCGCAAGTTTCAGTGTCGCTTTGACGCTCGTTGTCTTCGCTGGATCCGAGCTTTTCACGGGGTACACAATGTATATGAGCATTGGATGGCTGGCCCGAAAAGTCAGTGCTGGAGAGCTTGGTCTTTCTTGGATTGTTGTCTGGGTTGGTAATCTTGCCGGATGTATCGTCTTGGCGGGACTTGCAATTATGGGGGCGATAGATGTCGTCAGCCCCAATGCTGAGTTGCTTTATGGCATCGCAGATAAGAAGATCCATTTGAGCGCAAGCGAGATGATTGCCCGCGGCATTTTGTGCAACTGGCTGGTTTGCCTCGCTTTGTGGACAGCCGCACGCACTAAGGATGATACAGCCAAGCTATTCCTCATATTCTGGTGCCTCTTTGCTTTTATCGCAAGTGGCTTCGAGCACTCGGTTGCTAATATGACGGTCTTCGCGCTGGCGCTCCTATCAGATCACCCGGAAACTGTTTCGCTAATAGGCGCGAGCAAAAACCTCTTATTCGTGACCATCGGAAACACGATCAGCGGTACATTGTTCTTAGGGGGGGCATACTGGCTCGCTGGAGCCTCCCAGGAGCCCGACAAAATTATGGAGCACGAAAGTTCTGACTGATACATTGCGGGCGTGCGGCTCCGCTCCCATGTCCAAAAACTGTAGATGTGTAGGATTCAGAAAGACACCTTGTTTAATGTCCTCCTGGAGGAAGAAAGGTGAATTCAATGAACAGCGATCGATGACGCCACGCGTGTCAGAGCATTAAAAGTGTATGAGCGACACACCCAGGCGAACGCAATCGACTTCGTTGATCACATCATCGAAAAGCTTCCATTCCGTATACGGCAAATTAGAACCGATAATGGTCATGAATTCCAAGCTAAGCTCCACTGGCATGTCGAAGACAAGGCAATCCGGCACGCTTACACCAAGCCGAGCAGCCCTCAACTCAATGGGAAGGTCGAACGATCTCACCGATCTGACCAGCAGGAGCTCTACCAGTTGCTCAGCTATAAGGGCGATGTCGATCTTGAGGCAAAGCTCGACGAATGGGAGCGGTTCTATAACTTCGCAAGCCCCCACGGAGCCTTCAAAGCCCTCCTTACGAAGCGCTCAGAGAATGGTTATAAACCGTCAAGATCCGTGTCTCCCTGATTGGTCCATGTTACAGGTCATGGATTGAGGCTAGGGCAGGGGATTATTGCTTTCAAACCGGTTTTTGATTTGACAGCGCACCCGCTACCGGAATTCACCGTGGTCAGCCATCATTACTGTGTCTCTAGATAAGCGATGATGTCTCTTCGTTTATCGTCTTTTTGAACGCCCTGTCTAAAGAGTGGCGTCATGCGGTTGCCGGGAATGAACTCTTCACTATTGAGTAGGTATTTATCAAGACTTTCAGCGGTCCATGTGACCCCAGATGCGGTCATAGCGTCAGAATACTTGAAGCCTTCTACTGTCCCGGCCTCTCGTCCAAACACGCCGGCTAGGGATGGCCCAAGGCCATTGCGTCCTTCTTGCACAGTATGACAGCTTCTGCAGGCAGCAAACGCGCGCTTGCCGGCGTCTGCGTCGCCTATGATGGCTGACGCGGTTTCGGTTGCAGCGGCGGGCGCAGCTTCTGTGGGCTCCTGAGGTGTAGACTCAGCAGCGCTCGGAAGGGATGCCTCTTGAATGGTTGCTTCGGTTTGAGCAGCAGGCTTGGCGACAGCAACTTCTGCAGCCTGCGCAACAGATGCGGTTGTCTCAGCAGTGGCTTGTTGTATTGCAGCAACAGCAGGTGCTTTAACAACAGGTGTTTCAATAATTGGTTCAGAGGCTGGAACACTGACTTCAACACCTTGAGGAGCCGAAACGGTCGAGACAGTTTCAGCCGTCGCAGTTGCTACATGCTCAGTAGTTTCTGTAGACGTTTTTGCCGTCTCATAGGCAGGTGTCTCTGCAGCTATGGTATCATCTTCAGTGTTGCCAATTTCTGGCGTTACCAGTTCGGCGACCGTCACAGGTTCAACCTCTTCAACCGAGGCTTCTGCAACTTGAGAGGGCACAGTTGTTTGGCTGGCTTCAGGTTCGGTCGCTTGTGAGCAGGCGGCCGAAAACATCATCAATGTTGTCAGCGCCAGAATAGAAACACTCCCGCGAGCGGGAGTGTTCTTATCATTAGCAGATTTAGTCATTATCTCGCCTTGAGTGTTGGGTAAGCGTAAGTATAGATCCAGTCCGTATCCTCAGCTGGAATGTGGCAGCCGAGACAATCTGCATTGAAGTCTGTCGCGACTTGAACGCCCGGGGTTTCCGCATTAAAGAGCGCCCAGCCCCAGCCATTACCCCACAGAGGGTTATCTGGGAAACGGCCTTCGGTATCTTTGACCATAACAAACCACACTGCAGGGTCGGTTGCCCAGTTTGCAGCGCCGGTCGTCAGTTGTGCGCCTTCAGAGCCAAACACTTCCTTGACGAGCACGGCCCCATCAGGCCACTCGCCAGTCTTCTTAAAGGCAGCAATTGCCTCAGGGCTCGTGAAGACATTGTGTATGCCATTCCCTTCGCCGCCTTCGTTGACAACCGCCCATGAGCCCATATGGGCCCATGAGTTGTAATCGTCAGGGAATGCAATCGCTCCAGTATCAGAGACAATGGTATCATAGCCTGATGCGGAGACCGCAGCTTGCTGCGCCGCAGGTGCTTGAGCATCCGCAGAACCATTGTGTTGATCAGCGGGCGTACAAGCCACCAGCCCCAGTGTGACAATCGCAGTGATTGCGCCAGATACGATTTGCATTTTCCTCATAATAGGTACCCTCTAGTTTGCAGCCCGGATGACCGGGTAAAATTGCGTGAAGACAAAGTCAGTGTCAGCGCTAGCTTCGTGGCATGCGTTACAGGCTTCAGCCGGAAAGGCTTCTGCAGAGGCGTTATATGGCTCTGGCTGGTGACCAAAGCTGAAATATGCCCAACCGCCTGGCATGCTGCCAAACCGGCTGCTGTCTTTCACTGCCAATTCCAGCCCCTGGAACTCACCTTGCTGGTAGCCAATACCGCTTACTTCAGCTGTTGAGCCGTTTGCTGCATTATTGTTAGCCCGAACAAGAACAAGTTCCTTGGCAATTTGAGTGCCTTCCGCCCACTCGCCGGTGCGCTCATAATGCTCAAATGCAGAAGGCTCTACATAGACATTGTGGAACTCCGGGAAGGGAGCCGCGCCGCCGTTTAAGCCGTGCGGTGTTAGCGGGGAACCGACATAGACCCATTCCCGCCAATTTGCTGGCTTCTTAACCGCGCCAGAGGCTAGATAACCAGCCTCTACAACAGCAGGAGCAGATTGAGCTCCTGCATTAGGAAGCCCTGCGCCGTTTATGCCAAGTCCGGCGGCACAAGCGGCTAACAGGCCCAGTGAGCTTACAAGTGCAAGGGTTTTGATTTTCATTTTCATAGTATCTCTCTCAATTATCTTGCAGCGCGAATAACTGGGTAGAACTGTGTGAATACAAAGTCCGTATCAGCGCTGGCTGCGTGGCAAGCATTACAAGCTTCAGCTGGGAACGCTTCTGCAGAGGCGTTATATGGCTCTGGCTGGTGACCGAAGCTGAAATATGCCCAACCGCCTGGCATGTTGCCAAACCGGCTGCTGTCTTTTACGGCAAGCTCAAGACCTTGGAATTCACCTTGCTGGTAGCCAACGCCGCTCACTTCAGCTGTGGAGCCGTTTTCGGCATTATCATTAGAGCGTACAAGAACAAGTTCCTTGGCAATCTGTGTGCCTTGGGGCCACTTGCCTGTCGCCTGATAGTGACGGAACGCTGTTGGCTCGACATAGACATTGTGGAACTCTGGGAAAGGAGCCGCACCGCCGTTTAATCCGTGTGGTGTCAGGGGAGAGCCAACAAATACCCAACGACGCCAGTTTGCTGGTCGCTCAGCAGCGCCGTCAGCAGTGAAGTTGGCTTCAACGATGCCTTGTGCTTGCGCCGTAACAGCGGGGACTGACCATAGAGCGCCCGCAAGAGCAACAGCCGCGAGAATCTTTTTTACTGACATGAAGAAATCCTTTCCGATTGAGAAAAGCGCCAAAGAGCACCGTTGACTTACTTTCCTGCCTAAGCCGCAAAGCTTCCAATACACTATGAGAATGGTTTCAGAAGCCTGAGGCTATTATACGATTATCTGAAATGATATCAGGGCCGTATCTGTGAACGTTCCAGAGCCAATGCTACGTCATTTGGGGCGAGGGCCACGGCTCGCTCATAAGCTGCATTGGCACCAGTTAGATCCTCAACGCGCACATAAGCCCGCGCCAATTCCCGCCATTCTCCAGAACTGGCCTCATCTCCAAGCGTAGTAAGGCGACTTTCGACCCGGCCAAGCATGGAGGTGATGCGGTTCTGACGTTCTTCGGCAGTTAAACCCTCAAATTGGGCGACCATTTCAGGCGTTAATACCGGAGCGATTCGCGGCGCTGCCCGCTGTGCCCCGCCAATTAAGGCTAGATCACCTCTCACCTCAGCGGCCAATGGATGTTCGCTGGGGACGACCTCAAGAAAACGTGACCAATAATTACGAGCTGTTTCCTCGTCTCCACCCGAGCGCGCTTGCCTGCCCAAATAGTAAAGCGCGCCCAAACTGTTAGAATCGGCCTTCAAAGCAGATGCAAATGCGGCGGCGGCTTCATCATCAACAATGCCGCCTTTTGCCATAACCAGCGTTTCCCCAGCTGCCCCAAAGAGTGCGGCTTGTTCTGGCTCAGTCTCGGCTAGTCCTGCTGCACGCAATAATGCATCTGCGGCTTCAACAGGCCGCCGGGCAAGGCGCAAACTTTCTGCAACATCAAGCCATTTAGTCTTTTCCTGCGAATTGGCTGAGACAAGCCCGCCATAGGTCTCTACCGGGCCAAGCCCATCGGGACGCAAAGCTGCACCAAGATTCTGCTCGGCTGCGGTCAGACGCGGGGCAGTATAGTCTGGCTCTCCGCTCAGCCCGTAAACGACCCCGCTTAGTCCAACAAAAACCAGCAGCGTTAAAACCCGTGTTTTAAGGTCGCTTGTTGGCTCTGCCTTTGAGAGGCCAAACCAAAGTATAGCGGAAAAAATCCCAGCCAGAAGTATGATCCCACCGACGAACATCATGGCGATGTACTCTCTGCTTTTGCCTCTACATCCATGTTGCGCGCAAGCTCAGCGATGTGTCGCAGTTTTCGGCGCCGCGTGATGGCCAAGCCGCCGAGCAGAACAAAGCTGAGGCCCCAACAGGTCCAGACATGAAACGCATAGCCACCCATATAAAAGAACTCAGCCATATTATGCTCCTTCCGCCGTGCCATCAGTGGCAATGGGCCTGCTGGCTGTTCGTTCTGATCGTCTGGCGATTTGCTTCTCGTAAATGCTTGTCCGTACACCAGAAAGAACAAGCCAAGCGAAGAGCGCCATATAAGCGAGCGCCATAAGGCCAAGCGGCCAAAGCATGGAGGCGTGGATCGTCGGCCCATCGGCGCGCAGAATGCTGGCGTCTTGGTGTAGCGAGTTCCACCAGTCTACGGAAAACTTGACGATTGGTACATTGATAAAGCCGACCATCCCAACGATGCGTGCCAGCCGCGCCGATTTGGTTTCATCCGTGCCCATCTGCCAAACGGCGATATAGCCGATATAGGTTAGAAAGAGTATCAGCATTGAGGTTAGGCGTGCATCCCACACCCACCATGTACCCCATGTCGGATGACCCCATATTGAGCCAGTCAGCAAAGTTAACCCAGCAAAAATTGCGCCCGGCCCAGCGGCAGCGCGCGCGCAGCTATCGGCAAGTGAATGGCGCCAGACAAAAGCGGTTAAACTCATCACTGCAATAAAACCGAACGCAAGCTCAGACATGATCGCAGCGGGTACATGTACATACATGATCCGAACGGTGTGCCCCTGCTGGTAATCTTCAGGCGAGAAATAAAGCCCCATCGGCACCGCTACGGCCAAGCATGCGAGCAACACAAACAAGGATATAGGGCTCGCCCAGCGGGCAAACGCTTCAAAACGTGCGGGATTGGAAAAATAGCTTAGCATCGGTAAGTCTCCACGAAATTATTCCAATCCAAGCCGAAGCGCGAGCACGGAAAACCCCGGCACGATGGCGGTCAGGAACAGTGTAAGGGCTGTCAGAAATTGCATCTCAACAGACCAGATTTGTGACGATTCTATCGCCAAATTTGTTGCGTCGATTCCGAAGATAAGAACCGGGATAGACAGGGGCGCTGCCAGAATTGCCGTAAACCGCCCGCCGCCCTGAAGCGCGCCATTGATCGCTGATGCTATAACTGCAGCCAGACTAAGCGCAACCGCGCCTAAGGCAACAGAGGGTAAAATGATCGCTACATTGACCCCGCCATAAGCAAACATCACCAGCACAATCGGCGCAGCGACAATCAGCGGACCGCCAACAATGATCAAAACACCGATCAACTTGCCGATCACATAAGCCAGCAAGGAAGGCTGTTCTACGCCGAGCGTTTGCAGCGTTCCATCATCAAGATCGGACACGAACATTTCGGACGCTGCAAGTTGGATCGCAAACAGAGTAGCGAGCCAGATCGTAGGCGCAGCAGCCGTGCGCAAGGCATTTCCGTCCGGCCCGAAAGCAAATGCCATAAAGGCGACGAACACCGCATAGAAGACAATACCTTGCAGCCAGCCACCACCACTTTTCAGCGCGAGCAGTACATCACGGTACGCAACGGCCCGCATAATCCGGAATGCGCCGCCCATTAGCCGATCCTCAAGCTGCGATGGGAAATATCGAGCGCTTCATGCGTGGCGATGATCGCAAGTCCGCCGCGTGCCGAATGGCTCTCGATCATGGCGGATATATCGGCTTTGCCCGCATCGTCTATGGAGGCTGTTGGCTCATCAAGCAGCCAGACCGGCCTGTTTGCCAAAAGAATGCGCGCAAAGGATAAACGCCGTTTTTGCCCGGCAGAAAGGGTTGCGGTGCGCCTGTGCTCAAGCCCGGATATTTTGACCTCTTTGACAACCGATGCGATGTCGCCTTTCGGCTTGTCATAAATGCTGCACCAGAAGCGGAGATTCTCAGACACGGTTAAACCGGGCTTGGTCGCGCCATCATGGGCCAGCATAGCAACGCCGAGCGCGGCCTGTCTTTGTGTGAGTGCTTCATTCTCATGGTACCAGTTTAGCTCGCCTTGGCTTAGCGGGAGGCGCCCGGAAATGGCGCCCAGTAAGCTCGATTTGCCTGCGCCATTTGCACCATAAATCAGCAAAGCCTCGCCGCCCGATAGCTCAAACGAGACACCGCCAACCACAAGCACGCCGCCGCGAGCACAGGCTACCTCACTGCATTGCAGGTTTATCTTCTCAAATTCTGACCGTTTCACTTGATTTCAGCTCGCGATCTTCCAGTTTGATACCAAAGACCACCAATCAGGAGCATCAAAGCGATCCACGGTGCGAGCCATAATGGCAAAGTTGAAGGCGCAAGGGTAGGCTCGAAGAGAATGTTCTGTCCATATCTTTCCGTCAAATTTTGCTTGATGACATCGTCGCTATCGCCCGCCTCAATGCGTGCTTGCACATATTCGCGAATGGAAACTGAGACCAATACATCGCTCTCGGCAATCGATTGACCACTGCAAACCGGGCAGCGAATTTCATTGTATAAATCATGCGTGCGTTGATCATAAACGTCAATCGCTTGAGCCGTCGCAAGAGGTGTAAGCGGCGCAAGCATTGCAAGGCATAACAAGAGAGACCGAAACCAGTTTTTCACTCCGCTGGCACCGCCGCGGCGGTTGCAGGCTCTCGAGCGGGGCGAGGTTCAACGCGCTTCAATGTGGCTTGTATACTACCAAAGAAAGCCAGCAAAAGGCCGAACCATATCCACGAAATGAAAGGGCGATGGCGAATACGTAACGCCCAGTCTGGCTCTGTTGCGCCGGGCGTGCGCAAATCACCGAGTGTCACGTAGAGGTCTGCAAAGACGGTTGATCTGATCGCGGCTTCTGTTGTGACTGTATCACCGGAAGGGTACCAGCGGCGTTCCGGCGCGAGCGAGCCAAGCGGTTTTCCGGAGGCTTTGGCTACGATGTTCACCGTTGAAAATTCACGCACATAGTTTGGCCCCGGTTGGCGCTCGACGGCATTGAAGGTTAGCATATGGCCCGGCGTTTCGACCACATCACCGGGTTTAACCGCGGTGACGATATCCTGAGAGAGCGCCGCAGAGCCGATCATCCCAACCGCAGCGATTGCAAACCCAAAATGGGCAACGCCCATGCCGAACTGCTTTAATCGCCCAAGCCAAATTTCCTGATAGAAAACGAAGGCAGGCAGCATCAAGGCGGCGCCAATAATTGCCGATGCTCCAGCGCCGAGCCCGCCAGTAAGCCAGATAACAAGCGTTGCGATCGCACCCGTCGCAGCGGATACTAATAGCGGCATTTTGAATGTTGAAAGCCCGCCTGCGCCGCCCCAACGGGTCGCAGTAGCGAGCACAAGCAGGATAAGACTAAGCCCAAGCATTGGGCTCGCCGTCTTGTTAAAGTATGGCGCGCCAACGGTTAGCGGGTCGCCGCCCAATTGCTCAATAAGCAGTGGGTATAGCGTCCCTATGCAGACGGTTAACGTGGCTGCTCCAAGCAGTCCGGCTCCGATCAGCAGGGCCAGCTCGCGGCTGACCTGTCTTTTGAGGTTAGGTGCGTTCAGCGGTTTTGCCCGAAAAAACACAAAGGCGCCAAAGCCGATCACCGCAAACATGTATAGCAGGATCAATGTCCCGCGCAGCGGGTCAACGGCAAAGGAATGCACTGAGGTCAACGCGCCAGAGCGGACAATAAATGTCCCGAGTACGCTAAAGCAAAATGTTGCGATCATCGCAAACAGGGTCAAGCCCGCAAACTGCCCTGTGCGTCGCCATAAGAGCGCCATATGGACACTTGCAATGCCCATCAACAAAGGCATGAGGCTGGCATTCTCAACCGGGTCCCAAAACCACCAGCCGCCCCAGCCAAGTTCGCGATAAGCCCACCATGAACCAAGCCCGACACCGAGTGTTAAAAATGCCATTGGTGCCAAGGACCAGCGCAGCAACATGCCCGCAACCTTCTTGTCTGAAGCCTTGTTTAGCAACGCAGCAATCGCCAGTGCATAAGGCGCAGCAAAACCGACATAACCAGCATAAAGCACGGGCGGATGGATAACCAGAGCGACATCCTGTAGGAGCGGATTTAAACCGCGCCCTTCAAACGGGGCCGGGTCAAGGCGTTCAAACGGGTTGGAAGAGATCAGCAAAAAGAGACAAACTCCAAGCCCCAAAGCGCCCATAATGCTTGTCGCGGTTTGTCGCATTTTATCGTCAATGCCTTCATCGCGCGAGACCAGCCAGCCATAGACAGACATAATCAGCGCCCATAACAGCATCGAGCCTTCATGGTTTCCCCAAGCGCCGGCGAGCTTGTAAAACCAAGGCTTCAGCGTGTGGCTGTTGCTGGCAACCAGCTTGCCTGAAAAATCAGAGACTGAGAATGCGGCAACCAAAGCAACAAAAGCAATAAGCAAGGCTACCGCCTGCGTTGCCGCAGCGGGCCTGCCCAAATGACCAAATCGGCTAGGAAGTACCAGCGCTGAAGATTGCATCAAAGCCGCGATGAGTGCCGCAGCGAGCGCCAGATGTCCGAATTCGATCAGCATTCAGTTCGTGCCTTCATATTTGTTCAAGGACGCTTTCGAGCGCGTCGCAAAGATCAATGATAGATTGCTCATCATGGAAAGGAGAGGGGGTTAAGCGCAACCGCTCTGTGCCCCGAGGAACCGTCGGATAGACAATTGGTTGAACATAGATGTCATATTCGTCGAGCAATTTATGCGCGGTGGCAACACAGCGGCTCGGATCGCCAATAATCACCGGAACGATATGGCTTGGCCCATCCATGAACTCCAAACCGCGTGCACCCAATTCGCGTTTGAGACGATTGACGTTTTGGCGATGCAAACGGCGTTCTTCATTGCTGGACGCAAGCTGCTCGACACTGGCAAGCGCGCCTGCCGCAAGCACTGGAGATAAAGCTGTTGAGAATATGTATTCAGGCGCAAAGCTGCGAACGGCATCAACGATGGTCTTGGACGCGGCAATATACCCGCCCATTACGCCATATGCCTTGCCAAGCGTACCTTCTATAAGGTCGACCCGGTCTGTCAGGCCCAATTGCTCCGATACGCCGCCGCCATGCTCGCCATAGAGCCCGACCGCATGAACTTCATCAACGTAGAGATACGCCCCAAATTCCTCGGCCAGATCACAAGCGGCTTCCAAGGGGCCAATGTCCCCATCCATGGAATAGACGCTCTCCATAGCGATAAGCTTGGCGCTATCCGCTGGCGCTTCTTCCAGAAGAGCTCGCAAATGATCAATATCATTATGCCGCCATATCTTTTTAGGCGCGCCCGAACGCTTCATGCCTGCGATCATCGAGGCGTGATTGAGCTCATCTGAAAAAATAATGCAATTAGGTAGAAGTTTCCCGAGAACACCGAGTGCAGCTTCATTGGCATTGTAGCCTGAGGTAAAGATCGCCGCCGCTTCTTTTTGATGCAATTTAGAAAGCGCTTGTTCTAAAGCGACATGGTGCACGCTCGTGCCGGAGATATTGCGTGTTCCACCGGCCCCTGCGCCGCATTTCCGGATGGCGTCGATCATCGCATCGGCGACAACGGGGCTGCGCGACATGCCCAGATAATCATTCGAGCACCAAATCTTCACATTGCGATCTGGAGCAGGCGCAGGCTCTTGAGCCACGGTGGCGCCGACAAGACCGTGATATGCCGCGACAGGCGGGGCTGTCGCATCTCGTTCGAGAACCGCAAATTGTCGGTGCTCGCCACGAAACTTCAACTCTTTCAACGCCTTATCAAGCGCTAAAGCGCCGCTTTTTTTAGTATCCGCCCCAGTTTTACTGCGGGGGTCTTGTCGCACCGTATTGACGGACATCGCAATTAATCTCTCCAAAGTGATGAATTGTGGTAAGCTTATCCATTGCTCGAGAGTCTAAACAATGCCTTCTGGTTATGCTTCCGATAACTAGAGGTAAATAGAAAGCCCTTAGAGAACCGATTAACTTTTCAATTCGGAGGCTAGGCTCAACCTATGGAACTGCACCAGATCAGATATTTTCTCGCGGCCTGCGAAACGCTGAATTTTACGCGTGCTGCAGAGCTTAGAAACGTTAGTCAGCCCGCCCTGACCAAGGCGATCCATATGCTGGAATACGAGCTTGGTGGCCCTTTGTTCGACACCCAAAGTCGCCCCATTCAACTGACAGCTCTTGGTGAATTACTACGAGACCGTTTTTCTGAAGTTGAGGATATGCTGACGGATATCAAGTCAACATCCTACAAATTCCACCGCATGGAAGACTCAACCTTTACGATTGGCATCATTAACACTATTGGCGACAGTGATTTTATCGATGTTGTCCGGACGTTGCAGGAGCAATTGCTCGGCGTTTCCTTGGTCATATCCCATGCAAGCCAGCAACGACTGACAGACGAATTGAAAGCCGGGAAACTAGAATTGGCGATCGTGACCGCCCACCCGATAAGGTCTAACCTCCTTGAAGGGGGAATGCTCTATTCTGAACCTTATGTTTTGACCGTCTCGCCCGATCACCCTCTTGCCGAACGCAGAGGCATTCTCTTGAACGAGATCGAGGGGGAAGATTATGTCCAACGCACGCATTGCGAAAAAAATGCAGCCCTGAAAGAAATGCTCGAAGAACGGAACATCTCTGTGCAATTGCACCTTGGGACAGATCAGGATGATTTTGCCAGACAGATGATCGTTGCCGGTCTTGGCATTAGCATTATGCCTGTGTCTTTAGTCAAAGCACCCCTAAAGGCTATTCCGATTGAAGATGTCGAGATGCGACGGGAATTGCGGCTAGTCCATCGCAAAGACCGGCTATTGTCCCCGGTGGCCATCAAAGTGCGCGATGCGATTATCTCCAAGCAAACCGACCAGCCTGCTCTGAAGGCCGTGAAGAATAGTAAAACCACGAGAGTGGGCTAGGGATGTCGTTTGAGAAACTCTTGAAGCATAAAGAAGGAGCGCCGCAATGCGCTGGCACCGACAATACACTAGCCGTGAAACCTTCTCTTTCCTCATCTCTGGCACAATTTTCAAGCGAGTACCCTGCGCAATACTTCAACCATGATGGCCAGCGCAGCCACTTTATAGATACCGGCGCGGGGCAATATGAACGCACAGTGTTATGTTTGCACTCCCGCTTTGGCTGGGCCTATTCGTTCCGCAAAATAATTCCCAAGCTTGTCTATCATGGGTTTCGCGTTGTCGCGGTAGACCTGCTGGGCTTCGGTCTATCCGATAAACCAGAGGATGCCGCGAAGCTAACCATTTCAGAACAGTCTGCCCGCGTAAAAGCGCTCATCCAACACCTCGGCCTGAGCGAACTCACGCTGGTCGCGCATGAGATGGGGGCAAGCGTCGCTGCGCAGCTTCCTCGTATGCTGCCCGATACGGTCGAAACTCTTGTCTTTGTCAATCCAGCCAGTCGCATCGTCGAGAATGGCTGGCCTGGCTTGCATATGTGGCGAACCCTTATGAATGCCGGGCTTGAAATTGATGTAACTGCGGAAATTGCCCGCATTTGTCCTGGCCTAACAATGGATGAGCTTGAGGCTTATAATGAGCCGTTTAAAACGTCTAAGGGTCTGATTGGTCCGCGTCATTTTCATGAAACTGTTGTTCTGGAAGAGGGCGACCCCGATTATGCCTTTGTCGAGAATAGCTATCGCTGGCTGCGTGAGAAATGGACGGGCCGCAATTTCGTTCTGGCCGGCACAGAAGATCCGATTTTCGGTGTCGATGCAGCCAAAAACTTTTGCAACCAAATAGGTTGCACCAAAGGCGTCATCCAACTTGATGACGTTAGCGGACACCCCTTTGAGCAACAACCCAGCTGCATTGATCTCGTCACCAATGAGCTTTTTGCAGCCAGATAATGGACAAGCTATGAAACCCCAACATCGCAATAGACGTCTTGGCACTGTCGCATTAATAGGTGTGCTTTTGGTCGGTGCCAGCGTGCTGACCTTGTCCGCGCTCAATCAAAGCGTTTCCTATTTTTTAACTCCGTCTGAATTGGTCGCGACGACAGAAGTGCCAACCCGGTCTATTCGGCTCGGTGGACTTGTGATGGACGGATCAGTCGTTCGCGGCGAAGGCATTGAGACCGCCTTTCGCGTCACCGATGGCACCGCCGAAGTGACGATCCTCTATTCAGGCATTCTGCCCGATCTTTTTCGCGAAGGCCAAGGGGTTATCGTTGAAGGTCTGGTTTTGCCCGACGGGCGCTTTGATGCCCGAACTGTGCTTGCCAAGCATGACGAGAACTATGTCCCCAAAGAGCTTCAGCACGCGCTAAAAGATCAAGGCGTGCTTTGATCGTAAGAACGGAAACCTGATGACGAAACTTTCCAATCACCTGCCACTGCTCGCCATTTTTACCCTCAGTGTCAGCCTTGCCGTTGCTTGTGGCGGCCCCGATACGGAGTTACGTATTGGCGGCGCGCAGGCTCAAGAGCAAGGCGCGGAGCAAAAGACCGAGCACATTCTGCAAACGGGGCAATCGATTGTTTCTCTTGCCGCGATCCCGGCCACAGCGCATCTTGGAAAATCACATATTGTTGCCGCACATGGCGCAGATGGGGTCTCCATTCGTGACACAAGGGGGACCGTTCTTGCAACAATCGACACGCCTGCCAGACTGGTTGCTCATTATCAGAACCTTCTCGTTGTCTATTCTCAAAGCGAGGATGGGGTTACAACGCTCAAACGTTATCGATTGAACGGTCCAGGCCAACCTGTTCTGGTCGACACGGCCTCGCCTTCGCCCATTGCTGCAACCACCCTGCAACGGACGAGCATAGCATCGCTCGGCCCCTTGCAAATTTCAGGGACGGATCTGATTATAGGCGACAGAATTATCTCGGCACCGGGGCCCATTACCGCCGTAGCGTCCGCGTCTTATTTTCCGCCATTGGTGAGCAGTCAAACGCTTTTGATTGCAACTGAAAACGGAGACATCATTATACAATCAAACAAGTAGTGAAATTAGCAAACGGAATTATCAGCCCGAAAGCTGGTGTTGCAAGCGCCGGTGTTCGATGGTCCTTTTCTTGATCCTTTCTCTGCATTTGATGATTGATTGTGCCCGGCCGAAGTAGACGTCGGCGGGTGTGACGTTTCCGAGCGCTTCATGATAGCGGTGATGGTTGTAGTGTTCGACAAAGGCTTCGATTTGGTGTTCCAGATCACCGGGCAGGAAGTAATTCTCCAGCAAGATGCGGTTTTTCAGAGTTTGATGCCAGCGCTCGATCTTCCCCTGCGTCTGCGGATGGTAAGGTGCTCCGCGAACATGGCTCATATCATTGTCTGCGATGTAATCAGCAAGTTCGCCTGAGATGTAGCTGGCACCATTATCGGAGAGCAGCCTGGGCTTGTGGACCACATTGGCCTGATCGCACCCTGAGGCCGCCAGCGCCATGTTGAGCGTGTCGGTGACGTCAGACGCTTTCATCGTGGAGCATAACTTCCAACTGATGATATAACGCGAGAAGTCATCCAGTATGGTCGACAGATACATCCAGCCCCAGCCAATGATTTTGAAGTAGGTGAAGTCCGTCTGCCACATCTGATTGATCGCTGTCGTTCGGCCCCCGCCCTCGAACCGGTGGCGGGCGGGCCCTCACTATCCCTGAACTCATTGGCTGCGTTCATCACGATGAAGGCAGGGCTGGAGATCAGGTCATAGGATTTGAGTAAGCGATACACAGAGCTTTCAGAGACAAAATAGCCTTTGGTATCAGTGAACGCCACAGCTAGCTCTCGCGGTGACAGCTCTGGTTTGTCCAAGGCCATCTTGTGTAAGTCTGCACGGATATCATCAGGTATCCTGTTCCATACGATCCTTGGCATAGGTGCACGGTCAACAAGCCCGTCTGCGCCTTCTGTCAGGTAACGATCATACCAGCGATAGAATGTCCGGCGCGGTACGCCCAGCTTGTCCAGTGTCCACTTGGGAGGCCGCGCAGAGCGCTCCACCAACTGAATAATTTCAAGCTTTTCTTCTGCCGGATATCTCATGCTTCGTCGCCCCCATCGCCGAGCATGCTTTTTTTGAGGTGAGGAAGAGTAGCATTTGATCCAGTGGATCAAATGTCT
>JBDVDE010000081.1:0-20114 GCA_039942135.1 Hyphomonadaceae bacterium
TGAACCTCACAGAATTGGCCTGACGGCCAATGCGCCTTGGACCGGGCTTGCTATATGAGGGCCGCACGCTCCAAGGCGCTCGCCCCAAACTGGCCGACTTTTGCTCCGCCACAATGGCCGAATTTTACTCCGCCGTTGACACGGCCACCGAGCAGGCGTTCTACTGGAGCGACACCGAGTTCGCCTACGCCCTGACCGGTGCTTTGCCGCGCGCGCGCCTTCTGGAAATCGCTCATTTGCTGCAGGCTCAGTTCGAGGATCCAGGCGCGCCAACCTGATCTCACGGAAGCGTGATCATAAATTCGGGAAGGGTTCTGGATGTCGGCGCGTCAGTCTTGTGAAGGCCGCCCGCAATCGGTGGAGGCCGATCCACGACCCTGACAGGAGATACCATGCGACTGACAACGCTTTTCACCACCACAATCCTTGCCGCCGCCCCGGCATTCGCCGACACCGCAGCCGACCGCCGCGGTGATACCGCGTTCAACGATCCATCTATCGAACACGCGCCGCAAGACGGCGTCGTAAAGCTTTACGGCGCGGGTGGTCCGCACACGGCATTCCGCAAGGTCGCAGCCGTCTTTGAAGAGCAGACGGGAACCTCCGTCGAAGTGATCGCGGGCCCGGAATCGAAATGGACCGCAGACGCCCAGGCCGACGCCGACATTCTTTGGGGCACATCCGAGCAGTCGATGACAGCCTTCCTGCTGACCTACACGGCCTTCGATCCCGCGAAAGTCGAGCCGATCTACCTGCGGCCGACCGTGATCGCAGTGAAGGCCGGCAACCCGCTGAACATTGATGACTTCGATGACCTTCTGGCCGACGGGGTGCGGGTTGTCGTGACCGAGGGCGCAGGTGTCTACAACACCTCCGGCACCGGCACATGGGAAGACGTAGCGGGCCGTTTGGGGAGCCTCGATGACATCTCCGGCCTGCGACGCAATATCGTGGCCTATGCGCTTGGATCGGGTGCCTCCTACGGGGTCATCTCAAACGGTGACGCCGACGCTTGGATCACCTGGCCCAATTGGCCGATCACAAAGGACGACCTCGACATGGTCGAACTGTCTGAGGATCGTGTGATCTACCGCGACGTGAATGTAGTGCTTTCGCCCGATGCCGATCCGGAGGCGCAAGCCTTCCTTGACTTCCTCATCACGGATGAAGCGCAGGAACTCATGGCAACCGAAGGCTGGCAGCGATAGTGCGGTTGATCCGACAACTTTCGCAACATGCGGAATAAACCAACGTGATTGGACGTTTTGTCTTTAGGCCCCGCTGCTTAGCCGGGGCCTAAAGGACTTTCGGAACGTGAGATGCTTGATGACACAGCCCTGATTGCCCGGTGACGCCGAACGGACTTCAGTCCTCCCCGCAAGGCCGAACACCGGTTCACGGTCTGCGCCCTGTTCCTGACCCGGAAGTTTTATTTTCGTGAGCTTTTCGCCATCGGAGCGGCGACCGTCTGAGCGGTCGCAGCGGCGTGTTTCTCAGATATAGAAATAGGACGGTGCCAGCGTCGAAGGCGCTGCTGCCGTGGTTCAGCTATCTGGAAGTCGCGCGATGGCGGGCATCTATTTCCGGACAAACTGCGTAGCCGTGCGGTTTCTCAATTACGTGGCGCCGACTGCGCTGACACGGCACCTGACCGCATCCATCGATCTTGATCCGTCGCAACGTTCTGACCCTGCCCCTCGGTTGAATACAACATACGGGTCTTCCCAGGGACTTTCGGCAGTGGTTATTCTTGTATTGCGCGACGGCTCCTACGCTTTTCCATCCGACAACCCTGCCGGTTATGGCTCTGATCTGTTGGCGCAGCCTCCGGGAGCCGTGCGCCCCCCATATCCAACTGACTGAGCATCGGAACCGCACGACCCCAATTACCAAAATGGGTTATCCGGCAAGCAGAGCGGCCGCACAAGCGGGCACCGTCCTTTGGCCAGCCGACCCGGCCACGTGCATCCACTTATTTGGGGCTTCGCGAATATTTTTCCGTTCCGCGGGAATAAAATGCATCCCCAACACGTTAGTCACGCATGAAGCTGCTGCATACCGTGGAGTGCAAATGCTTCGAACCACGGGAGGAAAGACATGAAAATCATAGAAAACGTAAAGCGTCGGCATTTCCTGATCGGATCAGCGGGCACGATGGTGGCTGCTGCAGTCGGGGCACCGGGGATGGCGCAATCAGACGGGGAGCCGTTGCCAGATTACGTCGCATGGAAAGACGCCGAGGACATGATCGTCCATTCCAAGCAGACGCTTGAGACGAAGCGCGCCGCGCAAGGTTCGGAGCTGATCACGCCCAGTACCGAGCTTTACATACGCAATAACCTGCCCGCCCCACCCGACGAGATCGTCGCAGATCGCGATGCCTGGGAGGTCGAGATCGACGGGGTCGCGAACCCGGGTAAGATGACTGTGGGCGAGATGAAGACGCTCGCGGTCGAAACCGTGGTTTGTGTGCTGCAATGCTCGGGCAACGGGCGCGCTTTTTTCGATCATGAAACCAGCGGCTCGCAGTGGTCGGTTGGTGCTGCGGGCAACGTGGTGTGGACCGGCGTGCCGGTGCGCGCCGTGATTGACGCGATGGGCGGTGCGAATGCGGGCGCCGTGTTCCTGACCGGTACAGGTGGCGAAGAGATCCCCGAAGGTCTTCCACCCGAGACGATCCAGGTCGAACGGTCGGTTCCAAAGGCCGCGATGGATCAGGCTATCCTGGCGTGGGAGATGAACGGTGAGCCTTTGCCCCTCGCCCATGGAGGCCCCCTGCGGCTGGTCATTCCGGGGTATTATGGCGTGAACAACGTCAAGTATCTCAAACGTCTGGCAATGACGGCCGAGGAATCGCCCAATAAAATCCAGCAAACCAGCTATCGCGTGCGCCCCGTGGGGGTAAAGGGCGATCCCTCTCAGCCGTCGATGTACGAGATGGCCGTCAAATCCTGGATCACCGGCCCTCTGATGGATGCGGCGACCGGCAAGGTGCAGGTCCACGGCGTCGCCATGGGCGGTGTCAGCGGTCTGGACAAGATCGAGGTGTCCACCGACGGGGGGCAAAACTGGGCAGAAGCGCAGTTCCTTGGCCCGGACCTTGGCCCCTATGCATGGCGGCCATTCGTGCTGATCACGGAGCTGTCCGAAGGCACACATATGCTGGCGAGCCGTGCCACCAACGAAGCGGGCGTTACCCAACCCGAGTTTTTTCCGCCCAACGAACGGGGTTATGGCAATAACGGCTGGCGCGCCCATGCCGTCGACGTGACTGTCAGCTGAGCTGACTGACCGGCGGCATCCTCTGCCGCCGGTTTGACAACAAAAAACCGGAGACATGAACATGACCACCCAAACGACGCCACGACTCGGCGGCGCAGTTTTTCTTGCCTTGATGGCCGGTGCTGCGAGCGCCGAGGCTGATCTGGATGCTGGCCGTAAGATCTTCACTGAAACCGCGCAACCTGCCTGCGCCCTTTGCCACGCGCTGAAAGATGTGGGTTCGGAGGCCGAGGTCGGCCCCAACCTCGATGAATTCAAACCGACAGTCGATCAGGTGCGCGCAGCCGTGACCAGCGGAATCGGAGTCATGCCAGCCTTTTCGGAAACCCTGACCAAGGAAGAAATCGAAACGGTTTCGAAATACGTGGCCCAGGTCACGGGCGGATCGGAGAACGCAGCCGGATCAGATGCCGCTACTGAAGCGACAGATTCCGCAGATGCGGAGGAGGTTGAAACTCCCGGCGCCGAGATCCTTGCGCAGGGCGACCCGGCTGCCGGCGAAAAGACGTTCAGGAAATGCAAGGCTTGCCATACGGTAGACGAAGGTGGGTCCAATCGCGTCGGTCCCAACCTTTATGGTATCGTCGGGGCACCCGTGGCAGCGGTCGACAACTTTCGCTATTCCGACGCGCTGGTTGAATACGGGGGCGATTGGACCCCAGACCGTCTTGCCGCGTTCCTTGCAAATCCGCGTGGCGAAGTCCGTGGCACCAAGATGGGGTTCGCAGGCTTGCGTGATGCGCAGGATCAGGCCGATGTCATTGCCTATCTTGACAGCTTGACGGACACCGCAAAAACCAACTGACCTAGCCGACGCAGGACCGTGCCGTCCGGGTTGCCTCCGAAAGCGACGCCATCACGCTTTCGGAAACACGTTCGCGGGTTTCAAGCATCAGATAACTGGCGATAGCATCGAACCGCGTGCGGTCCATCCCTGTCGCGACGACTATATGACGAAGGTGATCCCCGGACAGCCAGGTTGCGATCTGCTGACCGGGTGTGTCGCTGCTCTCTGGGAAAACGGACGCGCCGCGAAAATAGGTCAACCTGCATCCATTCTGACCCGCATAATGCATGACTTCGCCGTTGTCCGATGTGCGGAAGGCAACAGCCGTCAGGTTTGCGACGGACAGGTCGGGTACGCCCACCGCACCGCCTGTCGCGGCGGGCCGCAGATCGGCGGTTTCGACGTCATACATCTCAGCGGCCAGTTCAGCGTGAATGTCAAAAGCTGTCGGGGTGGCGACAAAAGCGGGTCCGAATACCACAGCCAAGGCAATTCCCGCAGCGACAGCACCGCCCGCCAGCCAGCGCCGGGGGTGCCAGCTACTATTTGCGGCACTAGTTTCCGGCATAGATTCCGAATGCACGAGGTCCGGTCGCAAGGCCGCCAAGCTGACGGACACGTTCCGCACGTCCTCAAGCGCTGCGGCAAGCGCGGGCTCGGATGCAGGCCGCCCCTCGAACGCGCGCATGTCGGCCGCGCACAACTCACCATCGTGGTAAGCGTTGACCTGTTCCCAGTCCTTGTCGTTCAGTTCATTCATGTCTTCCGCGTCACTTCCTGCTTTGCCGTTTCGGCCCCATCGACGATTTCCAGCAACGCCTTGCGGGCACGGCTGATCCGGCTCATCACCGTTCCGTTCGGCACATCCATCACTTTCGCCGCCTCGGCGTACTTCAACCCCATGATATCAACGAGGCACAGAACCTCGCGGGTCTCGGGCGGCAGTTTCTTAAAGGCCAGCCGGATCAACACATCCCGCGCGGTGTCCGACGCACCCGCTTCATTGGATAGACGTTTTTCGGCCGCGAAATATTCCCGACGCACGCGCCTTTTTCTCAGCTCATCGTAATGCAGGTTGCGAATGACACGGAACATCCAGGGCCGTAGTTCCCCGATCGGGTCTGGCCTCCCACCTGATCGCAGCCCCCGTTCCACAGCATCCTGAACAAGATCTTCAGCCTCCTCGCGGGAATGGCAAATGGCTATCGCATAGGCCCGAAGTTCAGGCAATAGGATTTCAATGGAGGTCAGCTGCGCCATGACGAACCGTACCGCGTTTGCAGGTAGGGTCAAAGCAAACAAGGCGCGCTGGAAAAATCCGGTCAGGGCTTAAAATAAATTCATACCGTCGCATATGCGAATATATGAAAGTAAAGCAGATCCAAGAAAACGCGGACAAGGCTGAGGCGCTGCTCAAGGCGTTGGCCAGCCGGAATCGCCTGTTGATCTTGTGTACGCTTGTCGAAGGCGAAAGGTCGGTCGGCGTCAGGCTGGTGCAGGTGGCTATTCCACAAGGCTTCTACGTGCGCTCGACCCCAAGCGGCAGCCATGTCGAGGAAAGAAGGGGTATGGAATGACGGGCCGTTGGTACTACCGTAAGGTGCACACCCGCCGACTGTCGACGGGGCGAACAGTCTCGGTTCGCGGCTGTTGGGCAGTTCGGGGCGATCGCAGCAGGAAGAAGGGAGCATCATTCAAGCGGACTTGTCCAATACGCGGTGCGCTGATCGTAAGCGTGGGCATGCCCAGAGGGGGCTGGGTCCACTTTGAGGGCTGCAAAGGCCTGACACGAATTAAGCACCCTTGTCTGCATCTTGGCGAGGATCTTAGCAGGCGGCGCGACAAGGATACACCCGATCTTTTCGAAAGGCTGCCATAGCTCGCTGTCGGATCACAAAGAGCGATTCTGACCAAAACACTTAGGTCGATGTTCAAACCACGACCCTTTGGCGGCATCGATGAACGTAAGCGTTGGCGGCAAGCGCTCCTCCCTCAATGAACCGAGAAGGTCTTTGTCGCTGGATCTGATCCCAACGGTCTAGTCCTTGATCCGCCACATCCTGAAGCGTCCTTGTTGCGTCACTTCTCGGATCAGGCCCCTCTCTTCCATCCAAGCGAGGTTCCTTTGAACAGCCGCGCGACTTGCGCCTGTTAAGACTTCCGCCATCGGGGCCGACACCAAAGGCCACTCTGTCAACGCCGAACGAAGAGCGGCCGGAGTCCGCCCCGAAAGCTGAGACATGACTTTTTCCGCCCGAGCACTCCATGTCTGGGTATCATCTAGATTACGCATCGCCGTTAGAATTGCGCTGTTCATCCCATCCAACCAGCGGGCCAAGCGTTCAGGTGGCAAGCCCGAAGCACGCAGCCCCCCTGCCCCGCCCATAGCGAGCGGAGCGAAAATGGCGCCGCTTCCGTCACTGGCCGCGATCCTAGACGCGGTGACGGCGGCTTCCATCTGGTCGCCGTGCTGTCCGAGGCCCGCCAGGTTCCAGAGATGAAAGCCCATGCAAGCCCGCGTGATTGGGTGGAGATTGGCCGCGGCTGCCATTACGTGCAACCATCCGCCCGCGCGATCTTCGAAACGCTCAGCGCTGTCTTCAATGCTGTCGGGATCGCGGCGATCCAAGAAGGCGGCCAAGTCACCTTTTGGTCCTGGACCGCCTGTCAGTCGCCGAATAGCCCATCCAACTCTTGCCAGGGCATTTGGGTCATCCTGTGCGCCCGAGAGCCGCATCGATACCCAGAGCGCCAGACGATCAGCACTCACCCGATCTCCTGCGAACCAGCTAAGATCCGCCGCCTCGATCAGCGCGAGCCGATACTGCCACCCTTCCGGGCCACGCAGCAGTCGGTCATCCAGAGCTCCCAGGCGTCCAGCCACTCCTGCTAGTCGTGCAGCGTGAACCCCCTCTGCCTTTGCCCAGTCGTCGATGACAGCAGTGTCGGGCGGTTCCGCCCGTGGCCCAGGAGGCAAATCATCCGGTTCTTCTTCGAGTGGCCCAGGCATAAACCAGTGTCGCATTTTCTTCACCATTTCAGCACATGATTATTACGTGATTTCTAGAAGATACGGCGATATCGCACATCATTTTTCAGCTTAAGGTTTCAATTTTGGTTCCGTATTTCAGCAAGTGGCCGCCCTGTTGGCGCACTGCCCAGCCGGTTTCGAAAGTTTCATATCGATGACGTCCGGCGGAGCGCATGCCTCGGATGAAGCTTGGGCCAAGGCGACGCGGATCGCGCGCGAGTTGGACCGGATTCTTGACGGGGCGGCGCCCGTGCGTGAGGCCGTGATGCGCGCGGCATCCGAGCTGCGGCTTTCGACACGCCAAGTCTACAACTATCTGGCGCGGTATCGGGAAGAGCGCAGGGTATCGTCCCTGCTGCCGCGAACGAGTGAGACAAGGAAACCACGGGTCAGCCCCGCTGTCGAGAGCATCATCGCGATGACCCTGCGGGAGATGTGGCTTTGCCCTGAGCAGCCAGACCTTGCACCGATCGTTGAAGAGATCCGCGCCCGCTGCGCAGAGGAAGGGCACACTCCACCCGCCTATGTCACTGTCGCCCGGCGGATCCCCATTCTGTTCGCACCGGAAGAAATTGCCCGCCGCCGCCTGTCAGATAGTAAACACCTGAACCGGCTGAAGCCGCGACCCGGCTACATCCGGGCTAACCACGCGCTCGACGTTGTCCAGATCGATCACACGCCGGCAGACATCCAGTTTGTCGAGGTGATTGATGACCACGGCGTCTTCGTTGGTCGCCCCTATCTGACCATCGCAGCAGATGTGGCCACGAGCGCGATCATCGGCTTCTGCCTGACCCTCGAGCGGCCGTCACGACTGTCTGTCGCGCTTTGTCTGGCGCACGCGATGTGCTGCAAGACTGCCTGGCTGGCAGAACGCGGCATCGATCATGCCTGGCCAATGCATGGTCGCCCGAAGCAGATCGTCGTCGATTCCGCCAAGGAGTTCCAAAGCAGCACCTTCAGCAGAGGATGCGCGGACTATGGCATCGCCATACGCATGCGGAACAAGGGCACCGTGCATCGGGGCGGAGTCGTCGAACGCCTGCTGGGGAAAGTGAACACGGCGCTGCGGGCTTTGCCGGGCAAGACGGGGCGTTCCATCGCGGATCGGGGCGACTATGCCTCGGAAGCGCGGGCACGGCTCAGCTTCGCGGATCTTGAACGCTGCATCGCGCTCGCGATCATCGACCACAACCTGAGTCAGAATGCGCGCAAGCTGACCGTTCCGGCGAAAGAGTGGGAAGATCGGTTCCAGCCGAAAGACCAGCCGATCGATGCACCTGTCGATGTGCTGCTGAATTTCCTGCCGCGCAAGACGCGGAAGATTTCACCTCAGGGCATCAGTCTCTTCGCCATCGACTATTTCGAGCCCTGGCTGGGCCCGCTGGTCGCGCGTCGTGACCGGCTGAACCCGCTCGATCTGTGCTATGATCCTCGCGACATCAGCCATGTCTACGTCAAGGATCCGGATACCCAGGCTTGGCGGCCGGCCAGGCGACGGGACGGACTGGCCGAGCCGATCACGCTCTGGCAGCACCAGACGGATCGACAGCGGCGGCGCGAAATCCAGCGGCGCCCTGTGCAGGAGGCATCAGCGATCCGACGCGAAATCGCCGCAACTGTTGCCGCCGCCAAAACCCCCAAAAGCCGGTTGAAGGAGATGACCCGCGCCCGGCATGCCACCGAGGCAAAGAAGCCTTATGCCGACTTCGCTGCGCCTTCCGCCTCGGCTCAGGCAAAGCTCGACCCGGATCGTCCGCGGCGGGTCTTCCCTGTCGAGGATTGGTAAGGTGCCGGACCACCTCATGCCCGCCATAGTGCCACTCTTGCAGGCCGATGACGCAGTGCGGATCGCCCATGTGCGCGCGCCGCGCTGGATCAGCCATCCGGCGGCCGGCGCGGCGCATAACGCGATGCGACTGCTGCTTGAGCGACCGCCATCGCTGCGCCCACGCGGTTTGCTGCTTGCCGGTCCCTACCATAACGGCAAGACCATGATCGCCGAACGCTTCGCCGTCGAACATCTGCGTGCCGCCGACCAGCAAAAGGTGTGGGTGATCCAGACCCGGGAAGGTGCGGGCCTGTCGCATTTCTACGCCAGCATCCTGTCCGGATTGCGCGCGCCACAAGCCGCGGGCTGGCGCAGCCTGTCCCGCGCCGGCGATCAGGTCGATCATCTTCTCGAGCGCCTGAAGCCGCGCCTTTTGATCTTCGACGAGTTCCACAGCGCGTTGCGTGGGCGGCGCCAGGATGTGAAGGCCATCTTCTCGTTCTTGCGGCGGATCGCACGGGTGCATGACATCTCACCCGTCCTTGTCGGCGAGATCGCGATCTACGATGCGGTGCATGACACCGACGAAATGGGCTCACGTTTCGATACGATCCCCATTCCACGATGGGCGTATGACGAGGAGTTCGCGACGCTTCTCGACAGCCTGGAAGCCAGTCTGCCGCTCGCCGACACCTCCGATCTGTCGCGCGAACCCTTGGCGAAGATCATCCACGATCTGTCAGAGGGGCTGATCGGCGAGGTTGTCGAGATCGTCACCCGGGCCGCAGTTGCGGCCATCTCGCGCGGTGAGGACCGGATCACGGACGCAACCCTGTCGGACCTTGGCTATGTGCCTCTCTCGAGGCGCCGCAATTCGGCTTTGCGTCACGAGATGACATGAGGTTTGGGCCGACCGGGATCTCCGTCACACCTGCAGAGCGGTATGAAAGTGCGGCGGGAAACCGTTGGCCCATGAGCATTATGCCCGCATCAGGTGAACTTCTGTCGAGTTGGCTGCACCGCCTCGCTTACGCAAACGGCATACCTCCGCACTATTTTGGTGCGCTTCTCGAAGCGCCGGGTGAGAACTGGTCGGCGCGGCTTGATCGGGCATTGCCCGGTCGCATCCTGCAGCTTTTGGAAGAGCATACCCACATACCTCTGGAAGACATAACGGCTCTGACTAATGCTCCCGACCCTTTGGCCGTGCTGCGTTTGCCCCTGCGGGCATCGCCTCAGCAGAGTTGCGCACCAAAGACGCAGGCGACCTGGCTGCAATTCTGCCCGGCCTGTCTGGCGGAAGACGAAACGCCCTATTTTCGCCGAGACTGGCGCCTCGCGACACGCGTTTCTTGCTTTCGCCACGGCTGCCGACTTCGGGACAGGTGCCCATCCTGCGGACAAGGATTGGCTCCGTTCAGCCAGAAGCGTCTTGTGCCGCATCAGATCTGCGCCTGGTGCGGCGCGGCCCTCTGCAAACGCACCCGTCCTGCCACCAATGGGGTTCGGCGTCTTGAGCGTCTGATCGACGATCTGCTTCGTCTGCAGGCATCAGGGCATCGAATGGCAGAGGGGCGATCACTCCCGGACCTTCTTGGATCAGCCTGCTTTCAATTTAGTCGACGGCCAATGTCCATCGCGCGCCTCTCTCATCGGGATCGCTATCAGCTGTTTCGGCAATTGACGGACGGGCAATCGACGCCGTTCGGAACGCGAAGAAGTTCCGCGATCATTTATTGGAAACGCGTCGCTCAGGTTGCGCCAGCTTGGGGCGGACTGGTCACATCTTTCAGCGATGCCGTCCTGCCTCGGCCCAAAGCTGGGCCTTGCTCTAACACCGCTGGCCCGAATTTGGCGGATCTCGTTCAGGCGGCCGCGCGGCTCGATCAGCAGCGGCAAGCGCTGTAAAAATTCCCGGTGAGTTTCAGGCGCTCGCGGCCAGCCCGGCATCATTCAGCTGTTCAGGATCCGGCAGGTCCCGCAAGCTCTCCAACCCGAAGGCCGCGAGGAACGCGTCTGTGGTGACGAAGGTATAGGGGGCACCACGACGCGGCGCGCGCGGCCCAGTTCCAATCAGACCGTGTGCATGGAGCCGCCCGATCAGGTCCCGACCGATCTCCTTGCCGAAGATGTCCTTCAGCCCATCGCGCGTGATTGGCTGATGGTAGGCGATGGCCGCCAAAATCGCGACGTCGAACTCGTTCAGGTCCAGCAACTGGTCCCCGACATCCGCTGCGGAGCGGATCGCAGGCGCGTAAACAGACCGCGTCCGGAACATCCACCCCCCTGCGACCATGGCAATCTCGAACGCCCGCCCTTCCAGATCGGCGGCAAGATCCTCGATCAGCAGATCAACCGAGGTCGCCTGCCCCACTATGCGCGCCAGATCCTCGCGCGGTACAGGCGAGGCAGAGGCAAACAGTACCGCCTCGATCCGCCGCATCCATTCGCGCCAGCGCAGCTCCGGCGGCAGGTCGGACAACTCGCGGTCAAATTCAGGCTCGGAGCGATCCTTGGCCATCGTTACACCCCGTAGAGCCGGAAGGTGTCGCGGCCAGTCAGTTCGCGCACAGCGCCGAGATCGACCAGCCGGTTGCAGAGCCGCCGCGCCGCGCGGTCCGGCAAAGGCAAGACTGAGGGAGCGACCGCGTCCTGTTTCAGGAATATCTCGACGGCGTCGGCCGCCCCCTTGGCCCGAAGCTTTGGTGCGACCGCCTTCAGATGCGCCGCCCGGCGCGCGAGGTTGGTGGAGAGACGCACGGCCTCGGCCGCCGATGACACGAGCGCCCGATGACAGGCGAGCTTCAATTCGTCGCCTTGCTTGCGCAGGTCGGCACGTTTCAGGCCAGCCGCCAGCAGCGGCACGACATGATCCCAACCAAGCGCCTGGGCGAGTGCAGCATCCGCGAGGATCAGCGCAGCTTCGTCAGCACGTGGCGCCTCGCGCAGAACAGCTTCCAGCACCAGTGCTGCTCGTTTGACCGGCGCCCCCACCCCCGCATCGAGCCACGTCGCGATCTGGCCCGGCTCGAAGGCCGACAAGGCTCGGCCCAGAGCCTTGACCGCCACCGGCCGCTCCACCGCGCGCCGCCAGATCAGATAGGTTTCACCGGCCGGTCCTGGCAGATCGCCCGGGCGCAGAAGGTTCACCATGTCGCGCAATTCCCCCGCTCTCTCCGTCCGACCAGAAAGTGTCACGCAGGCCTCTGCGGCGCGTAGGGCCAGCCGCTCTCGCAACAAGGTCTGGGGCACCTCTTCGCGTCCCAGCACAAGATGAAGATGCCCGAGCGCCGCGCCCGACAAAAACGCAACATCTTCAAGGGCTTCGGACCGTTCGGAGGTGACCCAGGATGGCATCCGGGGTAACGTGCCGAGGCCGCTTTCGTGATCCTGTCGGGCAAATGTCATGCGCAGAGCCTACACTTATGCGGCGCTTTCTGCCAGCGAATAGCGTAGTAACCGCCCCGGCTTTCCGTTCTCAGTAATGTCCAATAAGTTTACATTATCGGACACAAAAAGATATGCTGTAACACAGTCTTATGTCGTTTTAGTTTCATGGGTGGATTCTGTCGGATGACCGGAGTTCACGAGATTCAAGCACTTCCCCGAAAAACGAACCGGGGTTCATGAGATTCTGGAGCGGTATTGATGAGACTGGACGAGTTGGAATTCGTGAGACTGGATAATGCCACGCCCCCCAAAATAAGGGCTTTCCTACGACCAAACTGCTTCCGATGGCGCCAAAACCCGCGAAAAATAGCCATCCGTTCGGATGCGATCTTGTCTCATGAACCCCGGCATGTTTTGTCAGCAGTCTCACAAATACTGACTCTGGAGAACCGCGGCGCTTCGGCTAGGCCATTGAAATTAAAGGAACCGCAGTCTCATGAATTCCGGCATTCCGACAAATTCGCACCCTACAGCAGTGAACAGGGCGCTCCCAAACAAGGGCGACGAACACAAGGCATCGCACAGCGACGCTCTGGCACTCCCTTCCCATGTGGCAGGCTATGGCACGCTCAATCGTCAGATTGCCCCGGCGCGCAACTAAGGCAAGGTGTCGACTGCAGAGAACACAAACAAGGCTTACGCCTCAGACTGGAAGCACTTTGCCCGCTGGTGCCGATTGAAAGGCACAGCCCCCCTGCCCCCTTCGCCTGAAATGATCGGACTCTACCTGACCTACCTGACCGCCCCGACTGGGGCTACCCTTGCTCTGTCTGTCTCCACAATAGAGCGTCGATTGTACGGTCTCGCATGGCACTACGCGAGGCGTGGGTTCGAACTCGATCGGAAGGATCGCCGGTGCTGGCAGGCATAAAACGAAAGCACGCGCGACCACCGCTGCAACGCGGCTCTAAGGATCAATCCTGCCCCGTCCATGCGCTCGAGCAAATCACCGATTCGATATGTACGCAGCGCGTCAACTTATTGAGCGTTGCGGAGAAGATTCCACAACATCTTGAGTAACGCCGCTCGGAGCTAATTTTAGCTCGCATTAACATGCTGTTAGCGTCATAGCTTGAAGAAATTGATAGCGCGTCATCATTTGTTAAAGCAGCATCCCGCAAAAAATTTGTTGCCTGAGGATAAGTTGCGTGTCATGAGTTCAGTTGTCGCAGTTTGACGTAAATCACGCGGTTTAGCGACGAAATACAGATGACCCACTAAGAGGTCGTGAGGGCAGTATGAATTCAAACGCAGATATCGCGCAAACCAACTCTATCGCCGCATCTATTGCGTCGAACGCTGCCCGCCTGTCAGAGGCGCTTAACAATCATATGCGCAATAGCTTTCAGCCCGATAGCAGAAAGACGCTGCGTAAATTTCATCCTGCAGAGGTTTCAGAGCTGACCGGGATCAGCATGTCGAACCTTCGGACGCGGCATCAGGAAGGCGATTTTCCCGATGTAGAGACTGATTCCAGAGGTCGCAGGCTCTACACAGCCCAAGAGATCAACCAAATTCGCCATGTGATGGCGAAGACTGGTCGGAACGGTGAAACATATCTTCCCGGTCGGCGAGAGAACGATGCCCTTCAGATTATTTCTATTGTCAACTTTAAGGGCGGCTCTAGCAAGACAACCAGCGCCATCCACTTGGCCCAACGCTACGCTTTGCGAGGCTATCGCGTACTTGCAATCGACATGGACCCACAGGCAAGCTTGACTACTATGTTCGGATACCGTCCGGAGATTGAGTTCGCGGAAAGCGGTACGGTTTATGACGCGTTAAAGTACGAAGACCCGGTGCCGCTGAGCCAAATTATCCGAAAGACTTACTTTCACAATCTTGATCTCGCCCCCGCCGGCCTGTTGTTATCAGAGTATGAGACCGAAACAGCCTACGCGCTTCAGCACAAGGTTGATCCGCCATTTACTCAACGTCTTGCAATCGCGATCGACGAGATTGAGGCAAACTACGATCTTGTCATCATCGATTGCCCGCCTCAGCTTGGCTTTACAACCATGACCGCTTTGTTGGCGTCTACAGGCCTTCTGATCACAGTCGTTCCCAGTATGTTGGATGTCGCTTCAATGGCGCAATTCCTTGAAATGGCTGGAGAAACTGTCCAGACCCTTGAGGAGGCAGCCGGACCTATTGACTGGAATTTCCTTAAGTTCTTGATTGCTCGATATGAGCCAACCGACGTGCCACAATCACAAATGGCAGGTTTTTTGAGGTCTATTCTCTTGGATCAAGTGTTGACTACACCAATGCTCAAATCCACCGCAATCTCAGACGCTGGGATGACGCAGCAAACCATCTATGAATTGGACCCCACTCAGGTCGTGAAAAAGACTCTAACCCGGATATTGGAGTCAGTTAATGGTGTCGCTGATGAATTCGAAAACACAATACAGCAAGCTTGGGGAAGGGAAACTGACTAATGGCCCGTCGAAACCTATTCCAGCCTCCTCCCCCACCTGACACAGACAACTCGGCGGTTCCAGCCGGTGAGCAGAAGGTACGTTTTCCTAATACTGGGGCGATGAGTGGCGTGAAGTCCACTTTAAAGGATGTGGCGAGCAACGCTGTGAGAGAAATCTCGGTTGATGTCATAGAAGAAAATGGCCCTAAGGACCGGCTCTCTTTCAGCGATGCTGATGTTGTAAAGCTAGCTGAAAGCATTAAGGCTCACGGCCAACAAGTGCCTATCATGGTGCGCCCGATTGCGGACAAGCCCGGACACTATAAGATCGTCTATGGTCGCCGTAGACTGCGGGCTTTGAGATCGCTCGGTATCCCTGCGAAAGCACTTGTCAGGTCTCTTTCTGACGAGGAAGCAATCCTCGCCCAGGGGCAAGAAAATACCCAGCGTTTGGATCCCAGCTTCATTGAAAAAGCGCTGTTCGCGGCTGAACTTTCCTCAAGTGGATACGAACAGGGCATCATTCTTGATGCCCTCGCGGTGGACAAACCAATGTTGTCTAGAATGACCAAAGTAGCGCGGTCCATTCCAAAGTCAGTCATTGAGCAGATTGGATCCGCTCATGGCATTGGACGAAGACGCTGGGAAGAACTTGCGGACCAGTCGCGTAACAACAGCATCGATCTTGAACAGGTTACCTCAGCACTTCAGCTTAATGCGACTAAAAGTCCCGACGACCGCTTTAGCATGATCTGTGGCGCCGTTAGTCAGATGCTGAAACCTAAGGCAACAAGTAAACCCGTTCCCTCCCCTACCCTCGCCATCAAGCTTAGTGATGGGACTGCCATAGCAGAGGTGAAAGAAACGGCCCGTGCTTTGACGGTTAAGCTGTCGAAGGCTGAAGCCCCAGAATTTGCTCAGTGGATGCGTAACAACGCAGAAGCGGAGCTTACACGCCTCTATGAGGCATGGCAGGCAGAGCGAAAGCCTGACTGATTATCGACCGAGCAGAAACACCAAAAAAGGAGCACACCAACAGCCTAAAAAGAAAGAGCCCCCCAAGGTTTCCCAAGGAGAGCCCAATCTGTTCTTTGCACTTTCAGATTTAACAGCTTCTCCGCGCCAGTCAACAACAACCGATTCGGTTGCTGAAGATTTGCGGCCTTTTTTCTGATTTTCAGGGTTATTGGCGCCTTTCACATCAGGTTGTCGTGAAAAATACATGGCATTTAAACAAGCAACTGCACCCTGCGGGTTGCGGACCGGTGAATTATTGTCCGCGGACAACTCCATTCCAGAGCGCCACATCATTGTTGCGACACTGCGAAATGCGGCCCCCCGCTTGGGTCTCAGCGCTTCTGTGATTTCAACCTTAGACGCAATGCTTTCGTGCCTCGCACCTAAGCGCAACCACCACACAGTATTTGCATCGAACGCAACACTCACATTTAGACGCAATGGCATCTCTGACCGGACGATCCGGCGCCACGCAGCAACGTTGCAAGAGATCGGGCTGCTTGTTCGCCACGACAGCGCAAATAGAAAACGCTTCACAAAACGCAGCAGCCATGAAGGCAAAGCGTTGCGGTTCGGATTTGACCTATCGCCACTCTTTGATCGTCTGCATGAGCTTGCGGCATTGGCAGCAGAGGTGATGCAAGAGCGAGAACAAGTTGATTACCTGCGCACCAAAATCCGCGCAGCGGCGAACGCGTGTCTAGCCGAAAACCCAAACGACGAAAGGGCCCTCAACACCTTCCGTATCCTACGTCGTAAGTTATCCCTCGAAGACTGTGAGCGGATCCTTTCAGAGCTGGCAATCTCTGAAATCGCAGCCGAGTCTACGAATGATCCGAGTTCTAGTTTAACAACAACTATGACCGCCAATGACGGTCAATTTGTCCGACACCATCATAAGTCAAATAAAGAACTTATTGATAAAGAGAAGGTTGCTCTAAAAAATGAAAAGTTATCTCCAACTTCAGACGCTCCAATCTCCATCCCAGAGTTGTTATTCGCTTGCCCCGTCGCGGCCGAATTTTCGTTGAAAGGAATAGAAACGATGCATGATGTCGTTAGCCACGCTCGAACCCTTGCTCCAATGATTGGGATCACCAGCCAAAGCTATGAAGCAGCGCATAAACGCCTCGGCGCACTAAGAGCCGCAGCGACAGTTTGGGCGATTATGCAGTTCCATGACAGGATTCGAGCAGTGGGTGCATACTTTCGATCAATCACCACTGGTTCAAAGAGTGCCGATTTTAGCCCCGAAAGGTTAATACGGCGTCTCGCCACAGCCCAGAGCTATCCAAGTATGAACCTGTAATTGTCCGCGGACAATTTTCTTACCCGAACGCCGTTGAAAAGTCGTTCATGACGATTGCTATCGCGAATAGGCGCGATCCCTGACATGCGGCCCTTTCTGGGCAACGCGCTACGCACTGATGAACAGCCGGTGCGCCACTTCGAGGCCTTTGAATTGCCGCCCTGGCGAGAGGGCGAGTATCTGAACGGGCTGATGAGCACGCTCACGCTGCCTCCTCGGCACGAATGATCAAGGTGACCGACGGCATCAACTCTGGCATCTTTTCGCTCCTGTCACAGTTAGCGATCGCCACCATTGAAAGAAGCGAGGAACGCATCTCCTCGCATGACAGCCTCGGCGACGACCGGTTGCAGGCGGTCTTGGGAGAGCCGGTGTGACGGCGCGCGGACGCCTACCGGTGTTGTCACGTTAACTCGCTGAGCTTGCAAGTTGGCGTGCCGATCGTTGATCAAGCGACGTTTGCCGCGGATTTCCACACCTCGAATGCTTCGGGTCGATGGTAGCGAATGGTGAGAGCGGAACGACGGCGGACTGGTACGGAGAAGGAATTGCGGGTTGCAGATTGCATCGAGACAAAACGTTGTAAACTACCCGGCGATCGGAAACCCTGCATCACCCGCTCTCGTTTTCGGAAAGGCAAATGGCTGTTTTCTGCGCGGTTATTCAGCCCTTGTTTGACCAATGATCAAGGCCAGGCGCGACCTCGCGTTTTGCTGCCCCGTAGGAGCGCAGCTTGTCTCGCCTGAATTGCAGGATTTCCTCTAGGACGATGCCGTGTTAATCGACCGCGCGCCGCAGCCAATATGACCGGCCCGCGATTTTCACGACGACTTCGTCTAAGTTCCAGACATCGCCGGGCCGCGGCCGCCGTCGCCGCAGGACGTGGACGATCAGAGGGCCGAACTTGACAGTCCAGCGCCGGATAGTCGAGACGTCCACGCCACGTGCTAGCATCATCTCCTCGACCTCGCGCAGGCTCAGGTTGAACCGGACGTAGAGCCAGACAACATGACCGATGATCTGAGGGGGGAACCGGTGGCGCTTGTAGCTGATTTTCAATACCTGCATCGAAATCCCCTACGCCTAGATCAATGCGCCAGCAACCACACGACTGTTAACGTGACAACACCGCATGGACCAGTACCAGCAGCGCGCGCGAGGGGCCACGCAACAGGCTCACATGATCGACGAGATGCCGAGGATCTCAAGGCGCTGATGATGGAAGGGCTCGAGCGGGACATGACGCGGGCGGATGACTAAGCCTGCCGCTGGATAGGTTTTCTGCTATCCGTTCCTATGGAAATGCGAACAGATGGCGGGTGAGACCGAGGGCCGCAAGACGCGGCCTGTTTGTATCGCCGTCACTGTCGCCAAGTCCGATAGCGAGACTGTGGTGTTCATCCTGTCGATCACCACGCAGCCGCTCTTGCCGTCGCGCAAGTTCATAGAGGTGCCACGGACCGAGTCGCAGCGCGTGGGGTTAGAGACCCATGTCAGCAAGTGCGTCATGCTGGACGAGATAAACACCGATATTCTGGAGGGGCCCTATGTCTGGGAGGACCGCACGCCCATCGGCACGTTCAGTTCCGTCTTCACATCCAAGATCCAGTCCAGCCTGATTGCGCTTGCCAGGTCAGGCGGGGCATCGATTGTTGATCGGCTGAAGTAGTCTCAATCACCGCAGGGGCTACCCAGCTTCATTTGTTCCCATCGATCCATTTTGACATCAGCCCCTTGTCGCGGAAACACTCATCCGGGACGGCGCGGCGTTTGATCCGGGCGAGACGCTCGGCGAAGGCGACCTGCTTCGATGTCGGGCGGCTGTCCTGCGCGCCCGGGTTCAACTTGGCTTGTGCGTCGATCCAGACACTCAAGGAGCGCCGATCTTGCTGAACCTCCCACGGCAGAAGCGTCTGGTTGCGCAGGGCCAGCAACCGCGCATAGGCAATCTGCTTTGGCGTCGCGGGCAGGGCGTAAGTAGTGCTTTCCATCGGGGATTTCCCTTCTTAGCTCGGCTCTTAAATAGAACATAACGGGAACAAATACAAGCCACCTCCGGAAATCATGGGGTTTGAGAGGAAGAGGAGGGCCGAGTCAGGCCTGAAGGTGTCGGAGAGAGGGTGCCCGAAAGAGGGTTGAACCGGCTTGATCCTGTTCCTCATCGGGGTCTGATGCCAGAAATTGCAGGATCCTGCGTTCTCATGAGCTTCGCATTTAACAATCTCCGGCATCAGATCTCTAAAGAGTGAAAGTGTCCTTCGGGTTTTGTGACTGACGGATGAGGGCCTTTGGGGTCCCTCAGATGGGTCCGGGCCGGGTTCCGGTCTGTCTTTCCTGATTAAGGGCATTCCCATGCAAACAGGTGTCTTGCGCGTGTTGCGCGCGAGCGCGAGACTGTCCTGCGTGACCTCGGCTATCTGAAGCAGGCGGCGTCATTGCCAAACGCGCATGTGATCTGCGGAGAGGGCGGGACATTCATCCATCTTGGTTGGACCACCGTGTCGACCTTCGCGCCGATCGAGCGCTTTCCCTTGGCCACTCTTGCGGTCGCACGAGGGACCCCGTTCATCGATGTCCGGCCCGTCACCGATGTCATTGCCTTCGCGAACTTGCCGCGGGTGGCGCGGGACGGATCGGACGACTCTGAACCTTGGGGTCCCGGCATGTCCGTGTCGCTGACCACCTACATCGACATGGTCGAAGCCCTCGGTGCCAGGATCATCAACGATCCGCGGCCCCGTCAGTCAATCTAATCACCATTTCCTCTCACCAAAACTCGAAAGGAGGCCAGCCATGGCCCGATCCCGCACGCCCAAATTCGATGCCTCCGAGGTCATCACAAACGAAATCATCCGTATTATTGAGCGCGGCGTGCTGCCGTGGCGAAAGCCCTGGACTGCAGGTGGCAGCTCTCGTCCCCTGCGCGTGGGTGGTGAACCCTACCAGGGGGTGAACAACTTCCTGCTGACGATGCGGACCGTGATGGCGGGCCACAGCTCTCCCTTTTGGATGACGTTGCCGCAAGCCAATGCCTTGGACGCAAAG
>JBDVDE010000082.1:0-33723 GCA_039942135.1 Hyphomonadaceae bacterium
CCATCTGCAAGCACCCAACTGGCCCGCGCGCCGGTCTCCAGCGCCTTCAACGGATCTTGGCGTGATCCCAAAGTAATCGCTGTCGCGCACCCGGCATTGCGGGCGATGCGCGCGGCTGCAAGTTTGGTGACCATGCCGCCAGAGCCAACGCCTGTCGCATCTGTGCCGCCTGCCATAGCTTCGATCTCCGGCGTAAGCTCGGTCACAACAGGCACATGTTCGGCCTCGGGACTGCGGCGCGGGTCGGCGGTGTAGATGCCATCGACATCCGAGAGCAAGACAAGCACATCGGCAGACACCATTTGCGCAACCCGCGCTGCGAGCCGGTCATTGTCGCCATAGCGAATCTCTTGCGTGGCCACTGTGTCATTCTCGTTGATGACGGGCACCACGCCTGCTTCGAGCAGGGTTTCTAGTGTCGCCCGCGCATTGAGCCAGCGTCTGCGGATTTCAGTATCGTCGGGCGTAAGCAGGGCTTGGGCAACGCGCAGACCGTGCGGCGCAAATGCCTCGCCAAGCGCATTCATCAGGCGCGGTTGACCAAGTGCTGCGGCAGCTTGTTTTTCGTCCAGTCTTTGTCCTTTGGCCCCAAGCAAGGGGCGGCCAAGCGCGACAGCACCTGATGTAACAAGCAAGACCTCGCGCCCCGCCGCGCGCCAATCTGCAATGTCATCGGCAAGCTGGTTGAGCCAGTCGGTTCGGGCATTGCCATCAGCATCTGCAATCAGCGTCGATCCGGTTTTCACCACAATCCGGCGTGCAGAGGTGAGCGGGGAGGTCATGGCGTCCAGCCTTCCTCCGCAGCCGCTTCATCCTGTGTCTCGGACAAGCCAAGATGCCCCGCAATCTCATGAATGGCAGCTTTCAAACCTGTGCGGGCGACGCCGGAAATAAGCATGGGTTTGCGTCCGCTTGCAGCTTCAAGCGCGGCGCTCTTTTCGGCCACCTCATCCTCGGTCATTGCGTCGACTTTGTTCAGAGCCAATATTTCGGGCTTGCCCGAGAGGTCGATCTCATAATCGGTCAGCTCGCCACGAATGGTGTGATAGGCCCCGACAACATCGTCCTGCGTGCCATCAATCAGATGCAGCAAGACCTTGCAGCGCTCGATATGGCCAAGAAAGCGATGCCCGAGACCCGCACCTTCAGCCGCACCTTCAATCAGCCCCGGAATATCCGCGAGCACAAACCGCGCGCTCAGTCCGAAGTCGACCACGCCGAGGCCGGGCGACAGCGTTGTAAATGGATAATCGGCGATTTTCGGTTTCGCCGCTGTGGCCACTGACAAAAAGGTCGATTTGCCAGCATTTGGCAGCCCGACAAGTCCGGCATCGGCGATCAATTTCAGTCTAAGCCAGACCGTCCGCTCTTCTCCCTCGGCACCTTTATTGGCTTGGCGCGGGGCGCGATTGGTTGCCGTCTTGAACTTCATATTGCCCCAGCCGCCATTGCCGCCGGGCGCAAGCAATACGCGGTCACCAATCTTGGTCAGGTCAGCGATCAGGGTTTCGCGGTCTTCTTCAAAAATCTGCGTTCCGACAGGCAGTTTGACAATACAGTCTTCGCCGCCACGACCTGTGCGCTGTTTGCCCATGCCATGACCGCCGCGTTCGGCTTTGAAATGTTGCTGATAGCGATAGTCTATGAGCGTGTTCAGCCCCTCGACAGCGACGGCCCAGACATCGCCGCCTTTGCCGCCATCGCCGCCATCAGGCCCGCCATATTCGACATAGGCCTCACGACGAAAAGAGCGGGAGCCGTTGCCGCCCCAGCCAGAGGCGATATAGATTTTGCATTGGTCGAGAAATTTCATAGCGAGCGTGCCGAACCGGAGTTTACGTTACTTTAGACATGGCTTTGCGCCGGACGGGCGTGGAATGCAAGTTAGATCGGGAGATTTATCAATTGCAAACAGGTTGATATCGCAGACCGCACCGTTTGGCAAAATACGGTAATCATGCGAGATTGGCAAAGAATCAATCGGGGGAGTTAGCGATGACATATGAATTATGGGTCTTGGTTCTGACATCAATCATGCTGCTCGTCCTGTATTTGATGCAAGGCATGTACACCACGGTTAAAGCGCCCCAATGGGGTGTCGGCGCACGAGATGATACACGCGCGCCGTCGGTTTTTGCCGGTCGGGCCGAGCGCACAGTGCGCAATCATATCGAAGCTATGATGGTGTTTGCACCTCTCGTTCTGGTGGCGCATCAGATTGGCGTGTCCAATTCTCTAACGGTTTGGGGCGCAGGTCTGTTCCTTGGCGCGCGGCTCCTATTTGTCCCGCTCTATTTGCTTGGCGTGTCCTATTTGCGGACATTGGTCTGGTTTGCGGGCGTCATTGGCACAGGGTTAATTGGCTACGCTCTATTGACAGCATAGAGACTTCACGTCACGAATAACCAAGCTGAGCTCAAGACTATAGTGTCTATACTGGGCTTTGGAGACGTAAGATGAACTGTTTACCGGTCATCCATTTTAAGTGGCGATCTACTTCATCCTAGTGATGATCCCCGCCGCTTGCTCCCAATCTAAACCTACCCGTATCAATGCAAAAATTTAACGCGCGCTCCGCATTTGAGTTTTAACAAGGGGGTGCTCCGACTTCAGGAGACTCCCCATGGGAGAGACATCCAATACGCCCATCACGGGCAGGGCCGAAGGGCCGCAAAATAAAGCCATCATCTTTGTTATGTTGGTTGTGTTCCTCGACATGATCGGCGTCGGGCTCGTGCTTCCGGTAACGCCTGCTTTGATTGAACTCTTGTCAGGACTTCCCAATTCAGCCGCAGCGGAGATTGGCGGCTGGCTTCTATTCACCTATGCCATCATGCAGTTTTTCGCCGCGCCGATACTTGGCGGATTGAGTGATCGGTTCGGGCGCCGTCCAGTTATCTTGTTGGCGCTAACCGGATTGGCTTTCGACTACTTGCTCATGGCGTTCGCGCCCGGCCTTATGCTTCTGTTTGTCGGACGATTTCTGTCCGGAATTATGGGGGCGACATGGCCAACCGCAAATGCCTTCGTTGCCGACATTAGTGAAAGCAAAGATCGGGCGAAGTATTTCGGATTGATGGGCGCAGCCGGTGCGGCAGGGCTCGTGTTTGGTCCGGCGCTTGGCGGTGTCTTGGGCTCATTTGGCGTGGCGCAGTTTGGCCCCGAAGGGATCAGACTACCATTTTTCGTGGCGGCTGGGCTCACGCTGCTGGCTGTGCCGTTCGGCTTCTTCGTCTTGCAAGAGTCCCTCAAACCCGAACAGCGCCGCAAGTTTGAAATCAAGCGCGCCAACCCGCTCGGCAGTCTGCTCAAGATTGCCCGGACACGAACCGTGGTCGGCCTGTTATTGGCATGGTTCTTGTTGCAATTTGCATGGCAATCCTTCGGGACAATCTGGCCATATTATACGATCGAGATGTTCGACTGGTCCGAACTCGAAATTGGATTGTCGACGGCATTCTACGCTATTTTGTCCGCCGGGATGCAAGGTGGGCTTGTTGGTCCTTTGGTCGCAAGGTTTGGCGAGGTGCGTCTCGTCAAACTCATCATGGCACAAGGGATTGTCAGCTATGTGCTCTATGTTTTTGTCCCGGTAGGTGCCGGTTGGTTGGTGTATCCATTGATCATTTTTGGTACAATTGCGACGCTGATTGGCCCATGCTTGCAATCTATCGCCTCCCAGCAAGTGGATGAAAGCCAGCAAGGCGAACTCCAAGGTGCAATTGCCAGTGTCATGAGCTTAACCCTGATTGGCGGGCCGGTGTTTATGGCGCAAATATTCGCGGCCTTCACGCGCGAAGGCACTGCGGTCTATTTGCCGGGCGCGCCCTTTGTCGCTGCCGCAATTCTGGTTGTGTTTAGCCTTACCGCGTTTAGCTGGGCCACGCGCGGCTTGGTGCTGGCGAGTGGTGATGGAGACCAGACCTAAAGCCGCTTGAACGGCTTGGGCAGGGCGGTTGCCGTCGCTTTGGCAACAAGGCGTCCTTCGGGGTCATAGGCTTCCGCTTCCATAAAAGCAGCCGACTTGCCCCATTTGATAATGCGGGCGCTGACCTCGGCTGGCCCGGGAAAGAGCGGACGCAGAAAACTGGTCTTCATTTCAAGAGTAGGGGCCGTCATGGTGACATTCGAGGCAATGATGCAGCAGGTCGACATGGCTTCGTCGAGCATTGCAGACACAAACCCGCCCTGAACCGCGCCTGTTGGATTGGCAAAATCGGGGCTGACATCAAATGCCATGCGGATGGTTTTGTCGGCCTGACGGACTTCGGTTAACCGCATGCCCAGAGTTTGCGAACATGGTGGCCGTTTTTTGGAGTTCTGGAAACGCGAAAGCATATCGGCATCGCTAATTGCCGGTCTCTCATTAGGCGCTGCTGCCTCCGCCATGCCTGCTATTTACGGCGAAATGCGTCGAGATTAACCACGGTGTCTGCCGAATTGGCAGAGGCGGCTTCATCGGCTTCTGCCTCTTTCCCGGCGATATTGGCCTCTTCAGCAGGCGCGATAACACGGTCAGGTTTGCCATCTGCAGACACTTCGAAGCTTAGTCCGAAATTCACCGACGGATCGACGAAGCGCGTGATCGCTGAAAACGGAATATGCAAATGCTGTGGTACGCCAGAGAATTTTAAAATGATCTCGAAATGACTGTCATGCACTTCCAGATCCCAATATTGGTGCTGGATCACAATGGTCATATCAGTGGCGAATCGCTCGACCAGATGATCGGCTATCTTCACACCGGGTGCCTTGGTCGAGAACGTTATAAAGAAATGGTGGTCGTCAATTGGTGCACCCAACTGCGCTGTTTGCTTAAGCACATCACGGATGACACCGCGCATAGCGCCCTGCGTCAGGCTTTCATATCCAATACGATCAGTCACGTTAGTCTCTCCAGTGAATGAAGTCACCATAAGCCTGTCCTAAATTAATCTCAACGCACTTCGTGAGTGAGGCGAGCGGTTGTCCCATTATTCATTAATGGGACGATCTGTAATAACTATTGCACAATGAGTGCAAGTTCGATGCCGCTTTCAGCTTTTTTATTTCGGGAGTTACTTGTGGAAAAGTGAAGGCTTCTGTTGCCAGGTGCCTCCGGACCCCGCCTGAAGAGCTGAATCTTCAGGAGTTAAAAGCGGTAATCTCCGCACTGCTTACGCAGCGAGAAGTTCACCTTCAGCAAAGTTGTCATTAGCAACTATTGTTGAGTGAGCTTCTAACGTAGCTCACACGGGTAAAATCCATAGCCTTTAGACGTCCGTCGATACTATTTCGGCCCCAAATCCCGCTGAAGGGAAGATTGGTGGAGCCGCCGGGTACCGCCCCCGGGTCCGAGCCGCTTATTACGCAAGGGTTTATCACCATAGTTCCGAAGAACATCTCTAAGATAAGTGACCTCGACCCAAATGAAAAGACCGGCGGGAAGAAATTTCCCCACCGGTCCGGTTTCTGTGTGTGGTCTTTACGACCGGCTGGCCTTATTGGCTCAGACGAAGATCCGAAATCTCCGCAGCGATCGATGCATAGGCGTCGGTCAGTTGTTCAGCATTGTCAGCGACCAGAGCGAAGTCATCTGATGTGGCGCAATATTCCAGAATTGTCTGGTTAGTGTTTCCGATCGTTGGAGCATTACTGGGAACACCGAAGCCCACGGTGAAGATCGTGATATTCGTATCGGCCTTGATATTATCGCAATATTGGGCAGCCATTTCATTACTGTCCACATCGCCCACAGCATTTCTGGAGTTGAAGATACCGTCGGTCATGATGATCATGGCCTTGGCCGTTTCTTCTTCGAAATACTCGGTTGGGCGTGAGGCGGTTGGCCAGACTTTGTCCCATTCGGGTGAGATCAAATACCACCCCCAAGCGATGCCGAGATGACCGGCAGTACCGCCGAGTGCTTCCATATCATCGATATAATCAAGAAGGTCCGCGCGATCTGCAGTCAGTGCCAATGGCTCTGACTCCGGACATGACGTCAAGGCGGCACCGTCATTGATACTGCCATTGAAGCGAATACCGTAGGTGAAAGAGCCTTCGCTATCAACGTCGTTGTCATTATTGTTGAAGTTCACGACACCCGAAGTCCGTCCGTTTTGACCGCGACGGCCTTCGCCGTCCTGATCTTCAACCTCGTCTTGACCATCAAGCTTGGCTTGGAGCTCGTCCGGACGATTATTGTCTGGGCTGCCGTCAAAGAATTCCCAAATTGGGTGCGCTGCGAAAATCTCGTCACCATCTTCCGGCTCAGCATCAGTAAAGGCTTCGTCGCCTAGACGGTTGTAGACGCAGGTGCTGTCAAAATAGAAACGTGCAGCCCAGTCTGAGAATCTGCCGTTGCAATTATTGGTGCAACCCCGGCCGTCGGCAGTTTCATAGTCATAGAAGCGGCGATTGTTTCTGCTGTCGATTTGCACCACGCCGAGAATATCATCTTCATACATAGCACCGACTTCTTCGGAAGATTCCATGCGATTTGGACGACGATTTTCCTCGGTGACATCCTCGAAAAACGCGCCTGCATTGACCGCGTGGTTGTACGTGGCAATGGAGATGCGTACTTCTTCATTGTTTGCCTGGCCCTCGGGCAACAATGCTTCAACCGCGATCGTCGCTGAATCTTTCAGGGCATCCAGACGTCCGCCGGAGTTCATTGAACCGGAGAGATCGAAAACAAAGGCAACGTCAACTTGTCCGACACCAAAAGTCGAGCCGGTTTCAACCGTGAAGTCGAGCGATTCTCTGCCGAAGATCGCCGATAGGGTGGTTGGTTGGCTGCAACGAACGCTCGCGGAAATCTCTTGGGAGTCGTCAACGAACCCGACTTGTACATTGTCGCATTTGAGACCGGGGTCATTTGCGGAGATCAACGCGTCGAACTGGTTGTTCGAAAGGATGCGAACGTCATCTTCGGATCGGCCAGCCTGTCTTTCGCGGGCTGCCGCAATCAGTGTTGCGTCCAAAGTGTGCTGAACCGCGTTCTTCTTCGTCACAACCAGTTGCCAGTCTACGGCAAAGCCGATGACAGAGATAATAGGCACAATGGCAAGCGCGGCAATGATTGCGACATTACCAGACGTTTCCTTCATATAGCCCTTAAGCTTGCGAGGGTGTTGGCGGAACTTCATGGCACATTTCCTTTTAACCGACCCAATAAGGGCCACTTCTTTCGCGAGAACATGCCACAAACAGTTTTAGTCCTTATTAGCTTCGGCAGATGGTTTTGATACTTGGGGGTAAGACAAAATTAACACTAAAATCGCCGTGATTGCCTGCTGATGACTTGAACCCTTCTGGCAGACGCGGGATATTCGCCACTACGAGTCGCAAGGAATATTAGACGTGCAGCAATATCTAGACCTATTGAATGAGACGATGACCAAAGGCGTTGAACGCGCTGACCGCACGGGCACGGGCACGCGCGCCCTGTTTGGCCGGCAGTTGAGGTTTGATCTCGGTGCCGGATTTCCGATGCTGACCACCAAGAAACTTCACCTTAAATCGATCATCTATGAACTGCTCTGGTTCCTCAACGGGGACACCAATGTCCGCTATTTGCAGGATAATGGCGTGCGCATCTGGGATGAGTGGGCCGACGAAAATGGCGACTTAGGGCCAGTTTACGGCAAACAATGGCGCAGTTGGGCCGCGCCAGATGGCCGTGTGATCGATCAGATCGACTGGTTGCTCAACGAAATAAAGACCAATCCCAACTCGCGCAGACTGATCGTATCGGCATGGAATCCGGCCGATGTGAATGATATGGCCTTGCCGCCATGCCACTGCCTGTTCCAGTTTTCCGTGATGGAGGGCAAATTATCCTGCCAGCTCTATCAACGCTCGGCCGATATATTCCTCGGCGTGCCATTCAATATCGCCTCCTATGCGTTGCTGACCATGATGCTGGCACGGGCGACAGGGCTGGAGCCGGGCGATTTCGTCCATACATTCGGCGACGCGCATCTCTATCTCAACCATATGGAACAAGCCGAGCTGCAGCTAAGCCGCACCCCGCGCAGTCTTCCCCAAATCATCCTGAATCCGGACAAAACCGACCTTTTCAGTTGGGGTTTCGATGATTTCAAGCTCGTCGATTATGACCCGCACCCGCATATCAAGGGATTGGTTGCGGTCTAAACGCCTCGTTTAAGCCGACACTTTCTCAGGTAAGTCCGCAGGTTCATCATCGTAAAATCCCGCATCTTCGCGTTTTTTCACCATGCGCGAGACAATAAGCGCGCCGATCATCTTGCCGATGACAAACACGATCCAGTTGGCCAAATGCAATGAATTGCCCTCTGGCTCGCCAAGCGCCATCTGTCTCGCAAGGTCAGCGCCATAAAGGAAGATCGTCGTATCGATCGGCGTTGCCAGCGCGCTCGACAATAGAATACGCGTCGACAACTTATACTTGGTGAACGTAAACAGCGCCCAATCCACGATCTCGGAGATCGCAAATGCGGTGCCCGATGCAATCACAATCACGGGCCAAGCGTAGAAAAACGCCCAGCCAATGGCGATGGCCATGACGATCAGAACTTTATGCCCCATCTCCCTTTGCACAAAATCGCGCGCGACAAAGACGAACCCCGTGACCAGTGTGAGCGGATGCAAAGAGACGCCCGGTTCATTGATCACGCCCGGTCCAAGGATCGGAATATCCGGCACCACGGCGAAGGACCAATTGAGAAACGGGATCACCGCGACATAAAACAGCGCCCAGCCACGCCCGCCAAGTTCCCAGATATAAGCGGTGCAAACCGTCAACCCGATCAGAACGGGGATCAGCGTATTCGGCTGCCCATTGGTCAGCGCAGAAATGAAGCTGTTCCAGATCTCTACCATCTACCCGTGTCCCTATAGCTCTGATGGCCATATAGGGCAGTCTTCTAGGGATTCAAAGTTTAAGCCGGCAGTTTATTCCGCGATTATTCCCACTCAATGGTTCCGGGCGGTTTCGATGTAATATCGTAAACGACGCGATTGACACCTTTGACTTCATTGATGATCCGCGTTGCGACACGGCCCAAAAACGCGTGCTCATAGGGATAATAGTCCGCCGTCATGCCGTCCGTTGATGTCACAGCCCGTAAAGCCAGCACAGCTTCATAGGTCCGCTCGTCGCCCATAACGCCGACCGTGTTCACCGGAAGCAGCACCGAGAAGGCCTGCCAGATTTCGTCATACAGACCAGCCTTCTTGATCTCGTCAATATAGATCGCGTCCGCCTTGCGCAGCGTGTCTGCTTTGTCGCGGGTAATCTCGCCGGGTATCCGGATCGCAAGCCCGGGCCCTGGGAAAGGATGCCGCCCGACAAAGGCATCAGGCAGACCCAGCTCGCGGCCAAGCGCGCGCACTTCGTCTTTGAACAGGTCACGCAATGGCTCGACCAGTTTCATATTCATACGCTCGGGTAAGCCGCCAACATTATGGTGGGACTTGATCGTCACCGAGGGACCGCCAATCGCCGAGACGCTTTCAATCACATCCGGATAAAGCGTGCCTTGGGCGAGGAAATCCGCGCCGCCGATCTTTTTGGCTTCCGCCTCGAACACATCAATAAACAGGCCGCCAATAATTTTGCGCTTGCGTTCTGGGTCAGACACACCGGCCAGATCGCCAAGGAACAGATCGGACGCATCAACATGTACGAGCGGAATATTGTAATGCTCGCGGAACAGGCCGACGACTTCCTCGCTCTCATTCGCCCGCATCAGGCCATGATCGACATAAACACAGGTAAGCTGCTCGCCGATGGCCTCATGGATCAGAACCGCTGCGACCGAGCTATCAACCCCGCCTGACAGTCCGCAAATCACGCGGCCAGAGCCGACTTGTTTGCGGATCTTGGCAATCGCTTCCTCGCGATAGGCGGCCATCGTCCAATCGCCTTTAAGGCCCGCAATCTTATGCGTGAAATTCTTGAGCATCTCGCGCCCATTGACCGTATGCACGACCTCGGGGTGGAACTGGGTGCCATAAAACCCGCGCGTTTCATCGGCGATTACCGCGAGCGGCGCGCCGTCAGAGCGGGCAATGATCTCGAACCCATCAGCCATTTGCGCGACATGATCGCCATGGCTCATCCACACTTCCTCGGTTTCGGTCTCAAACAGACCGTCGAACAGTTTCGAATTGCCAATGCGCTCGATATGTGCGCGGCCAAATTCACGGCTGGTGCCGCTTTCAACGCGTCCGCCGAGTTGCGCCATCATGGTCTGCTGCCCATAGCAAATGCCGAGCACCGGCACGCCAAGTTCGAACACAGCGCCGTCAGCCCGCGGGCTGTCTTCAGTCGTAACACTGGCAGGCCCGCCCGAGAGGATAACCGCTTGCGGATTGTAAGCTTTGAGGAAGGCCTCATCGACTTTGTTATATGGGTGTATTTCGCAATAAACGCCGCTTTCGCGGAGGCGCCGCGCGATGAGCTGTGTCACCTGCGAGCCAAAGTCTATGATCAGGGCGCGTTCATGATTCTTCTGGTCCATTCGCTCGTCTAACGCCGCAACTGCGTTTGGGCAATAGGACAGATACGTTCAGGCGCGATGCCAGCCTAGAAGCCGGACACGTCCCGACGCTTGCGGAACAGGCCGCCTTCTTTCACTAGCGGATCTGATGTCGGAGCTTTGCGCTGGGCAGGCTTGGCTTTTGGTGTCGAGGGGCTTTGCCGACCGAATGTCACCGGTGCCGGTTTTGCAGCAGGACGCGGGGCACGTACCGGCGCAGATTTGGCAGGTGCTTCACTGCGACCAAAGCCGATCGGACCATCCGAGGCAGCAGGCCTAGGCGCAGATGGCTGCGTGCTGGCAGGGGCAAAATCGGAGCCGGTCTGACCGATTTGATCAGACATATAGGCGCGGGCCTGATAGCCGCCAATGCTGGCCATTAATTCTTGGGGGGAAATGCCGCTGATCGGCAGCGATTCTGTTCCGCCAGCGAGAAAGCGCGAAGCTTTGCCGGTAAAGCTCTCTTTTTTGTCTTTGCGCGAGAAGGCCAGCATTTTACTCGACGAGAACAGGCTGGTGCGGATCGAGACGATTTTGAAGTCTTCGATGTCAGACCAGGCATAAGAACGGGTTTTCCACATATTGCGCGATTTTATACCGCGCGCACTAAGTTCGACATTCTGGAGTTTGCCGCTTCCCATTCCGGCGGAAAACAAGGCAACAGCCAAAAGCAGCACACTGGTTCCCATGCCGACACCGCCTGCGCTTGAAAGCCCTAGAAGTATCGCAATCGCTGCGCCTGTATACCATTTCCATGGTGTCGGCCGAATTGTGGTTGTGTCGCCCTGTGTCTCGATCATATTCGTGTCCCCTTTGGCCAAATCATAGGTCAAGGAGCTAAATATTTACCGAGAACGGTCGTTGAAATTTTATCCAAATTCTAAGCGTTCGGAAGGCCTTTGCGCAAAACTGCAAAGAAAAATCCGTCGGTGCCCGCCCGTCTTGGCGTAAGCCTGACGCCGCCATCTGGGCCTTGCCCCGCCTGAACTGCTGCCGCGCCTGCATCTGTAAGCTGACCCGATGCGATTGCAGCATCAGCGGCGCTCTCTTGGGTAAAGTCCGGTGCGCCCGCCAAAAAGCCTGCCACGCGGTCTTCGTCTTCTTCCATCAGGAATGAACACGTCGCATAGACGAGCCGTCCGCCCGGCTTCACAAATTCAGACGCCGCGGCCAGAATTTCCGTCTGCTCCTCAATGCGTTTGGCCAGCGCGCTCGCTTTGACCCGCCATTTGCTATCAGGCCGCCGCCGCCATGTGCCCGTGCCGGTACATGGCGCATCGACAAATACGACATCCATAGCGCCGCGCAGCGCGTCGAGCATTTCCGGGCTGTCGGGATGGCAAAGCTGGACATTGTGCGCGCCCGAGCGTTTCAGTCTCGGGATCAGCGCTGACAATCTCCGCCCGTCAATATCGTAGGCATGCACTTGGCCCTTGCCGCCAAGCGCTGCTGCGAGGGCCAGCGTCTTACCGCCGCCGCCTGCACAATAGTCGAGCACCTGTTCGCCTGCCTGCACATTCGCCGCTGCCGCCGCAATCTGGCTGCCCGCATCCTGCACCTCGACCCAGCCTTTCGAATAGGCCGGAATAGACTGCAAGCTCGCCTCGCGTTTGCTCGGGTCGGGCGCGGGGATATGAAACCCGTTATGCAAAAGCGCCGAGCGTTCCGCTTTGGCCGTGCGCAGGGGCTTTGCCGCTTTTTCTGCATCGGCCTTGAGCGTGTTGACCCGCAAATCCACCGCAGCCCGCACCGTCATAGCCTGCGCCTCGATCACCGCCTCTTCGCCGAACACCCGTGCCATATGCGGGGCAAGCCATGCGGGATAGTCCCCATTAATGTGCGGCTCTGCGGTCACATCCGGTGCCATCACCAGCCGCTCTCGTTCATCGAGCGTCAGCGCACTTGGCGCATGTTCCTCGTCCATGGCATCATCAATCCGGCGAATGTCCCAGCCCCATGCAAAGCTAAGCGCCCCCAATACCAGCGCGCGCGGACTATCATCGCCCATGGCATGCCCGATCGAGTTTTTCTTGCGCAGCGCATCAAGCACGAGGCCGGATACCCAAGCTCGGTCCTTGCTGCCAGCATACCGCGCCCGTTTGCCCCAGTCCCGCGCGGCCGACTTTACCGGCTGATGCCGCGTGAGCACATCTGAAAGCACATCAATGGAAGCTGCTATTTTCCCGCCGTCGCGCATGGGTCTATCCTGTCTACAAAAACCAGTTGCGATCTCTACCCGTCCTCGCCAATAATGGAAACCGCAAAGGACAAACCGATGTTAGAGATAAACAGTGACAGCGGATTGTACCAAGCCGGTCCTGCCGACTGGAAACAGCTCGCCGACATCACCGCCGAAGCCTTTAGCGAAGACCCTGTCAATCGGTGGATTTTCCAAACTCCGAAGGCGATCCGCTCCTGCTTTCGCGTGTTGGCTCGCGAAATCTACACAAAACATGGCCTATGCCATTTCGTCCACGGTCCGAACGGTGTGCCCGTTGGGGCCGCCATGTGGGCCGCTCATGATGCCCCGACAGGAATGTCGAAACTTGCCGAATTGTCGCTTGCGCTGGGACTTGCAAGACATACCGGAAAAGGCGCGCTCGCTCGCGCTACGGCAGCTGGCGGGATCATGGCCAGACACCATCCCGACGCGCCGCACCTCTATCTTTTCACCATCGGTGTCGTGCCCGCAGCACGCGGCACAGGGCAGGGCCATGCACTTCTCGCTCCCGTCCTTGAAGCTTGCGACAGGGCAGGACAAGCGTGTTATCTCGAAAATTCCAACCCCGCCAATTTCGGATTTTATGCCGCTCACGGATTTGAACATGTTGAATATTTTTCCGCTGGCCAAGGTGGCCCACCGCTACAAGCGATGTGGCGGGAGGCGCGCTAACTGCAGAATACTGCGAACGTTGACCCAAATTTCGGTCAACTGCCTATCAAGCGGATGGTAAAAAAAATGGGGTATTACCTCAGGTAATTCTCGTTAGACGGCGTTTAATTCAATCTCCAATCGTGTTACATGATTCATATGGATCAGAATGACGACATCCTTAGCACTTTGGACGAAATTTTAGCCGATAAGATTTTCGCATCGTCTCCCAAATCAAAAGCTTTTTTGAACTATGTGGTCAGAGAAACTCTGGCCGGTCGAGGCGATGCCCTCAATGAGACGACGATTGCTCAAGACGTCTATGATAAGGGTGCGGATTTTAATCCAACACTCGACTCGCTGATTAGGGTTTCTGCTGGGCGTGTGCGCAGCATGTTGGAATTATACTATTCTCGGAATCCGGAAGAAAGCCGTATAAAGATAAGCATTCCGGTTGGTCGCTATCGTCCTAAGTTTGAAATCCCGTCCGCAGATGAAACTGTTGACCAAACCAAAAACGGCTGGGCTTGGTTCGCATCGGCACTGAACCCCGAATCGTTGGCGGTGGGGGGTGAGGCGGGCCCGGCTCGGACTGGGCTGGCTATAGCCTCATTGGCTCTGCTGGCGACTGCGGCGCTGGCTTACTTCATTTCTCGACCGACGCCACATCAAACCGAGCAGAACGAAGATGTATTTGTGGCCACGGTTGTTGATCATTTGGAACAGGATCATCTTTTGGATGCAAGTTATCCGATGATCGCCGTAACACCGTTTGAAAACCAGACAGACCTCGAGCGTTTTGATTTCCTCGAAGATGCCCTTCAGAAAAAACTCGTAGAAGATATTTCGCGTTTCGGGCTGCTGAGTCCCATCGTTTATCAAGGATCTGCTGAAGAAGCCTTAGCCGAGATTGATGGGGCGTATGATTATGTCGTGTCCCCCATTATCCTCTCGGTCGAGCCCGAACTGGACCTGCTCGTGAAAATCGTTAATCTGACGGCATCGGAAGTGATTTATGAACAGCGTGTACGCCGCTCATTCGATAATGATCATTATATCGACAACCTGTCTGATATTGTCTCCGAGCTCAGTTCCAATTCTCGCGCGTCTATTGGACGGGATCGCCGCGAAGCGCTCGAAGAGAAAATCGATCAAGGCGTATTGGACATATCGGAGGTAGAACCCTTTGAATGTGTCGGACTGTCCAACAGGGCCTTGGGGTCGCTGGATCCGGATAATTTCAAATTGGCGTATACTTGTCTGAACACGTTGGTTGAGGAACAGTCTGATAATGCAACGCTTTTGTCGCATTTGGGAGTTCTGACCTTTGTCGGAGACCGTCAGGCTGTGTTTGAGGCGCGATCATTCCGCCCCGATATCAGTGCGGATGAGGGATTGGATATGATGAGGCGGGCTGTCGAAATTGACCCTGATAATGGGACCGCCCGTTTTTTCCTGTCCGAGGCGAGCAGTATGAATGGCGACAAGACAGAGGCCCTCAAGCATGCGGAAATAGGCCATATGGTTAGTCCGGCATCCAATTCTATTTTGATCGGGCTAAGCCACCGCTTGATCGGTGAAGGACAATGGGAGCGCGCTCTTGGTCTTGTTGACGAAGTGATTGAGAGAAATCCCGTTCCGAGAGGATATTTTTATCATCCGGTGTTCCTTTGGGCGCTGAACAATGATGATTGGGAAGGGCTTCTAAGGGTTTCAGAAACAATAGAGGAACTCGGGTATCACTATTTAGATATTTTTCGGTTCTTGGCTGCTGTGGCAAATGAGGACGAAGAAATGGTCGAGGCTTTGCGTCCGAAAATTGTAGAGTTCGCCATGCGGGATTTTGATCCCTATCCGGATGGTATGAACACGATATCCAGATGGACCGCGCTTTATAGTACTGACGAGCTCGTCTCGAAAACGCAAAATTTGTTCATTAAAGGCGGCGTGATCTCGCAAGACGGGTATGTCAATGAACACCATCTCGCGAATGTTCCATTGCAGTAGGTCGCGTAAAGCCAGCCGCTCCCAAAAAATCTATCCTCCGCGCACGTCCCCCATCCCATACTCCTCTTGTTCTTCATCGCCATAAGCGGTGTCCGGTCCGGCCGGTCATGATGGAGAGTTCGGGTTTCTGCGAGGCTGACCGGTCGTAACGTGTCCGGCGGTTCTCAAGGCGGGGTTCGTGATGCAACCTATACCGATAGCGGCCTAAAGACCCGTGACAGGACAAGGCTCGGGGAGCGACCCGATAAGCCAGCATCGTCCCGATAAAAGACCTGAGGACGGCGCGGAATATGCGCCTTACAGCCTCGGCGAAAGCCAGGCATTTACATCGGTGCGTCTCTTGCGCCGTCCGAGCTTTGTAACGCCAGCGGGGTCCGCATGGCGCGCTTTGGCGTGCGCGCCTTACCCGCGCGGGATCGAATAGTTCGGGCTTTCGCGCGTCATCGTCACATCATGCACATGGCTTTCGCGTAACCCAGCGCCGGTGATTTGGACGAATTCGGCCTTGTCATGCATTTCGGCGACAGTTTTCGCGCCAACATAGCCCATGGCCGCCCGCAAGCCGCCAACCATTTGGTGAACGATGGGGCCGAGCGGGCCTTTGAACGGGACCTGACCTTCAATACCTTCGGGGACGAGCTTGTCGGTGGCGGCGTCTTTCTGGAAGTAGCGGTCAGCCGAGCCGCGTGCCATAGCGCCGAGCGACCCCATGCCGCGATAGGATTTGTACGAGCGCCCTTGATAGAGGAACACATCGCCGGGCGCTTCTTCGGTTCCGGCAAACATTGATCCCATCATTGCGGTGGAGGCACCGGGGGCGAGGGCTTTGGCGAAGTCGCCCGAGAATTTGATGCCGCCATCTGCAATGATCGGCGTGTCTGATTTCGCCGCCGCTTTGGCGCAGTCTTCAATCGCGGTGAGCTGGGGAACGCCGACACCCGCGACAATCCGCGTCGTACAGATAGAGCCAGGGCCAATGCCGACCTTGACCGCATCTGCGCCCGCATCGATCAGCGCTTTGGTGGCGTCGCCTGTGGCGACATTGCCCGCAATGATCTGGACCGAGTTGGAAAGCTTCTTGGCCCGTGTCACGGCTTCAAGCACAGAGCGCGAATGCCCGTGTGCCGTGTCGATGACGACAGCATCTGCACCGGCTTCGATCAATGCCTGGGTCCGCTCGAATCCGGCATCTCCAACGGTTGATGCAGCGGCGACCCGTAATCTACCGCGATCATCCTTGGCCGCGTTCGGGTTGAGCTGGGCCTTGTCCATATCCTTGACGGTCAAAAGGCCGATACAATGATTGGCATCGTCGACAATAATCAGTCGTTCGATCCGGTGCTTGTGTAGCAATCTGCGTGCTTCATCGGGGGTCGTATCTGCGGTCGCGGTGACAAGTGATTGCGTCATCAGGTCTGCGACAGGGCGCGAGAGGTCTTCTGCAAAGCGCAGATCGCGATTGGTGATAATGCCGATAAGCGTGCCGTCATTCTCGACAACGGGAATACCGGAAAATCCGCGCTTCTCTTTCAGCTCGATCAGGTCTGCCAATGTCGCTGTTGAAGCAATCGTCACCGGGTTCATGACCATCCCGCTTTCGAACTTCTTGACTTGTCCAACTTCGCGGGCTTGTTCGTCAACGCTAAGATTGCGGTGAATTACGCCCATGCCGCCTGCCTGAGCCATAGCGATGGCAAGCCTCGCTTCGGTCACTGTATCCATCGCCGCCGACAGCAATGGTATATTCAACGAGATGGATTTGGTGAGTCGAGTAACTGTGCTGACTTCAGATGGGGTAACTTCGCTCGCGCCGGGCTGTAGGAGCACGTCGTCAAAGGTCAGGGCTTGGCGGATTTTCATGATTGCAGCTTCCTTTTTGGCCTCATAATGAAAGCCGCGCCGCTTGGAAAGTAAAAAATGCGCTAGAAGGGATGCTTTTGTTTAGTCAACGCATATGGAAATTCCGGGCTCACCACCTTCTACGGTCTGGTAACACCCGAAAGGATCATCGTTTATTTGGCAGGTTCCGGTTAGGGGTGTTTCTGTCTCCCCGCCAAAACTTGTTAGTCGGCAGTCGCCGAGGCAATCGCTCGAACCTGAACATGTGTTTCCCGCGTCAGCATAGGAAATTGTGCAGCGTTCCCAGCCGAGTATTCCTGCTCGAACGACAGTGCCGTTTGCAGCTTCGCACTTTGCGCGTTCTTCTTGGGTGGCGCGCTCGCCCTCAAAAGAAATCGGCTTATTGGGGGCTGCGTCTGCGGGCACCGCATCTGCGGCGGTATCTGGCACATCGGCGGGTGTCGGCACATTGCTGCAAGCGCCAAGCAGTGCTGCCGCCGCAATAATCCAAGGTAAAGTCTTCCGCATGTTATCCTCCAACGCGATCCTATTGAGACAGAAACTATGCAACGAAAGAGTTCAGATTATGGCTGGATTCGTGAAGATTAGAAGCATCAGGCGGACGGGCACATTTCCCAAACATGGTCGCCATCATCGGGCAGGGCACCGATGGCGACGAGGTTGACGATGAACTCCGAAGCGCTTTCGCAAAAGCTCCATTGCGCATTCCATTTTTCCTCGGTGTGTATTTGCCGGGTTTCAGGATCAACGGTCATAATGAAAGGAGACCAGACACGGTGCCAACCGCGTTCGCGGGCCAGATCGGTGACGCCGATTTTATCTGCAAAGGCCAACCCGTTTTCGGTGCGTGCATGTAAGCGCACGACACTGATCTGATAGCTTTCCAGAGCCTCGGCTGGCATCGCGGCGCGTTGATCGTCGGTCAGCTTTTTTACAAAATCGGCCGTTTTCCACGGCGCGGCCGGATTGAAGTTCTCACCATCAAAGACTTTGCAGAACGGACACTCGTTAAACCCCCAAATCACCATTAAGGGCGTGCCGCGTTCCTTTGCCGAACTGAGCGCCGCTTCATACAGCGTCTCGGTGTCTATACAGGCATGATAGATCGCATTCGGTGGGTCGATCGTACAGCCGCCTTCAGGTTCCATTGCGGCATAGTCCACCGCGTCGACAAACAAATTGGTATCATTAGATGATCCGCAAGCAGATAGGCCAAATAATGCCAGCAGCAGGGTGAAGATAAATACACGCATTTCGAAATCTCTGATCAGGGCTATGGGGAAGTTTGCAATGCAGGACTATTGCCTAGCTCTCGCTCTCGCGCAACAGAGTTTCGAAATAGGTGATCGTCCGCTTCAGGCCATCTGTCCAATCAATCTCTGGCTGCCAGCCGAGTGAAGATTTTGCCAGTGAAATATCGGGTTTGCGCTGACGCGGATCATCCGATGGGAGAGGTTGTCGGTCGATTTTGGATGGTGATCCTGTCATTTCGATAATGGTTTGGGCCAATGCTTCTATTGTGATTTCTACCGGATTTCCGAGATTGATCGGTCCGGTGATATCATCACCAGATGCCATAAGCTTCATCAGGCCATTTACGAGGTCGTCGACATAGCAGAATGATCGGGTTTGCTGCCCGTCGCCAAACAGGGTCAGCGGTTTGTTCGTGAGAGCTTGCAAGATGAAATTCGACACGACCCGTCCGTCATTGATGTGCATGCGCGGGCCGAATGTGTTGAATATACGTGCGATTTTGATTTGGAGTGCGTGCTGGCGATGATAGTCGAAAAATAGGGTTTCAGCAGCGCGTTTGCCTTCGTCATAACACGAGCGCACGCCAATTGGGTTGACATTGCCCCAATAGTCTTCGGTTTGCGGATGCACGACAGGATCGCCGTATACTTCGGATGTCGAAGCTTGCAGGACTGTTGCGCCCAACCGTTTTGCCAGACCTAGGACGTTGATCGAACCGTGAACCGATGTTTTCAGCGTCTGGACCGGATCACGTTGATAATGGATCGGCGCGGCGGGGCAGGCGAGATGGTATATTTCGTCTGCTTCGAGATAGAGTGGAAACGTGACATCATGACGGACAAGGTCAAAGCGTGGGTGTCCAAATAAATGGATCACATTTTGTCGGGATCCCGTATAGAAATTGTCGACGCAGATTACATCATGACCGTCCTCGACCAGACGATCGCAAAGATGGGAGCCAACAAAACCAGCGCCCCCGGTAACGATAATACGTTTTGGCGTTGTAAGGGGCATTCGAGTGCTTTCAATTCATTAGGTCGCAGAGCCGCGTGCTAAAGGTGCGAACCCTGTTGCTACGACAAAAATTTCCGGTGATCCAGCCCGACTGGATGGCGGTTTTATATGTTTGACGGTTTTGAAGTTTTGTTTGAGCGTATGGAGCACACCCGATGTGGCACCGCCTTGGAAGACCTTTGAGCAAAACGCTCCGCCCGGTTCTAGATGGGTTAGCGCGAACTCAACCGCAATTTCGACCAATGCGACAGTGCGCAAATGGTCAGTCTGGCGGTGGCCTGTTGTGTTTGCAGCCATGTCCGAGAGGACAAGGTTTGGCGGACCAGATAAGCCTTCAAGCATTTGCGCGACAGCTTCGGGGTCGTTGACATCGCCTTCTATAATATGAACATCGGCCAGCGGGTCCACTGGGAGCAAATCAATCCCAACGATCTCGCTCAATCCGCGCAATTGCAAGATTTGTAGCCAGCCGCCGGGCGCACACCCTAGATCGACCACGCGCTGACCTGCTTTGAGCAGTCCGGTTCTTTCGTGAATTTCGAGGAGTTTGAATGCTGCCCGAGCGCGATAACCGGCATCGCGTGCTTTCTGGACATAAGGGTCCGAGAGTTGTCGCTCGATCCATTTTTTCGAGCTTTCACTTTGAGCATTGTGCGCGGTAACTTTGCGCGCATTGACGCGCCGACCAGACGTATTACCCGCGGGGTTTTTGGGCTTTTTCCACCGCCTTTTTCCATCATCATTCATTGGGTTGATGCTCCGCTTTCAGTGGGGGGAGATGGTGCATTCTCGTGCACTTTAGGTTTACGTGAACGACCCTTGCCGCCGCGCCGGCGACGTGATTTTCGGGTACCGTGCATCATGGCTAATAACAAACCTTCGCGTAGGCCGCGATCAGCAACACGTAACCGTTGCGAGGGCCATTGTGCAAATGCGGCGTCAAGAATAGCGCAGCCAGCCAACATGAGGTCGGCGCGATCTTCGCCTACGGTTGGAATGCTTGCCCGCTCAGTTAGGGATGCCCGGGTGAAATCATGTATCGTTTCTTGGGCCTCTGACTGGGTAAGCCAATGTCCATCGACTTTATCGCGTCGATATTTCTGAAGGCCGAGCCGGATACCTGCAAGACATGTCACGGTGCCTGATGTGCCAATCATATAGGCTGTGTCAGACTGCAACCTTTCGGCAAAGGACTGCCCTTTTGTCCAACCGGAAAATACGGACTTTGCATGCTGGTGCATCGCTTCAAAGCGGTCTAGTTCGGGCTCGTGTGAGAAAGCTTCTGTCAGGGTAACAACACCGAGGGGAAACGAATACCAAGCGCTAATTGGCATAGTGTTCACCAGTGTTTTGATGTCTCGGGCGGGCTGGTCTGCGAGGTCGATAAAGGCGACTTCGGTCGAGCCGCCACCAATATCGAGCACCATAACGAGATCCGCGTCAGGTTCGATCAGGTCGTGACAGCCTATGGCAGCTAGTCTTGCCTCTTCTTTGGCGCTAACGATCTTGAAACTCAATTTTGTGCGGGTTTGAACATCGCGGATAAACTCCGGTCCGTTGCTGGCCTTTCGACAGGCTTCCGTTGCAATACACCGGACATGGCGCACGCCCAGCTGTTTGAGTTTCTGCCGGATGGTCCCCAATGCGTCGAACGCACGCTGCCTCGATGCCTCTGAGAGCTCGCCTGTCGCAGATAGACCTTCACCCAATCGAACGATCTGCGAATGCGAGTTTACGACACGAAACTTATCGCCCGCTCGCTTTGCAACAAGTAAACGACAGTTATTCGTTCCTAAATCAACCGCTCCATAGAGTGGGGGACTATGTGGTCGACTGTGCGTTCGTGACTTGCCCGCAGCCGACTTTTTGTTAATAGGCATAATTAGCCAACTTGTTTTTCGTTACCTCCAGCCTAGCACACGGTTTGAAAATTATCGATGTTTTTGCGATTTTTTAAAATATTCAGCCGCAAAGCGACGCGGGATCAACTTGCCGAGCCTATTGTCGAAGCTGAAGTCAAGCGGCTGCATCCGCAACGGCCATTACAGCGCAATGCGAAATATGCGATTGGAGATGTTTTGCAGCATCGCATCCATCCGTTTCGAGGGATTGTTTTCGATATTGATCCGGAATTTGCAAATACCGAAGAGTGGTATGAAGCCATCCCCGAAGATATGCGCCCGCATCGCAATCAACCATATTATCACCTGTTTGCAGAGAACGAGAGTAGTCATTATGTGGCCTATGTCTCGGAACAAAATCTGGAGCGTGACAATAGTGATGAACCCTTGTCGCATCCAGAGATCGGTGACGTGTTTGATCATTCCGAGGCTGGGTACGCATTGAAGCACCATCATTCAAATTGAATGAAGGGCATTCCGATTCAGGTATTCGAGACTAATCGTTCTTGTCGTCATCTCTGACCGCGGACTGCACAATCAGTTTTCTGATATATTCGGTTTTAGATTTTGTCGGCGAATTGATTGCGATCCACCTCAGCATACATGCACGTGATAGTTGGAGAGACTGGTAAATTTCTAGATCGAATTCGCCGTCACCTGATGTATCGGCAGAAATGTTGCCGGTAAAACGGGTCAGATTTTCATACAATTCGATAGCGGCGGAATACTTGTCTTTTTGTGCGATTCCTAGTCTGGTGTCCGGCGTTGCGGCCGACGTTATAGCCTGTTGATATGAGGTGTTTCCCATACTGTTTATCCCCCATTTGACCATACTTGTTTATGCAAGTACAAAGAGCATGCCCTAAAAGGTTAATCAGGATGCGGTACAAATTGTCGCAGTAGGGGAGAATTTCTTGCGTATCTGCCTGGCGGTTAAGCGCGAGGGCGGAGTGCCTTGCTAGTCTGGTTTTGATTTGTGGGCCAGTCTTCCTGCGTTGTCTTCCCAGTTTTGGCCGTCAAACGGACAGATCGTGATATCAAGGTCTTGCCAATCGTCGAGGCAGCGCCACGTTATAGCGATGCCATCGGGGTTAGAGCGCGGAATGTAATAGCTCTTTATACCGCACGTTTTGCAAAACAGATGTTGCGCTGCGCCAGTGTTGAACGTGTATCGGGTGAGATTATCCGCGCCTTGACGCAGGGTGAAGTGGCTCGCGGGGGCAATCACATGGATATTGCCAGACATGGCGCAAATTGAACAATTGCAGTCCTCAACGTCGAACGCGTTCGGCAGCTCAATCTCAAACCGGACTGCGCCGCAATGGCATCCGCCCTGATAGGTCTTGGACGTGCCCATTAGCTCTCCCGCGCTTCTATCGTTTCAATCATCGTAATTGCGCATTCTGAAATCACGGCGCCTGGCGGGAAGATTGCGGCGGCTCCGGCGCCGAGCAGGGCGTCAAAATCTTGCGGCGGGATGACGCCGCCAACGACAATGCTTGTTCTCGAGGCCCCTTCATTGCCAAGCGCGCGGCGGAGTTCAGGTACAAGTGTGAGATGGCCTGCTGCGAGTGACGAGGCAGCGACGATATCGACGCCGGCTTCCAAAGCATCTGCCGCGGCTTCCTCCGGCGTTTGGAAGAGTGGCCCGATCACCACATCCCAACCGAGATCTGCCAGACCGGATGCAACAACCTTCTGTCCGCGATCATGACCATCTTGGCCCATTTTTGCGATGTAGATTTTTGGTTTCCGGCCATTAGTCTTTTCAAAGGTTTCGGCGCGTGACTTCGCGTCTTCGCCATTTTTCGTTCCAGTCACGCCTGCGCCATAGACACCGCTGATGGAGCGAATGACGGCTTTATGACGGCCGCTAGCCGCTTCCACAGCGTCGGAAATTTCGCCGACGGTCGCTTTTGCACGGGCAGCATTGACGCTTAGGGCGAGCAAGTTGCCTTCGCCGGAAATCGCGGCGCTTTTCAAGGCGGATAGAGCTGCGCTGACCTCCGACTGGTCTCGCTCAGCGCGTAACCTGGCAAGCTTGTCGAGCTGCATTTGGCGTACGGCAGCATTGTCGACTTTAAGAACAGGCACGTCTTCTGCGGTGTCTAGATGGAATTTGTTGACGCCGACAACGGTTTGCTCGCCGCTGTCGATCCTTGCTTGTGTGCGGGCTGCCGCTTCCTCGATGCGGAGCTTGGGCAGACCTTGCTCGATGGCTTCGGCCATGCCGCCCATCGCTTCGACTTCTTCGATATGGACCATTGCGCGCGCGGCGAGGTCGTGGGTCAGGCGTTCAATATAGTAGGAGCCACCCCATGGATCGATAGTTTGTGGGGCACCTGCTTCTTGCTGCAAGAAGAGCTGCGTGTTGCGAGCGATTCGGGCTGAAAAGTCCGTTGGCAAGGCGAGGGCTTCATCAAAGCTGTTGGTGTGGAGACTTTGGGTCTGGCCGCCCGTCGCTGCAATGGCTTCAAGGCATGTGCGGGTGACATTGTTGTAAACGTCTTGAGCAGTGAGCGACCAGCCAGAGGTTTGGCTATGCGTACGCAGGCTTAGTGCTTTCGTGTTTTTCGGGTCGAACTGTTTGACGAGCTTGGCCCAGAGCAGCCGCGCTGCGCGCATTTTCGCAACTTCCATAAACGTGTTCATACCGATTGCCCAGAAAAAGCTAAGGCGCGGCGCAAATGCATCTACGTCCAGCCCTGCCGCCATTCCTGCGCGGATATAGTCCAGCCCGTCAGCAAGCGTATAGGCCAGTTCGAGGTCTGCCGTCGCACCGGCTTCTTGCATGTGATAGCCCGAGATCGAGATCGAATTGTAACGCGGCATGTTTTGCGAGGTGTAGGCGAAAATATCCGAGATGATCCGCATCGAGATTTTGGGCGGGTAGATATAGGTGTTGCGCACCATGAATTCTTTGAGGATGTCGTTCTGGATTGTGCCAGCGAGCTTGTTGGGGCTAACGCCTTGCTCTTCGGCGGCAACAATATAGAGCGCCATAATCGGCAGTACAGCGCCGTTCATCGTCATCGAGACCGTCATTTCGTCGAGCGGAATGCCGGAAAACAGTGTGCGCATGTCGAGGATTGAATCGATCGCGACGCCTGCCATGCCGACATCACCGGCGACGCGGGGATGATCGCTGTCATAGCCTCTGTGGGTGGCGAGATCGAAGGCGACCGAAAGGCCTTTTTGTCCGGCGGCGAGATTGCGGCGATAGAAGGCGTTAGAGTCTTCTGCGGTCGAGAAACCCGCATATTGGCGCACGGTCCAGGGACGCTGGGTATACATGGTCGGGTAAGGGCCGCGCCCGAATGGAGGTAGGCCGGGAAAATCATCGAGATAGTCGAGCCCGGCAGTGTCGGCCGCACTATAGCTTGCTTTGAGGCCGATGCCTTCGGGCGTATCGCCCGCGCTTGCGGCCGTTGAGCTGCTGACGGCATTGGCTTGGTCTGTATCTAAATCGAGTTTCGTGAAGTCTGGAAAATTACTCATTATGTGATCCCCAATTCAGCGTGGGCAAGTTCGAGCGTCGCGATTATGTCCGCACCGATATGAATGAAGCTGTCGAGGCCTGCCGCAGTGTAGGCGGCCTGCTTGTCGCCGGGTTTGCCTGCCAGATAAAGCCGTTGGACGCCTGCATCTTTCAAGGCTTTGGCGGCGGCTTCGGCTTGCTCGGCATATGTGGTGTCACTTCCGCACAAGACGGCGAGCGCACAGCCTGACGCGCGAAAGGCGGCGACAAGTTCGGCGGTGTCCTCCGGGGGCACAGGGGCATTCTTGGCCTCGATACCGCCGGTTGCGAACAGGTTGCGGGCATAGTCGGCGCGGGCAGTATGGCTCGCAAGAGAGCCTAGCGTTGCAAGGAAAATGCTTGGGCGGGTGCCAGTTTTCGCGGTTTGGGTGTCGGCATGATCGCGCAGGCGCTCGAAAGGCTCGGAGAGACGTATCGGCCATAGCGGCGACGCGAGTGCTTCACCGTCTGGTGCGGGGCAACTCTCCGGCAGTTCAGCCGAGATATGGGGAGCGCTGCCAAAGCCGGAGACATCGGCAATGGGGGCTTGTATCTCCTCAAGGAGCGGAAACTCGCTGACACCGGTGATTGGCGTTTTACGGCGGGCAACCGAGCTTTGTAGAGCTTTGCGGGCGTCGGCGATCTTCGGCTGCAAGGCGTCGTTCAACAGGCTGGCTCCGAACCCGCCATCTGCCTCGATATCCTGAAAGACACTCCATGCTGCCTTGGCCAGATCGTTGGCGTGGCTTTCGATAAACCATGCACCGCCTGCCGGATCGGCAATGCGACCAAGTTGGCTTTCTTCCTGAGCGATGATCTGGGTGTTGCGAGCGGTACGCCGGCCCAATTCTTCGGCAACGCCGAGCGCATCGGTAAAGGCCCGTAGGGTGACAATATCAGCACCGCCGACACCTGCTGCGAAACAAGCTGCCGTATTGCGTAGCAGGTTCACCCACGGATCGCGCTTGGTGAGCATGCGGCGGGCGCTGACCGCTTGGATGTTCATCGGAACAGCAGGCAGGTCGAGGGCTTCGAGGCAGCGCGCCCACAGCCGACGGGCAGCGCGAAGACGGGCAATCTCGACCCCGTAATTGGGACCGACTGACAGTGTAAATACCAGCTTAGGTGCCACGTCTTTCGTAGGCAGTCCGGCAGCGCCGAGACGTCTCAGCGTGTCTATGCCTTGGGCGATAAGACCGCCTAGCTCTTGAGCATCCGTCCCGCCAGCATCGTGCAGGGCAGTGGCATCAATGCGGAAGAAGCTGGCTTGCGCGAAATCAGGCTGAAGAGAATTTACGAGGAAAGCGGCGCGGGCAAATGCGCTGTCGAGGCTTTCTTCCAATGTACCCAATCGCGATAGGGCGGCGAGCGGACAGAGATTGAAGGCGAGTTTAGCGGTGGCCGGGGCGGCATGCGCTTTGGCCCAATTTGCAAGCAATGAGGCGGCTCCTAGCCCATATCCCGCAGCCGCGCCAGCCGGGGCTAGTGCGATGGCGGCAATGCTGGCATCGACGCCGCTAAGCGCTGTTGCCATATCGTCTGCGCTGCCAATGGCGCAACCTTGGATGCCTTCAGGGTCGATGGCCAGTTCAATAGAGCTCACACCGCGTTCAAGGTCGCGCATGATCTCGGCTTGGGTGGTTGCCGGATCAGGGTGGGCAAAAATTTGGCGAATATCCCAAGGTAAAAACTTGTTGGGTTCAACTTCTGGCGCGCGTAGAAAAGGGGCCAAACCGGGGTGGCCAAGCGGGTCTGTGGCCGAGGGCCAATCTGCCTCGCGATAGAGCGGCTTAATGGTCAGTCCGTCCGCCGTGGTGCGGCTCAACCGATCGGGGCTGGCCCCTCTAAGCGCTTTGGACACGGCCTCGGCCCATTGGCTCTCGTCGGCATCTGGAAAAGTCCCTGAAAGGGAGAGAAAATCGTTTGGCATGCAAACCCCATAATATAACTGCTGCCAAGTGGCCGAAATGCCCCTGAAAGGTCAAGAGGGCGAATGGGCGCGGGGGCTCTGCGTTAATCGGAGTTGACAGAGGTGTTGGGCGCGTAGCTGAGCGGCGGAAACTTGTTTGCGTAAGGTCATGGCTTGCGCTTCGGGTGCGGCGGAGTAGGTTGTCAGAGTAAACAATTTTTGGAGAATTTTCATGGCCCTGCCACCCGTATTACAGAACTTGCGCGTACCGGTGATTGGCTCGCCATTGTTTATCATTTCGGGGCCGGAACTGGTGATCGCGCAATGCAAAGCGGGCATCGTGGGATCGTTCCCCAGCCTCAATGCACGGCCCGGCCATGTCGTCGATGAATGGCTCGACCAGATCACGACGGAGCTGGCCGAATGGGACGAGAAGAACCCCGACAGGCCGTCCGCGCCATTTGCCGTCAACCAGATCGTCCACAAGTCGAACGACCGCCTGATGCATGATGTCGAACTGTGCGTGAAGTATAAGGCGCCGATCGTCATCACCTCGCTGGGCGCGCGCACCGAGGTCAACGACGCGATCCATTCTTATGGCGGCATCGTGCTGCATGACATCATCAATATCGTCTTCGCGCACAAGGCGTTGGAGAAAGGCGCAGACGGGCTGATCGCAGTTTGTGCCGGCGCTGGCGGACATGCCGGAACGCTCTCGCCCTTTGCTTTAATTCAGGAAATTCGCCAATTCTTCGATGGCCCTCTGGCTCTGTCCGGCTCGATTGCGAGCGGCGGTGCGGTCGCGGCAGCGCAAGCTATGGGCGCAGACCTCGGCTATATCGGTTCGGCCTTCATTGCCTGTGACGAGGCCCGCGCGGTGGATGGGTATAAGGACATGATCGTCGACTCGAAGGCGGGCGACATTGTCTATTCGAACCTGTTTACAGGCGTTAGCGGCAACTATCTCGCGCCGTCAATTGCCAAGGCAGGACTGGACCCGAACGATCTTCCCGAGAGCGATCCGAGCGCGATGAATTTCGGCTCCGGCGGCAATCAGGACGCGAAAGCCTGGAAAGATATCTGGGGCTGCGGACAAGGCATCGGCGCGGTTCAAGACCGGATGTCGGTCGAGGCTTATGTCGCCCAACTCGAGCGCGAATATAATGAGGCCCGCGCCAAGCTCGCTGCCCAAACCAGCTATGGCCGCGCGATCAGCTAAGCGGTCGGATAAAAAATTCCTATCGAGAGAATACGCACTCCACTTGGCGGGCGAAGACTCCAGAACTGACTCCATTAGAGCGGCGCTGGCGGCGGACTTATCCGACAGCACTGCGCGTCATGGCATATTCGAGGCTTGGTTGACCGCGAGGTATTCATCTTTATCGTAATCGCTGGAGACGGATGAGGACGAATTTATGCCATTGACCAAAGATTGCGCCGAGTATGTCGCAAGCTTCATATTCGGCTGCAGCGGCTTGGCGCTTGGCGCGGTTGGAGCGGTCAGCGCGACGGCGGCGGTCGCTGCTGCGCCACTGGCTTTGGTTGGCGGCACGACGCTGGCGGGACTGTGGCTGGCCGAGAAGAAGACGCAGGGGCCGGAAAGTGAAAAAGCGCTCAAGAAAATTATTACTCGAATTACGGATGAAAACCGGGAAGGCATAAAGCGGCTCAAGCATGAGCATGGCAGCAAGCTCAGTGAGGCAGCGGCCCTTCTCGGCGAACATTTGCCGCGCTGTAATATGAGCCGCGAACAATTGGCGCGCGATGCGACCGACAAGTCTGCTGCTTTGTTTCCGCAAGCGGCGACGGATCGCGTCATGGAGGAGTTGGCGGGCAAGGCGCCTGATGTGTTCGGACAAGGGGGCAATATGATCGCGATTAGCCTTGCGCGTGAAGTGATCAGCGCGGCATTCGAGGCAGCGATTGAGGACAAAGCCTATTTTGAAAAGCTCGAACCTCATCTTTTAATCGAGATGGCGCGCACAAATGGCGAAATTTTGGCGCGCGTTGGGGGCTTGGAAGAGCGGTTAAGAGCCGAATTTGCGCAGATGAACGAAAAGCTGGACGGTCTGGCGGATGGTCAAGCCGAGATTTTGGCGCAGATTGCTCAGCTTGCTGCAAAGATTCCGCAAACCGAGCTGCCTGAACCGGCTGTTCTGTCGCTGGCCCAGCGGATTGTCACCGAGACTGGCGGCAATGAGGTGCTGGCGCTGGCCGAATTGGAGCGGGCTGTGGAGATTGCGCTTGATTTGCGCAAGGCAGGCGCTTCGCTGCGAAATTTGGATGGGTTCGTTGCGGATGTCGCGGCACGTATGGCGCGGGAGAATGATGCAGGTGATGAAGAGGCCGCCGACCGCGAATATGAGGCTGCGATGGCGCAAATGGAGCGCGAGGAGGCCGAGGAGGCTGAGCGGCGACTGCAAAGCAAGACCGCACTGATTGAACAGGGCATAAGGCAGGCCTATCTCTTGCGCGATGTGGCCAAGCTTGTTGAGCGCGAGGAACGCAAAGCGGGCCTAACAGCAGATGGCGCGGCCTTGTTTGAGGCAATGCGCGTTGCTCAAAGCCAGTATTACGAAACCGGATTGCGCATGGGCACACGGTTTGATCTGGAAATAGGCGTTGCATTGGCTGAACGCTGTATCGAGATTGCTGAGACACCTGATGCGCGTGCTGCAGCACAAAATGATTTGGGCAACGTGTTGCAAGTGCTTGGTCAGCGCGGCGATGCTGATGCGCTTGGGCACTCTGTTAAGGCTTACGAGGCTGCGCTGAGCGTTTACACCAAGGTAGATATGCCAGCTGATTGGGCTATGACGCAGAACAATCTGGGCAATGTGTTGCGAGTACTTGGGGAGCGTGGTGATAATGATGCGCTTGAGCGCTCTGTTATGGCTTTCGAGGCTGCGCTTACTGTGCGCACCAAGGCTGATATGCCAGCTCAATGGGCTACGACACAGACCAATCTGGGCGGTGCGTTGCTAAGGCTCGGTGAACGCGGTGATTCTGATGCGCTTGAGCGCTCTGTTGAAGCTTACGAGGCTGCGCTTAGCGTTTACACCAAGACAGATATGCCAGCCGATTGGGCTATGACGCAGAACAATCTTGGTAATGCGTTGCTAGTGCTCGGTGAGCGCGGCGATTCTGATGCGCTTGAGCGCTCTGTTGCGGCTTTCGAGGCTGCGCTTACTGTGCGCACCAAGACAGATATGCCAGCTTTATGGGCGATGACGCAGTATAATTTGGCACTTGTTTTTGCAGTGATGGCGGGGACGTACGCGGATAGGCAGGAGAGCTTTTTGCAAAAGGCGCTTGTCGCGGCCATGGAGGCTTTGGAGGTCTATAGAGCGCAAGAGATGACGTTTTATTTGGAACAAGCCGAGCGGCTTGAAGCCGGGATTCGGGAGAAGCTGGCGGGCCTTGGCGGGAGCTAGCTGTCTCGGTGCCTGCGGCCATGGACGCTAGCGTGCGCTGGAGATGCGGGTGACATACTGGCGTGCGCGTGAGGCTCCCGCACTAAAACTATCCTACAAGGGCGGTTTGCTGGCCAATGTACTGGCTCAGGAGATTGGGCCTTATGTTGTATGTGTCGGTAGTAGCAGCGCGTGAGCGGCTTGGCGGGCGCTGGCGCTGGCCGCATTTTGCGATGGATGAGTTGGCATGCCGGTGCGCGGGTCGGTTTTGCGCTGGCGAATATTTTCACGATGCGGAATTTCTCGATGGGCTGGAAGCGTTGCGGGCTGCGGCGGGGCGGGCGCTGGTGATCAATTCGGGGCATCGGTGTGATCAGTGGAATGCGGCGGTCGGCGGAGCGGCTTTGTCGCAGCACAAAAGAATTGCGGTGGATGTGTCGCTGGTCGCGCATGACAGGCACGCTTTGGCGCGGATGGCGGCGGCTTACGGGTTTACCGGACAAGGCTTTGCACGGACGTTTTTGCATCTTGATCGGCGGGCGCGTCCGGCGAGTTGGTATTATAAAGGAGCGCGGGGTTTATGGGCGACATAATCGGGATTGCGGCAAGCGCTGCATCGGGCGGGATATTCGGACTGGCGGGCACGGCGCTCGGGCGGGTGGCGAGCTTTTTCGAGCGGCGGCAAACACATGCGCATGAGCAGGCGCGCTGGGCACATGAAAGCGAGCTGCTGGCCCTGCAAATGCAGGCAAGCGCGCAAGAGACTGAGGCCGAGATTGCGTTGGCGGAAACGGCGGGGAGTTGGCGCGGGCTAAGCGCATCTATGGAGGCTGAGGCGGCGATCGGGGTGAGTTATGGCTGGGTGAACGCGGTGCGCGGGCTAACGCGGCCGTTTTTGACGCTGCTTCTATGGCTGATTGCGGGCGTGATCTGGTTTGGCGCAGATGCGGCGGGGCGCGATGCGATTACCGAAACGTCGACCTTTGCAGCCACGGCGGCAACGCTCTGGTGGTTTGGCGATCGCGGGCCAAGGCGGGAGAATAAGTAGTTCGTGATAATTTATTGTTGTTGACTCACAATAATTCGACCGTATCATCAACGTATGTCTGAAGAGCTACACAATCGAATTGCTCCCTTGAGGACCGAGCGAGGTTTGTCTCGCAAGGGGCTGTCTGAGGCGCTGGGCGTGAATTACCAGACCATCGGATATTTGGAGCGGGGCGATTATGCGCCGAGTCTTGAGCTTGCGCTGCGCATTGCCGAGTTCTTCGATTTGCCGGTTGAAATGGTGTTCTCGCGCCGTCCGTTCGAGCCATTGTCTCGCGAATTGGCGCGGCTGAGACTGAAGGGGTAGAACGGTGGCCGTTGGAGAACCAAACCCTCGTGCGCCGCGAGATTTTTATCATCTATTCCGTCCGAATACTGCGATATGGATCGGACGCATTTTGCCGTTAATGCCTTGGCTGTATTTTGCCGTAAAATACATGCTCGACTATATGGGCATTGAGACGAATGGTTACGATATTAGTGGAGCGAGTATAGCCGCGATTGCCAACTCGTTTGTTATTCAGGCAATACTCATGTTGGGCATGATGGTCCCATCGCAGCTTAAAGGCGGTGTTTTTCAATATACGGAACGCCAACATATGGATGAGTTTGAGATAAGGCTGGTCGGGAAAGCGCGACTGTTTGCGTATCGCATTATGGGCGTGGCGCTGCTGGCTTATTTACCATTATTGGCGACAAGAGGACCAATCACCGAATTGACAGGTGGTGCAAATGTGGCGGCATTGTCTCTTGCAATCATTGGGCCGATGTTGATCCTGTTTACGGTGGCACCTGCCTATTTTCACTGGTCGCTGAAAACGGTTCCTGCAGACGAGAACATTCGCCCCGATCCGCCATTTATGAGCGATGAGGATGTCGCCAAAGGGTGGTGGCGGCGTTGAGCAGTCTAGCTCGGTTCCGCAATTTTGCTTGAGCCGCAGCGCGCTGTCGGCCAGTATGCGCACCTGATTGTAAAGGCATAAGAGGCGGGCATGAGCGAGCATATTCTGGTGATCGACGAGGGCACGACCTCGACGCGGGCGATTGCGTATAATCGCGCATTCGAACAGGTCGCGGTGGCGCAAGAGGAAGTGGCTTTGCAGTATCCGGCAGATGGCTGGGTCGAGCAGGACGGGGCCGAGATTTGGGATAAGACGCTGGCGGCGTGTCGGTCTGTGATTGCGCAGATTGGCGGCGCGGAACAGGTTGCTGCGATCGGGATCACCAATCAACGTGAGACGACACTGCTGTGGGACAAGGCTGATGGGGAGCCGCTGGCACCAGCGATTATCTGGCAGGACAGACGCACGGCTGCGGGATGTGAGATGCTTAAGGCGGCAGGGCATGAAGACCAGGTCAGCGATACGACGGGGCTGCTGCTTGATCCGTATTTCTCCGGCACGAAGCTGGGCTGGCTGCTTGAGACTGTGACGGGTGCGCGCGGGCGTGCGGAGGCAGGGGAGTTGGCCTTCGGGACGGTCGATGCCTATCTGATCTACAGGCTAACGGGCGGAGCTGTGCATGCGACGGATGTCACGAACGCGTCGCGGACGCTGCTCTACCGGCTCGGCATTGATGGCGCGGGCGGCTGGAGTGACGAGATGCTTGAGCTGCTCGATATTCCGGCGGGCGTGTTGCCGGAGGTTCGGCCAAGTAGCGCGGCATTTGGCGAGACGGATGCAGGATTGTTTGGTCGCTCCATTCCGATTTTTTCGGCGATAGGCGATCAACAGGCCGCACTTGTCGGGCAAGGTTGCCTTGGCGAGGGGGAAGCGAAGATCACCTTTGGCACTGGCGCATTTCTGGTTGCGAATACGGGCAAGGACAGACCTGTTTCGAGCCATCGTCTGCTTGGCACCGTTGGTTATGAAACGGGCAAAGCGAGTGCTTACGGGCTGGAAGGGGCGATCTTTAATGCAGGCACTGTGATCCAATGGTTGCGCGACGAGCTGCAACTGATTGATGATGCGGCTGCGTCCGAGCGGATGGCCTCCGAGCTTGATGACAATGGCGGGGTCTATTTCGTGCCGGCGTTTACCGGGCTTGGCGCGCCGCATTGGAATGCCGAAGCACGTGGGCAGGTTAGTGGACTGACGCGCGGCACACGCAGCGCCCATATTGTACGGGCGGGGCTGGAAGCGGCGGCGTATCAGACGCGAGAATTGCTTGAGGCTTTTACTGCGGACGGGGCTGGCGTTGATCTGCTCAGGATTGATGGCGGTATGGCGGCGAATGACTGGCTGATGCAGTTCGTTGCCGATATTTGCGAGGTCGAGGTCGAGCGGCCGGACTATATGGAGATGACCGCCTTGGGCGCCGCGGGATTGGCAGGCATTCAGCTTGGCTGGACCGATGAGGATGGCTGGGCCGGACGGGTGCGGGCCGCAACACAATTCTCGCCAAAGATGGGTGCAGCCG
>JBDVDE010000083.1:0-30740 GCA_039942135.1 Hyphomonadaceae bacterium
CACCGTCACGCTGTCAAACCCACCCGATTGGATAATCGCGCGGTGGAACAATCCCTTGGCAAGAGGCGAGGCCAGCAAAGTAGATACATTTTGCCCGCCCGCGCTTTCGCCGAAAATGGTGACATTGCCCGCATCGCCGCCAAAACTTGCCGCATTGGTCTTGATCCAGTTGAGAGCAGCGACGAGATCGAGCGTTGCGAAATTGGCGGCGCGGTCTTCGGGCAGGCTTGCGGTGTCGCGCAGAGCGGGGTGGGAGAAGAAGCCCAATGGCCCAAGACGATATTGGACTGCAATGATGATGACGTTTTCGTTCTGGGCGAGGTATGAGCCATCATAGTCGGCGCTTGCGCCAGAGACGTTCGAGCCGCCATGGATCCACATCATCACAGGCAGTGATTTTCCAGCGGCATCAGCAGGCGCGTAGACATCGAGGTTCAAGCAGGCTTCGTCGCCCAGCAGATCGCCCGGTTCGAAAGGCATATCGCTCTGGGTGAAACTATTGGCGACTTGCGGGCAACGCGGGCCATGGGCCGTTGCATCGCGTGTGCCGTCCCAACCGGACGCTGGTCGAGGGGCACGCCAGCGATTGTCTCCGCCGGTGTCTGCTGCGAAGGGAACGCCTCGCCAAACATGTGCGCCGCTTGGAGCGACAAAGCCTTGCAAGTCGCCTTGCGGGATACTGCGCACAGTTTCCGGCGCTGGGCTCGGATTATCCGCCGTCTGAGCGGGGGCGGGAGCTGCGAAAAGCGCGCTGGCAGCAAAGCCGAGCACAATAATGACAGTAACAATAAGAACGGCATGCTTCATCGGCTTGGCTTTCATTAGACGCTGAACAGGTATGTCAAACCTAACAGGGTGACGTAACGGCCGCCAAATCACGACTTGGTAGGGTGGTTCGTGAGCGCGTCTCCAAATCTGCCCTACGGATTGCAGCCCCGTAATATGACAACCCCTTCGATTTCGGATAAGAACACCTCAAGATATATGTGGAGATGAAGATGAGCTTTTTCCGGTACAAGCACATTATCATGGGCGCTGCCTTCGCAACTGTTTTCAGTACGCCTGCCTTGGCCCAAGATACGTTCGAAGTGGTTCCGGGAAACTGGACCACCGACATCGTGGTAAATGGCTCCATGGACGTTGACGGTCAGAAAATCCCGTTTCCCATAAGAAATATAAGCGAAGACACCTGTATTACCCCCGCGCAAGCCGTTCTATCAAAAGACCAAATGCTCGGACTTGATGAAGAGAGCGGGTGTGAGGCGACAAATTTCTCTGTGGCGGGCGATACCTTGTCTGTTGGTATGGGCTGCAATGTTGCCGGCATGACCCTCAATGGCCAGACCGAAATGACATTTAGCGCTGACCGTAAATCTGCAAACGGAACAGCGAAGATGTCGGGCAGTGGGCCAAATGGGGAAACGTTCAATATGTCTCAGGTGATTACTTTTACGCACGTTGGTACATGCACAGCTGAATAGACGCTCGTCGGACATAGCGGTCCAAACCCGTTTTCCTATTGAATTCTCGTTATAAAAGCGCGACATGACGCATATCATGACGAAACACGCGCCCAAACTCATTACGCTCGGCTGTCGGCTCAATTCCTATGAGTCCGAAGTGATGCGCGGCCATGCCCAAAAGGCAGGGCTTGAGGGGGCTGTGATCATCAATACATGCGCGGTGACCAATGCCGCTGTAGCGACGGCCCGCAATACGATCCGAAAGGCTGCCAAAGACAATCCCGACGCGGCGATTATCGTGACCGGCTGCGCAGCGCAAATCGATCCGAAAATGTTTGGCGATATGCCAGAGGTGACCCGCGTTATTGGCAATCATGACAAAATGAAAGCCGAGACATGGGCCCCTGCAGACCTGCTTGGCGGTACAGAGAAAGTGCGCGTCAACGATATTATGAGTGTGCGCGAAACGGCAGCGCACCTGATCGAAGGCATGGAGGGCCGCGCCCGCGCCTATGTACAGGTCCAAAACGGGTGCGATCATCGTTGTACGTTTTGCATCATTCCCTATGGGCGGGGCAATTCGCGCTCGGTGCCAGCAGGCGAGGTGGTCGAGCAGGTCAAATCTTTGGTCGGCACAGGCCACCATGAAGTTGTTCTGACGGGCGTGGACCTGACAAGCTGGGGCAGCGATCTGCCGAACGAGCCGCCACTGGGCAATCTCGTCCAACGTATTTTGAAATTGGTACCGGACCTCAAACAGCTTCGGCTCTCGTCTATCGATGCGATCGAAATTGATCCTGCGCTAGAAGAGGCGATTGTGGGAGAGACGCGCATTGCGCCATATCTACATCTGTCTTTGCAGCATGGTGACAATATGATGCTCAAGCGGATGAAGCGGCGGCATTCGCGCGAGGAAGCGATTGGGCTCGCCCGGAGGCTCAAATCGAAACGGCCCGAGATTGCTTTCGGGGCAGACCTCATTGCAGGGTTTCCGACCGAAACCGATGATGCGTTTGAAAATTCCCTCTCTCTCATCGATGAGGTAGGCATCGCTTTCTTGCACGCTTTTCCTTATAGCCCGCGCCCGGGAACACCGGCTGCACGGATGCCGCAGGTTGATGGCGGTGTGATCAAACAACGCGCTGCACGGCTGCGTGCGGCGGGCGACGCAGCGCTTGGCAAGCACCTGCAATCGCATATTGGCCGCGACGCGATTGCGCTAGTCGAACGCGGCACCAGTGCCCGTTTGCCAGATTTCACGCCGGTTACGCTGGAGAATGATGGACAAGACTTGGCTGGACGGACCGTGCAGGTACGGCTAGTCAGCCATGATGGAAAAACACTCAAGGGCCTAATTTAATGGTGTTCTGGTTCGGCAAGAAGAAAAAAGAGAAAGAAGCTGCGGCTGCGGCCGAGGCTGCGTTGGCTCTAGAAGCGGCAGCGAAAGAAGAGGCTGCAGCAAAAGACGCCGCAGATCTTGCCGAGCGCGAACGCTTGGAACGCGAACAGGCAACCAAACGCGAGGCCGAAAATCAGCAAGCTGAATTAGTACGCGCTCAGGCTGCACAAGACGCAGCTGATCAAGCGGCAAAGGACGCAGCCGCCCAAGAAGCAGAAAATCTTGCCAGAGCAGAGCAAGCCAAAATCGAGCAAGCCGAGGCCGAACAAGCCCGCCTTGCCCAAGAGCAAGCCGCGGCAGTTATTCCAGAGCCAGAGCCAGAGCCAGAACCCGCTCCGGTTCCTGAGCCAGCTATCACAGCCGCCGAAGAAGCCGCAAAAGCTGAAACCAAATCGCCGGGCTTCTTCTCGAAACTCTCCACGGGTCTCAAGCGCTCTTCCTCAAAACTTTCGAGCGGCATTACCGGCGTCTTCACCAAACGCAAGCTCGACGAAGACACGCTCGAAGAACTTGAAGACCTGTTGATCATGTCAGATATGGGCACGGCAGTGGCGCGGCGCGTGACCAAAAACATTGCCAAAGACCGGTTTGAAAAAGAGATCACCGACGAGGAAATCAAGTCTGCGCTCGCCAGCGAGATCACCGATATTATGTCCCCACGTGAACAGGTCGTCGATTTTTCCGATGGCCCGCGTCCGCGCGTGGTCCTGTTCGTTGGCGTCAATGGCTCCGGCAAAACCACCACCATTGGCAAGATCGCTTCGCGCTTACAGGCGCAAGGCGCCAAAGCCATGTTGGTGGCCGCTGATACATTCCGCGCGGCTGCAATCGAGCAGCTCACCGTCTGGGGCGAACGCGCGGGTATTCCGGTCATCGCCAAAGCACCCGGTGCAGATGCAGCCGGTCTTGTTTACGAGGCGGTCGAAAAAGCCAAAGCCGAAAATTTCGATCTTGTGCTTGTCGATACTGCGGGCCGCTTGCAGAACAAAACCGAACTGATGAGCGAATTGGCGAAAGTTGTCCGCGTTGTGCAAAAGCTTGATCCAGATGCCCCACATGATGTGATCTTGGTGCTCGATGCAACCGTCGGCCAAAATGCACTCAGCCAAGTAGAAGCCTTCCGCCACACGGCTGGCGTTACCGGCCTCGTCATGACCAAGCTCGACGGGACGGCCAAAGGCGGTGTGCTCGTGGCCATCGCGGAAGCTCATGCGCTGCCGATCCATTTTGTCGGCGTTGGCGAACGCGCCGAAGACTTGCAGCCCTTCTCGGCAGAAGCTTACGCAAAAGCTCTGGTTGGGCTTGAAGGATACTAAGCGCCAAACGCCCCGTTTGTCCTTGTCTTCTGATTGGCTCGGCTAAGCCGTAAGTGACGCTAGGGCAGCCCGTGTCCCTAGACCCGTATTTCAGGGCGGGCCTTAACCACTACATCTGATTAGGGACCAAGCGTTCGACTTTGACGTTTTGTAATTAAAGGCAAAAATAAACTTCAGTAGAAAAATACACGCTTAAGTATGTAAATTAGGGTTTTAGTAATCAATCCCGCCTAGGTTGTATGAAATCAACCTGGGAGGTGTGGATGTTTTTTTGGCAGGATATGCGAGAAAAAAATGCGGGACGGGAATCTGGGCGGCGGCGTCCACCATTCGTGTTGGCGGCCAGCCTAGCGGCCTTGTATCTTGCAGGTGGCGCGCACGCTCAATCCGGAGAAGTCGAAGCGACCCTCATAGCTTATGCTGTGACCCTCGACGAAGATGGAGGCGCACTTCTAGAGCCCGCAGGTGAGATCACACCGGGCGGGATTATCGAATATGAAATCGGCTACAAAAACGCGACAGATGATCCGCTTGATGATTTCGTCGTGCTTGGGGATGTACCGGATCAAACGCACTATCTGGCGGTCACCGCCGTTGAGGGGTTCGAGAGCGATCTTGAAGTTCATGTGCCTGGGATAGGCTGGAGTCTCGAGCCGGTGATCAGGTATTCAGAAGACGAAAACGGCACACTGGTTGGTACACCGGTTCCACCTGAAGAATATGATGCATTGCGATGGCGAATGCCCAATGCGCTCGCGCCGGGGGAGGAAATCTCGGTTTCCTACCGGATTCAAGTCAACAACTAGAAAAAACTAATAAAAACAATTGTATATTACTTCGGCTAAGCCGAGGAACGGGAAAATTATGTCTAAATATCAATCCATCACAAAGCGCATTCTCATACCAACAATGGCTGTCAGCACGGTGGCACTTGCCGTCGGCGCTGCGCTTGCGGAACCACCGCCAGCCGATACCGTGATCGGTAATCAGGCGGCAGCAACCTATACGTCCAATGGCGAAGAGGTGACGGTTCAGTCAAACCTTGTCGAGACCATCGTCAATGAAGTCTTTGGCTTGGAACTCTCGGCGAGCCAAACGCTAAATGGCGCGCCTGGTGGATTTACTTTCTTCCCGCACACGCTCACCAATAATGGCAATACCGATGACGTCTTCTCGCTCTTGATCGACGAGACACCGGCCGGTGATGACTTCAGCTTGACCGACATTGCGATTTTTCTTGATGCTGATCAGGACGGCGTGCCGGACAATGCAACACCTATCACGCTTACGCCGGCCATTCTGGCAGGGGAGAGCTTGGGCCTAGTCGTTCGCGCGACCATTCCGGCATCTGCCTCAGCGACGGAGAGCTCTGACTTCGTCTTGACGGCGACCAGCGAAGGCTCGACCGCGCCCGGAGAGACACCGCAAACGGCGTCCAATACAGATACTGTCGACATCACCACTGATGGCATTCTGACCCTCAATAAGGACCAATCACTTCTCAACGATGCGGACGGTAATGGCGTTATCAGCATTGGCGATACAATCGAGGTCAATCTCGAATATACAAACACCGGTATCGGCGATGCCACGAACATTGTCATCGAAGATATTCTCCCGTCGACCAATAATGATGGAGATCCAATCACGCTGACTTATGTGCCCGGATCGGGTGTTTGGTCGGATGCGCCGAGCACAGTCTTGACTGACGCATCTGGCGATGTCGATGCCGTCAATGGATCGGGTGTTGAGCTTGATTTTAGTTTTGCCGGACCTCTCACAATCACCGCCGCACTTGATGCGGTTCCAGCAGGGCGTAGCGGATCGATACAGTTCAACTACGTCGTTACAGCGGCGCCGGAGGGCGGTATCGAGAATATCGCAACCGTCGCCACATCAACGCAGACCCAGACTCCGTCAAACGGATCGACTGTAACCGTCGCACCTGCGGCCGCACTGACATTCGCTGATGCTGCTGGTCTAACGGCAACGCCCGCAAGCGGCACTGACGGGGCGGGCAATCTTGACACTGCCGACCTCTCGGCAAATGATGCAGACGCGACCCTCAACGATGTTGTCACCAATACCGACACTGTATTTGCGGGAGGCTCAATCAATTTTGATTTTGTCCTGAGCAATCTCGGAAACGGACTGGATACATTCAGCCTGTCTGTTCCGGCAAACTCCTTTCCTGTTGGCACAAGGTTCGACCTTGTTGCCGCAGATGGCGCCACACCGCTTGTCGGTGACGAAGTTACGCTGGCCGAGGGCGAAAGCGTCCATGTCCAGCTTGTCGCCACTTTACCTGGTGATGCGCCCGCAACCGTAGCGCCAGCAGGCTTTGCGGCGACGCTCAGTGCTGTATCGCAAACTGACCCGAGCACATCGAACGAGACAACAGCTCTGTTTAATGGTGCGGTTGAAACTGCAAGTATTGATTTGGCTAACACGTCTGGCGGTGCTCCAAGCACGGGTATCGGGACAGGCAATATCGATGATGCAGGTGATCCGTTTGAAACCCTGGCATTGAACCCCGGCGAAGAAGTAAGCTTCCCGCTGCAGATTACTGTGCCCGCTGGTAGCCCTGCGAATACGTTCGAGCTGTCCACCGGACCACTTCCGGAAGGATGGGTTGCAACCTTTATCGGACCTGATGGCCAACCTATACAGAATACCGGCGCCCTGATCCCAACCGATACGACGGATGCCACCTTCAACTATTCGGTCGTTATCTCGGTACCCGAGGGGGCAGGCCCGCTCGAGCAACCTTTCGAAATCATCGCGACGTCTCCCACAAATGGAGCAACTGACAGCCTGATCAATGCTGTATCTGTCAACGAGATTGTCGACCTTGAACTGTTGTCTTCTGCGACCATACAAGCAGCCCCGGGCGGCGTCGCGGTTATCGCGCACACGCTCACCAATCTCGGGAACTCGGATGTCACTGCCGGAGACATAAATCTTGGCGACACAGACCCATTCACCGATGAAGGCTTTACGGCCGCGATCTTCTTTGATGCCAATGATAATGGCATTCTGGATGCTGGCGATCCTGTGGTCACCAATATATCAGAGCTAACGGGGCCTGATGGCGTCGCGGGTCTCTCACCAGATGAAACAGCGCGGATATTCGTCCGTGTGCAAGTTCCCTCGACGGCCATTTTCGGTATTCAGGAAACTGGGGATGTGAGCATTGGTGATACACTGACGACTGCAACCGGATCTGTGACCGATCAGGATCTCACAAACAATTCGCTCCTAGATACGGTGACCGTCATTTCCGGCGATATATCGTTCACCAAAGAACAGGCCGTTGATGAAAATTGTGACGGCACGCCAGAGACCGCGTTCTCGCAAGCGTCTCAACCTGCTGATCCTGGTGACTGTCTTGTCTATCAAATCAGGGCCGACAATACCGGATTCACAGATGCAACAGATGTTGTGATCCGCGATACGACGCCCGCTTTCACCAGCATAGAAGATTGCAGCGGAAACTGCACGGCCAGTTTCGTCCTGAATGGTACGGCAGCGACGCTCCCCGTTTTGCCAGCCGATGAAGGAACGGGACTGGTCGCAACGTCCAGCTCTGCCAGCGGTGTTGTTCTAACACCCGGTCAAAGTGCGGAGGTCCGTTTCACGGTTCAGATCGATGAATAGAAATTTGCCGGACTGCGGCTTCTACGCGGCAGACCGGCACACAAATTTCAGGCTCCATTGCCCCGGAACCTGAATCTGGTGGGCGCGAACTCTCCGCCCTTAAGATAGCGCCCACCAGACAATATCTGCCTTGGCAATCATTTTGCCATCGCAAAAAGTACGAGCAGTTCAAACGGCCACAAAGGCACCAAATGGTCGTTTGATTTGCTTTCAGTGGGTGCGGTTTCGACCGCCCTTGCAAGCCGCACCCACATTTTCAAAATACGAGTAGTGTACGGAGTTTTAAAATGTCCCAGAGATATGCGCCCACGCTGCGTGCCACAGGAATGGCGCTTGCGGCTGGCCTGACTGTCCCGGTCAGCCATGCGAAACCGCCTGCGGCAGGGACAGACATCTCTAACACCGCATCAGTTACCTATATCAATTCGAATCTCGGCCTGCGGGAAACGATCAACAGCAATAGTGTCCTCACGCGCATCGGCGAGGTTCCGGCAATTGCCGTGAGCGCAGATCAAAGCTTTGCTCGTGCTCCGGGCGACAATGCCCTGTTTGCTTTCCAAATCGAGAATACAGGAAACGTGCCTGTAGCTGTCGGCGCAGATTTTGGTGCTTTCGGCGGGGACTTCAACTTCACACGCGCAGTTGCCTATATTGATGTAAACGAAGATGGCCACATCGATTCAGGAGATCAGCGCCTGACATCTAGCGACGAGCTGGATCTGGCCGTTGGCGAACAAACCGGTGTTTTGGTCGATATAAATGTACCTGCCTCGGCGATTGCGGGCACGTCTGCGTTTGGTTTTTTGCAAGCTTTGATCATCGACGCGGATGCGGGGCTCACCTCGACGGGTTCCTCTTTGTCGGGCAACGCAACTGCGTCGACTGTCGGAGTCGATAATCCGGTTGAGGCGCGCGGCGAAGTTGTCATCATAGATCGCGCCGCAAGCTTGCAAAAATTTGCCACCGTCACCGACAATACAAGCGGCGGCGAAATTATCTATACGCTCAATCTGCGCAACAATAGTCCCGAGCCGATCGAGCCTTTCGCTGTGTTTGACAATGTCCCTCTGACTCTGGATGGCGTGGCCCAAAATCTCTTGCTTGTGCGCGACGAAATTCCACTCAATACAGACTTCAAGCGCATCGTCGACGCGGTGAACTTTGACCCCGTATTTCACCGGCGCGGTGATGCGCCAGAAACGTGGACCCGTAACCAGCCTACAGACACAACCGAGATTGATGCCGTGGGGTTTGTCACCGACACAGCCCTTCCTGCGTCCGAGTCTCTCGACTTCCAGTTCGCGGTCGAGATTGCGGAAAATTCCGGCGGCAGCTCCATCCTCAACACAGCCGAGTTTTTCTTGCCAGCAGGAGACGGAAGTAGCCTGCTAACCTCGTCAAACCTTGTCAGCACCCAAATCGAGGGTGAGGGCGGCTCTATCTCCTATTTTGGCTCCCCGCAGTTTGAAGACCCGATTTCAGAATTGCCATTTGATGAGCGTCTCTTTGTCGAAGTGGCCTCGGGCGCTTGTAATGTCTCGGCCAATATCGATGTTGCCGAAGTGACCCTAACAACTTTACCGGGCGGTGATCTGGAAACATTTCTGGCAACAGAAACAGCTGAGAATTCGGGCGTCTTCCGGATCAGCGATATTCCGGTAGCCGATGCCAGTACAGTTCTACAAAATGATGGCGTGCTCCAGGGTGAACGCCGCTCCAATATCGAAGCGAGCGTTGAATGTGACCCGCTGATATCTGGCGGAATTACCTTGTCGCCTGCGGGCGCGGTGTTTTTGTCCTCGACCAATGAACCTATTCCGGGTGCTCTGGTCGAGTTGCTCGACCAATCTGGCGCGGTCTTGGATCAAACCACGACCGATGCCGAGGGGTTCTACGAAATTCTCCCCGAAGCAGCCGGTGCGCACACCATTCGTGTGACGCCGCAAGGCGACCTTGTTGCGCCGTCTCAACGTCAAAACTTTATAGGCTTTGGGCGTAATGTTCTGGCTGACGCCTCCTTTGGCGAACCTTTCGTGATAAACGCGGCAAGCACGCTTGATGTCGATGTTCCAGTTGATCCGAATTTGGGCGCGGCGCTACGATTAGCCATCTCTGCCGACCGACGTGAAGCCCAGCTTGGGGACGTTATCCAATACACAATCGAGGTTCAGAATACGGCGTCGATCTCAGTGCAGGCGACCGAAATTTTCAATGATCTACCGCGCGGTCTCGAATTAATTGGAGGCTCGGTGCTGCTCGATGGTGGACCGCTTGCCGATCCGCAAATTAATGGAATTGGCCAACTGGTCTTCCCGCTCGGTCTTTTGCAACCGAATGAGAAAGTCAGCGTGACCTATGTCGCGCGAATTCTTCCAACGGCTGGCAGAGGGGACAAGGTCAATCACGCAATTGCCGAAGGCAGCCTTGTCGGGTTCGGCAGTACCGTTGCCTCTAATACAGATTCTGTAACAGTCGTGATCAATGATGAGAGCGGGGTCTTCTCGCGCGAAGGCGTTATTCTGGGAAAAGTCTTCCTCGATTGCGATGCCAATGGCGTGCAAAACGGACCATACGAGCACGGCATTCCAGGCGTCCAGCTTTACACCCAGGAAGGCCTGTCGGTGATTACCGATCATGCGGGCCGCTACTCGCTCTCCCAGCTCGATCCGCGCACACATGTGCTCGATGTCCGCGAGTCCACTCTGCCGTCTGATACCCAAGTCCGGAACACACATGCTCTTGATGGACTGCGCGGCGGATCGCGCTTTGTCAGTTTGCGCACGGGTGATATCCGGACCGAAAATTTCGCCGTTTCAGGTTGCGGAGAAGATGTCCTCGCCAACATCAAAGAACGCTTGGAAAAACTCAATGCGCGGGTCGAAAATAGCGGCCTTGCCGATGGGCTGGCAGGGCGCCAGATCGCTTTTGATAAAACCGCGCGCGGCACGGATACCGTTCATGCGAGCGCGCCTAATACGGGGCTCTCAGGAAACCCGTCAGATACATCCGGACAAGAAACCGGACCATACAGTCATGAGCCAAGGCAGGCCGTCGATGCAATACCGCTCAAAGAACTTCTAGCGACTGCATCCGACGGCCTGCACTTTGTCGATCTCGTCGATCAAGACCAGACCATTCATAGAAACCTCTCACTGCGTTTGACCGCGCCTGCCAACCTCGTGCTCGATCTCACATTGAACGGCGAACCCGTTAGCGATGACCGTATCGGTCAACGGGTAGCGGATGCGTCTTCTCAGGCACTTGAATTTATCGCGCTGCCTTTGCAGGCAGGGGACAATGAATTTGTGCTGACGGGGCGCGATGGTTTTGGCAATGCACGTGCAACTGAAACGGTCACCATCACGGCACCGGGCGATCCATCCCGCGTGCTGTTGCTTGCACCGGAAACAGCCGTGTCCGATCCGGCCAAACCCATTCCGATCCGCTTGCAAGTCGTGGATGCCGAAGGACGCCCTGCAGCGGCCCTGATTGAAGCGACATTGCGCGCGAGCGAAGACCAGTTCGATGTTCGAGATACCAGCGAACAGATACCGGGCTTGCAAACCCTGATTGAGGACGGCAGTGCCGAGCTTGATCTCATTCCGTCCGGACTGGTCGGAACGCGTACGCTGCGGATTGATACTCCCTTTGGTCCGAGCGAAGCAAAGATCCGCTTTACCCCCGCGCTTGACGGTGACCGCATCGCTGTTGGTTATATTGAAGGCGCGCTCGGCATTTCGGAGAATGGCACAAGTAGCTTGCCGGACATTTTCGGGCGTGACGAAATTTCCCCGTTTGAAGACACCGAAGAAGGTGTTGAGGGTGCGGTATTTTTAAAGGGGCGCTTGTTCGGAAACTCCCTTCTGACATTCCGGCATGATAGCGCGCGTGATGTCGACGATGGCCTGTTCCGAAGCGTCGAGCCAGACGAGTTCTACCCCGTATATGGCGACCAGTCCCAGCGCGGTTTCGATGCCCGGTCGCGCGGCAAGACATTTGGCAAGATCGAATATGGCAGCTCCTATGCCCTGTTTGGTGATGTGTCCTTTGATGCCGCCTCGCAAGTGCTTCAGCTTGGAACATTCCAACGTACGCTCGAAGGGGCCAAAGCCCATTTGGAAGCAGGTAGGCTCAGCGTCGACCTCTATGCGGGCCAGACGGACACCGGACAAATTATAGTCGAACTACCGGCTCTCGGGATTTCAGGCCCCTATGAGCTAGACATCGCCGATGTGGTTGAAAACTCCGAAACAGTTGAATTGATCACTCGTGACCGCGATCAACCAGGCGTTATTATCAGAACCGAGCGCCTTGGGCGGTTCTCCGACTATACGCTCGATTTTTTCAGCCGCACACTCATCTTCAATCGCCCGATCGCGTCGCGCGATGCAGATCTCAATCCGGTCGCCATCCGTGTCACCTTCGAAACCGATCCGGGTGCAGGGGAAGACTATTGGCTCTTTGGGGGCGAAGCGGCCTTCGCACTGAATGACTGGCTATCGGTCGGTTACCGGCAGCTGACATCCGATGGCGCTGAAGGTTCTGATGATGACCAGACCGTTCGCGCAGCTTATGTCGCAGCGAATATTGGAACCGGCGGACGCCTTGAAATCGAGGCGGCAGAGTCGATTGATCCTTTGGACCGCTCGGGCACCGGTATTCGGGTCGGCTATGAGCAACAAACCGCGAGAGGCGCCTTCGGTGCAAGGCTCGCAACCACTACAAATGATTTCAATGCTCCGGGCGCTGGCGTAAATGCCGGACGCGACGAAGCGCGTGTCTTCGGCAATCAACGCCTTGGACCGGGAACCCTGACAGGCGAAGGCATATACACAGCCGAACAAGACAGCGAGGCTGAGCGGTTCGGGATTGTCGCACGCTATGAAACAGTAATCAGCGACACATTACGCGCGCGTGCCGGTGGCCGCTTTGTTGATGATACGAACGCGTCTGGTGCGCGTGAAGATGCCTTTACTGTCATCGCTGGCCTTGGCTGGTCACCCAAGATCGTCGATGGTCTCACCGTCGATCTCGAAGCCGAACAGGAAGTGACCGATGGCACCCAATCGCGCTTTGCGCTGGGGGCCGATTATGCGCTCACGCCAAAGGCACGGCTCTATGTGCAAGGCGAATATAGCGGCTCACGCAGCGGCAGTTTTGGCCTTGCCGACACCTTTAATGATGATGTCACCTTGCGGATCGGCGGCGAGTATCGCTGGACAGATAAAGTGACCGCCTTTTCCGAATACCGTTCGAATGACGGATTTTTCGACAGCGGTGTTGCCAATGGCCTGAGTGTTGGCTGGTCGGTGTCGCCAAGCCTGAACCTGCGGACACGGGTTGAGCATGTCCAGCCCGTTGGAGAACAATTCCGCCGCAATACATCTGCAAGTTTCGGCGCAACTTGGGAGCCGGAAAATCGGTCAAGTATTTTGGATGGCGATCTAGAATATGCGGCCGGAGAAGGTGGGCAACGCTCATGGTTCTTCTCGGCAAGTGCAGGGCAACGCTGGAAAGATATTACCTTGCTAGCGCGCAACCGCTACGCGCGGACTGAATCCGCGGGGGAACGTAGAGAGCGGGACCGGTTGCGCGCCGGAGGAGCCTATCGCCCCAAGAACAATAACCGGCTGAATGCCCTTGCATGGTACGAATACGAAACCGACCGTACAGATCTGCTCGATGAACAAAGACATATTTGGTCTTTGGGCGGAGAATGGCAACCAGGTTCGAACTTGCGCTGGCGCAACCGTATTGCTGGCCAAAGGCTGATCATTGACGGACAAGTCTTCAATGAGACCTCGACCACATTGCTCGTGCAGAGCGGTGCCGAGCTTGATGTCCATCAACGGATAAACCTCGCTTTGAATGCCAGCCTCATTGGGGACAGCCAGTTGGACAATGTTGTTTGGGGAGTTGGCGGCGAGATGAACTTTGCACTCGTAGAGAATTTCCTGATCGGCGTTGGTTATAATTATAGCGAAGTCGAGGAAGAACGGTTCGAACGGTTGAACCGGTCTGGATTCTTCGTTCGCCTCCGCGCGAAGTTTGACCAGAATATCTGGAATATCTTCGACGATCTCGGCTAGCACAAAACAGTTGCGTTGGACTTTGGCGCGTAAACCTGTTCCAAGTTTCAGATCATGGCTCTAAAAGTTTAGAGGCCATATCTGAAAGAGATCCGAATTGTGCCGCTAGATCTGAACGTGTTGCTCGCTCCGTCGCTATTGTCGCTGAATCGCAAGACGATGCGCACGACGCGCGAGCCGTTTGCATCTGTAGAGGCGGCGCTATCGGGTGAGGGATCGACCTTCCGGCGGTCGCTCGATGGCGTCTGGCGGTTCCAGCTCACCCAAACGCCAGCAAACTTGCCGGACAATTGGACCATGGCCGACACCAGCCAAGCCCCGTGGCGCGATATCAAAGTGCCTGGCGTCTGGACCCTGCAAGACACCGCAGACAAGCCCCATTATACAAATTGGGTGATGCCGTTCGCCTGCGAGAAACCGCCAAACGTTCCTGCGCAAAACCCGACCGGCCTCTACCGGACAAGTTTCACCTGTCCGCCCGACTGGGATGGCCGCAATGTCTTTATCCATATTGGTGGGTTCGAGAGCTTTCTCATGCTTTGGTGTAATGGCGAGTTTTTGGGCATGGGCAAAGACAGCCGGCTGCCAAGTGCATTTGATCTCGGCAAAGCCTTGCGGACGGGCCGCAACGAATTGGCGATCATGGTCGTCCGCTGGTCGGATGGCACATGGATCGAAGATCAGGACCATTGGTATCATGGCGGCCTCCATCGCTCGGTCTATCTCGAATCGCATGCCCCAACCCATGTCGCGGACCTCCACATCCAAGCTGACTATGACCCCGAGACCGGCGAAGGTCTGGCCACTCTGGAGATGCGCGTCGATGGACCCTCAAGCGGGTGCAAGCTGCGCGCACATTTGCTTGGGCCTGATGGCGCGTTCGCTGGTACATTCCCTGAAAGTAGCGTCCAGCAATTTGATGGGCAAGCCGATGGGGTGACCCAGCTCCTCCAGTCCGTTTCGTTTTTCGGATATGCCGCGCACACGCGTCTCGCTTTGCCAGACATAACCCCTTGGACCGCCGAAACGCCTGTGCGCTATCAACTTCTCTGCGAACTCATCGGGCCTGAGGGGCAAGTGATCGAAGCCAGCCGGACATGGATCGGGTTTCGCCGTGTGGACGTGTCAGGCCGCCGCCTCAAGATCAATGGCCAGCCGGTCAAACTCATCGGCGTCAACCGCCATGACCATCATCCAGAGACAGGAAAAACGCTCACGCGTGAGGAGATCCGCGCCGAACTCCTGACCATGAAGCAGCACAATATAAATGCTGTCCGCACCGCCCATTATCCCAATGACCCGATGCTGCTCGATCTGTGCGACGAGCTCGGTCTTTATGTAATCGATGAAGCCAATGTCGAGTGTCATGGCCGCTATCAACTGGTCAGCCGCGCGCCGGAATATCAACATGCCATCATCGACCGGACATTGCGGATGATTATGCGTGACCGAAATCATCCATCGATCATTGGCTGGTCGACGGGCAATGAGTCTGGTCATGGTCCGGCGCACAATGCCGCTGCGGCTATGGCGCGTCATCTCGATCCAACCCGCTTCGTGCAATATGAAGGCGCCATGCATAAGCTCGGCATATTGTTCCAGTGGAACAAAGAGACGGGTCTTGCCGCCCCCTCGGCCAATGAGCTTGCTGCATCCGACATTGTCTGCCCCATGTATGCGCCGATTGACTATATCATCGATTGGGCCAGATGGGCTGAAGACACAAAGCTCGACGAGCGCCCGCTCATCTTGTGTGAATACTCGCACGCTATGGGGAACTCCAATGGCTCCCTGAGTGAATATGTCGATGCCTTTTTTGCCGAACCTGCACTGGGCGGCGGCTTCATCTGGGACTGGCGCGATCAAGGGCTAGCGGCCAAAGACGAGGACGGAAATTTCTTCTGGGCCTATGGCGGTCACTATGGCGATACGCCGAATGATGCGAACTTCAACATTAATGGTCTTGTTGGCCCTGATGGCGTTCCGCATCCGCAATTGCGCGAATATAAATGGGCGGCACGTCCTGTAACGGCCAGCCTGTCAGGCGAGGGTAAGCTCGTGCTGGAAAACCGCCGCGCCTTCACCGACACATCCGACTTGCAACTCTACTGGACCCTGCAGCGCGATGGCGAGCCGATCGAGACCGGAACCCTGCACCCCGTCATCCACGCTGGCGGCTCCGGAACAATAGACATCCCCGCCCAATTCAAAGCAGCGGGACATGTTACTCTCCTGATCGAATGGAGACTCAAATCTGATACGGTATGGGCATCCGCTGGCCATGTGCTTGCATGGGATCAGATCACTCTTGCGGAAGCCGCGCCTGTGCCAGCACGTGATGCCCCGTCAATCTCAGGCGAGACGTTCACCGAGACAGAACTGGCTTTCGGTCCAACAAAATTGTTCTTCGGCGAGGGCGGCGAAATCAGCGCTGTGCATGTGAATGACCAGCCCGCAATTGTCAGCGACGTGACCGCCTGCCTTTGGCGTGCGCCCACCGACAATGATGGCGGCAAACCGCTCGAAGAAGCAGCCGCCCAACCCTTCAGACTGAGCAATACGATGCGCTGGGTTGGCTATGGCCTCAACGCACTCGAGCCAAGCCCGACCATACGGACGATCGAGCGGATGGGGGATGCCGTCCGGCTCGGGCTTAGCCGGAGATGGCGGGGCGCGGACACTGCCGAACTGGTTCACGATACGGTCTGGACTTTGACCGAACACGGCGCGCAAGTATCCGAACGTCTGATCGTTCCGGATCTCTGGCAAGATCTGCCGCGCGTGGGTATCCGGTTTGAAACGCCTAAATCTCTAGACCAGCTAGGCTGGCACGGTCTCGGGCCAGACGAATCCTATCCCGATCGCAAAGGCGCGCAAACCTTCGGCCTGTGGCAAAGCCGCATAGCCGATCAATATCATGATTTCGCCCGCCCGCAGGAACATGGCAATCACGAAGAAACACGCGCATTTCAGCTCGGCTCGGCGGCAGGAGAGGGCATTCGCTTTGTCTTTGACACGCCGCTCGCTTTCACCGCCCGCCCGCACCATGATGTGGACCTCAACGCCGCGCAGACATTGGCTGAACTAAAAGAGGCGGCCACCACTGAAATCCACATAGATATCGGCACACGCGGCCTCGGCACCGGAGCCTGCGGGCCCGATGTGCTCGACCCGTACAAAACCGATGGCGGCGAATATGTATTCTTGTGGTCGCTCTACGCATTTAAGTAACCGCGCGGTAAACCGAGCGGGCCACTTACATTCTTCGGCAAACGCGTTAGGTTGCAGGCAGTCATATTTCAGGAGACATCCAAATCATGTTGAGACCCCTATTATTCGCCGTTTCTGCCATTGCCCTCGCAGCCTGCCAACCTGCTGCAGATACGCCAGAAAGCGCTGACGCAAATGCGGCAGCAGTGACCAGCAATTCACCCCCTCTGGCAGATGCATGGACAGGTCCATATTCCGGGGTTCCGGCATTCGACACTATGTCCCTCGACCAGCTCAAACCGGCGCTCGAATACGGCATGGCGGCCACCCTTGCCGACATTGACGCGATCACCGCCAACACGGATGCGCCGACCTTCGAAAACACCATTCTCGAGCTTGAAAAATCCGGCCCGTCTCTCGACCGCACCTTCACCTATTACGGCATCTGGAGCGCTAATCTCTCCAGTCCCGATTTCCGCAAGATCCAGGGCGAAATGGCACCGCGTCTGGCAGCGTTCCAGTCGCAGATCACCCAGAACGATGCTTTGTTCCAACGCGTTAAAGCCGTCTATGAAAGCGATGAGCTAAAGAGCATGCGCCCGGATCAGCAGCGTCTCGCGCAGCTCGTCTATGATCGTTTCGCGCGCAATGGCGCAACGCTGACCGGTGAGGGCAAAGCCCGCTATGCCGAGATCAATGAAGCACTATCCGGTCTGCACACAAAATTTGCTAATAATGTCCTTGCCGACGAAGAAGGTTATGTCACCTATCTAACCGAAGACCAGCTTGGCGGTCTGTCCGAAGGCTTCATTAAAGCGGCTGCCAGCGCTGCCGAAACGCGCGGTGAAGCGGGCAAATATGCCATCACAAATACCCGCTCTTCCATGTCGCCCTTTCTGACCTATTCGACCGAACGGGATCTGCGCGAGAAGGTTTGGACCAATTATTACTCGCGCGGTGATAATGGCGGTGAGCATGACAATAATGCCCTGATCGCTGAAATTCTGGCGCTGCGGCATGAGCGTGTCGGCCTATTGGGATATGATAATTATGCCTCTTGGCGGCTCGAAGACCGTATGGCTGTCACCCCTGAACGGGCGATTGATCTGATGGAAGCCGTCTGGCCTGCCGCCACTGCGCGGGTGGCCGAAGAAGTTGCCGATATGCAGGCGGTTGCCGATGCAGAAGGGGCGGGCATTACCATCGCGCCGTGGGATTATCGTTTCTATGCCGAGAAAGTCCGCAAGGAAAAATTCGATCTCGATTCGAATGAGGTGAAACAATACCTCCAGCTCGATAAACTCACCGAGGCTATGTTCTATGTCGCTGGCGAACTGTTCAATTTCGCGTTCACGCCGGTGCCAGAAGGCAGTGTTCCGGTCTTCCATGAAGATGTGAATGTCTGGGAAGTGACCGACCGCACGACTGGCGACCATATCGGTCTTTGGTATCTCGACCCGTTCGCACGCCAAGGTAAACGCTCTGGTGCATGGGCAAACTCCTATCGTAGCCACGAGACGTTCAACGGCAAGAAAACCGTCCTGTCATCGAACAATTCGAACTTCATCAAAGGCGCGCCGGGCGAAGCGGTCCTCGTCTCATGGGATGATGCCACAACATTCTTCCACGAGTTCGGTCATGCCTTGCACGCCTTGTCGTCCAATGTTGCCTATCCAACGCTCAATGGCGGCGTGCGCGACTATACCGAGTTCCAGTCGCAATTGCTCGAGCGTTGGCTCTCGACCGATGCAGTGATCGACAATTATCTCGTCCATCACGAAACGGGCGAGCCGATCCCCGCCGAACTTGTCGCGAAAATCAAGAATGCGGCGACCTTCAATCAAGGCTTCAGCACCACCGAATATCTGGCGTCCGCCCTTGTCGATATGCGCTATCATACGGTCGATCCGACAGGACTTGATCCAGATACATTCGAACGCGAAACGCTTGAGAGCCTCGGTATGCCCGAAGAGATTGTGATGCGTCACCGCTCCACCCATTTCGGGCACATCTTCTCGGGTGAGGGCTATTCGGCGGGGTATTACGGGTATATGTGGGCCGACGTTTTGACCTCCGACGCGTCCGAAGCCTTTGCCGAATCAGCGGGCGGTTTCTATGATCCGGATGTTGCGGGGCGCTTGGTCGAGTTTCTATTCGCACCGCGCAATGCGCTTGATCCAGGCGAAGCCTACCGTTCATTCCGTGGCCGCGACGCTGAAATCGGTGCGTTGATGCGCGATCGCGGCTTTCCTGTGCCCGACGGGAACTAATCGCTGACCACGCAGACGCATGGACATTTGTGCGTCTGCGTGGTCAAAGCTTTTCCAGACGGTTTAATCAGTTTTGGAGGTCCTTATGAGCAAGGGTCTGGTGACAATTTTTGGCGGGTCCGGTTTTGTCGGGCGCTATACCGCACGGCAATTGGTCAAAGCGGGTTACCGCGTCCGGCTTGCGTGTCGGCGTCCGGGTCTTGCTGGAGATGCAAAACTGGCTGGCGGGCCGGGCTGGGTCGATGTTGTACAGGCCAATGTCCGTAACAGACCCTCGATCGTTCATGCATTGTCAGGCGCAGACTATGCCATCAATTTGGTTGGCATTCTGTCTGAGGCGGGCAAGCAGAGCTTCAATGGAACCCAATTGCTCGGCGCAGAAAATATCGCAGAGCTCGCGGCAAAAGCCGGTTTGAAGGGACTCGTCCATGTCTCGGCCATCGGCGCAGATGCGGACTCCAAATCGCAATATGCCGCGACCAAAGGCAAGGCCGAAGCTGCCGTGCGTACCCATTTCCCGAGCGCGACAATCTTGCGCCCGTCCATCATCTTCGGGCCGGAAGACCAGTTCTTTAATCGCTTTGGCTCAATGGCGCGGTTTAGCCCTGCGCTGCCGGCCATTGGCGGCGGCAAAACCAAGGTGCAACCGGTCTATGCCGGAGACATTGCCGAGGCGATTACTGCAGCCATGATTCAGACCGACGCCAGAGGAAAAACCTATGAGCTTGGCGGACCGCGCACTTACAGCTTTGGCGAAATTTACGACACAGTGATGCGTGTGACTGGCCGTAAACGGTTCAAAGCGTCCGTGCCGTTCTTTATCGCAAAACCCTTGGGTTTGATCTTTGGCGCAACCTTCCGCTATATCGCGCCAATTCGCTGGGTTTTGGGGCCGCCTCCAATTACCGGCGATCAGGTCGAGATGCTCAAAACCGATAATGTGGTTGCCGAGGATGCTCTTGGTCTCGCCGATTTAGGGGTCACCGAACTTGAAAGCGTCGAAGCGATCGTCCCGAAATATCTATATCGCTACCGCCCCTATGGCGAGTTTAGCGAAGCATAGAGCGCGCGGCGCGATTCCTTTAATTAGTCTCCCTGACCGACGTCTGTCTCCTATGATGCGCGGAACGATCTGCTTGAGTTGAAAACAGTATAAATGCTACTCAATACTTGAGATTTTAAGAGAAAACTTGCGATTGTGTGCTTGCCGGTTTCTTCGTAAGTTCTGTATAAATATAGAGCAGAATCAAAGCTTCCGGAGGCGTGGGGACCGTCGACGGCGGGGACGCGGCGTTATTCCTAGGAATAGCGCCGCGAATCGTTTGTGGCTAAATTTGGTGTCGGAAGAACCTGTTCAATTCCGTATACGAAGTTTTGGGTAGCAACCTACGCATCATCCGGATTTGACAAAGCGGTGACAAATTCATCGAAATCTGCACCTCCGTCCCCATCCGTGTCCATCGCGTCAATCCAGTTTTGGCTGATGTTCTCGTCGCTGGTGAGTTGGCCGTCTGCGTTCTTGTCCATACCGGCAAACATCTCCTCGGGACTTAGATCGTCAACGGACAATTCAAACACGATAGGGTAGACCACGCCTTTACGGGTTGTAGGAGTGCCGTTGACCCGTTTTGGATGAAACTTCATGGTGCCAGCGGCGCGTATCACTTCCTCGACAAAACCAGCATGGCTGCACGTGGCCTCAATGTTATGAGGCACGCCGTTCTCCGAGACATCAAAGTGCGCTTCGCAGTCGCCGGTGATGCCTGCCTCGGCCAATTCGGCGGGGTAGACGATGAGGGGCGCGCTAATGGGTATTGCGTCCCTGTCTTCGGCGACACTTGGCGCGGCGGTAAACATAATGACAGCGGCGATACTAGTGCCGAGTGTCGTGAGGGTTTTTAACGGATTTCGGATCAGTTTCATTGAGAGCTCCTTTGCTAGGCTGGGTTGCTCTGCTGCTTCGACCGTTTCGATATAGCCCTTCATCGCGGCGCGTAACACGTCGCTTGGAACATCCCCTGTGCGGCGGCAAGCGGCGAGAAACCGTTGCTTGACCGAATGATGCAGGCGGATTTCCAGCCGCTCGCTCAGTTTTTCAGGAGGATCATTCTTTTTGTCGGGCATCTTTCTTCCATAGGTCGCTTCAGCAGAGCCCCATCAGGAGCGTAGCTTGACTGGAAGTGAAACCAATTTCCCGCACGGGCGCCAGCTATTTCGTGCCCGTACGGGTGAATATGGCAGAAAACCGCCTAATTGGGGGAGTCCTCGTCGTCGCGAGCCGCATCAAATGCAATCCTCATGTCGAAATTATCCGGATTGCCATTGTCGAGAATTTCGATTTGAGAGATTTGACCCTGCGCGACATTTGGCCCCCAAGTGCGAAACTTTGTATCTTTGCTGACCTCGGAAAACTTCAAACTCGCCGCCTCATTTCCTATGACTATAAACAATAAGGGTGGTTCCTGAGCTGGGATACTTGGGTCAGGAGTATCAGCGATCTCTACGACCCTTGCGTCAAGTCTTTCCCACTGAGTGGGAGAAAGGCGATCGTCCCTACTGATTTTTGTGGCCTCTTCCGACTTAAGAAAATCCGCGACTAGCTGAGAGTCTGTCGCGGTTAGGTAACCATCATTATTCATGTCGAGCAACGCGAATGCATCATCCTCGGCCATGCTGGGGCTGGCGCTAAACAAGATGGCGGCGATGATGCCTGTGCCAGCGATACCGGCGGTTTTAAGCGGGTTACGGAAAAGTTTCATAGTAATGTCCTCGGCTATGCGTTTAAGTTTTACGCGGGCGGACCGTTTGAGATAAGCATCAATGAACGTGCGCACAGCATGGCTGGCTGTTATCCCTTCCTCCTCACAGGCGGCTTTAAAGGCCTCCTTTTTGGAATGGGGCAGGCGCACTTCGAGCGTTTCAGACTTTTTCTCTGCTCGCTCTTCAATGTGTCTATTTGTGCGTTTGTCGTTCATGTCTGCCGATCTCCTTAGGTCTGTCCGGCCTGATCAGGGGAGGACATCTGTAAAAAGATGAAAACGCAAAACCAGTCTGGACGCGACCAAAATCGTGTCGGGACAGCCGAATATGGGGACAAATTCGCAGATTAAGCTCGTTTAGGCGGAGATGATGTTCAGCCATAATGGGCTTGCGGCCAGCAAAACTGCGCCGAGCAGCAGTCTGTAAATGACGAAGGGTAGAAAGCTGATACGCTCGAGCAGCTTCATCAGGATCGCAATAGAGGCATAACCGGATATCGCTGACAGGCCGGCGACGATCAAGCCGTCCCGCATTGTCAACGAGATCGCCCCGGGTTCGGCTGTAAACAGTTCGAGAAACGCATACCCGCCGCTGGCCACAATCAAAGGCGCGCCGATCAGCATCGAAAACCGCGCAGCTTCGATCCGTGAAAACCCAAGCGCGCGTGCTGCCGTCATCGTAATGCCGGACCGGCTTGTGCCCGGCACCAGCGCTGCCACCGCCTGTGTTGCGCCAATGAGTGCCGCGTCTTTCACGCTCATATCGGCTTCCATCTTGCTGGCATCGGGGCGGGCGTCGGCCCACCAAAGCGCCAGCGCGAAGATCACCGTTGCCGCAATCACCACCCACACGCTGCGCATGCTGTGTTGTATGGCGTCGGGCAATTGCGTGAAAAGCACACCGATTATAAGCGCGGCAGGCAGCGAGGCGAGAATGAGCACGGCAAGACGGCCATTGCCCGAAAGCGTTTCTCCCGCGCGTCCAATACCAATGAGTTCCAACCCGCCCAGAATAGCCCGCCAGACATCGGTCCGAAAATAAGCCAATACCGCAAGCAATGTTCCAAGATGCGCCATGGCATTGATCAGAATTTCATCTTCGCCGACCAGTCCGAAAATGCCGGCAACAAGCAGTACATGGCCGGAGGACGATATCGGGAGCCATTCTGTAATGCCTTGGACGATTGATAGAATAAGTAACTGTAGCAATGACATGCTGATCCCCGCTCATTGTGCCCTCTAGATAATGGGTTCGGCCGAACCTTGCCAGTGGTTTATGTGCATATCAATATGATATATAACAAAGCCAAATCTCGAGGCGCAGAAGCTGTGGATTTTCCGCAATACGCTTTTATATATATCATATTGATATTTATATAGCGTTTTTCCCTTGCGCTCCCTATCTTTGCGGCCTAAGAGCACTCTTCCAGAGACATTCAGGGGATCCCGATGGCGCAATCCATGCTGCAATTCATCCATGTTGACCGCAAAACGCCAACCAAGCGTGCGGCCAAGACGCGCAAAGGTGATTTCAACGAGATCTATAGCGATTACAAACCGGCCAAAGCGGCGACGCAGGCCTCGCGCTGTTCGCAATGCGGTGTTCCATTTTGCCAGCAAGGCTGCCCGCTCTCGAACAATATACCAGACTGGCTGATGCTGGCGGCGAATGGGCGGCTTGAAGAAGCCTACCAAGCCAGCTCGGCAACCAATAATATGCCCGAGATATGTGGCCGCATCTGCCCGCAAGATCGTCTGTGCGAAGGAACCTGCGTGATCGAGCAGTCGGGTCATGGCACGGTGACCATCGGCGCGGTTGAAAAGCACATCACCGATACCGCGTGGGAAAAGGGCTGGATCACGCCGATCAAGCCGCCGCGCGAGCGTGGGCAAAGCGTTGGCATTATCGGTGCCGGACCAGCTGGCCTGACAGCCGCCGAAGAGCTGCGCCGTAAGGGCTACGCCGTGACCGTCTATGACAGATATGACCGCGGCGGCGGTTTGCTTATCTATGGCATCCCTGGTTTCAAGCTCGAAAAAGACATTGTCGAGCGTCGGCTCGCTCATCTCGAAGCAGGCGGCGTTGTGTTCAAATACAATACCGAGATCGGCGCAAAACTGAGCTTTGCCGACCTACGCAGTGCGCACGACACAGTACTTATCGCGACAGGTGTGTATAAACCGCGCCAGTTGAAGATTGATGGTCTGAGCGGCGAGGGGCTTGTCGAAGCGCTTGCGTTTCTCACCACATCTAATCGCAAGGGACTTGGAGACAAAGTCCCCGCTTTTGAAGATGGAAAACTTAGTGCCGAGGGCAAACGCGTGACGGTCATCGGCGGCGGCGATACTGCGATGGACTGCGTCCGCACAGCCGTCCGCCAAGGCGCAAAATCTGTCACCTGCCTCTATCGGCGTGACAAAGAGAATATGCCCGGTAGCGCGCGCGAAGTGCAAAACGCCGAAGAAGAAGGCGTCGTATTCGAATGGCTCGCAGGTCCCGAAGAAGTCGTGCGCACCAAAGCGGGTGCGTTGAAATCTGTAAAAGCGGCCCGCATGAAACTCGGCGCAGCAGATGCTTCCGGCCGCAAGCGCCCCGAAGCCACCGGCGAGACGTTTGAGGTCAAAGCCGATATGGTGATCTGCGCTTTGGGTTTTGATCCCGAAGACCTTCCCCAGCTCTGGGATCAATCTGGGCTCGTGGTAAATCGCTGGGGTGCGGTGCAGGTCAATTTCTCGAATATGGAAACACGGCTCCCGGGCGTATTCGCAGCCGGCGATATTGTGCGCGGCGGCTCGCTGGTCGTCTGGGCCATCAAAGATGCCCGCGATGCGTCCGATGCGATGCATGCCCATATGAAAAAACAAGCCAAATCTGCCAAAGTGGCAGCGGAGTAAGTCATGACAAATCCGAACAAGCATTTCCTCGAAGCGCGCCAAAAACTCGTAGACGCCCACGCCTATGATCCCGAACACGAGCATTCCGCTTGCGGGGTTGGCCTTGTGGCTGCGCTCGACGGAACACCGCGCCGCGAAATTGTTGAAATGGGCATCCGCGCCCTGAAGAATGTCTGGCATAGAGGCGCGGTCGATGCTGATGGCAAGACCGGAGACGGCGCTGGCATCCGCGTAGACGTGCCGCAAGAATTTTTCCGCGAGCAAATCACCCGAACAGGCCACACCCCAACCGATGCACCGATCTGCGTCGGGCAAATTTTCCTCCCGCGCACGGACCTCGCAATGCAAGAAGCAGCGCGCACAATTGTCGAGCGTGAAGTGTTGCGCATGGGGTTCTATATCTATGGCTGGCGGCAGCCGCCTGTCGATGTGTCCGTGATCGGGCAAAAGGCAGCCGATACACGGCCCGAGATCGAACAGGTCATCTTCCGCGACGATCAGGGCCGCGATGCAGATGCCATGGAGCGTGCGCTCTATATTTGCCGCAGACGGATTGAACGTGCTGCGCGCGAGGATGGCATCCCCGCTTTCTATGTCTGCTCGCTCAGCCACAGATCGCTGATCTATAAAGGCATGTTTCTCGCCGAGGATATTGATGCCTTCTATCTCGACCTCAAAGACGAGCGGTTCGTATCTTCCGTCGCGATCTATCATCAGCGCTATTCGACCAATACATTCCCGCAATGGGCCTTGGCCCAGCCCTTTCGGATGATTGCGCATAATGGCGAAATCAATACGCTCAAAGGCAATGTGAACTGGCTCAAAAGCCACGAGATCAAAATGGTTTCCGAGAGCTTTGGCGACCATCAAGACGATGTTAAACCTGTGATCGCTTCTGGCGGATCAGACAGTGCGGCGCTTGATAATGTGTTTGAAATGCTATGCAAAGCGGGTCGTTCGGCCCCTATGGCCAAAGCGCTTCTCATTCCTGAAGCATGGTCCAAGCGCGCATCGATCATGCCTGAAAGCCATGCGGCGCTTTACCAATATTGCAATTCGGTGATGGAGCCTTGGGATGGTCCGGCAGCGGTTGCAGCCTATGATGGCCGCTGGGCGATTGCTGGTCTCGACCGCAACGGATTGCGCCCCCTACGCTATGCCCTGACAGCAGACAATATTCTTGCCGTCGGCTCGGAAGCAGGGATGTGCCCGCTCGACAGTGATACAATTGTCCGCAAAGGCCGCGTTGCAGCGGGCGGCTTGATTGCAGCCGATCTCGAAACTGGAAAATTCTACGAGCACAGAGAGATTGTCGATCTGCTTGCTAGCGAGAACCCTTACGAAGAATGGCTTGAAAATGTGGTTGATCTCGAAGCCCAAATTGGGCCGGGACCAGAGCCGCGCGTTCACACCTCGAAAGAAGACCTGCTCAAGCGCCAGACGGCTGCGGGTGTCACCATGGAAGACCTCGAGCTGATCCTTGCGCCAATGGCTGAAACCGGAAAAGAACCGATTGGCTCAATGGGCGATGATACGCCGCCCGCGGTTTTGTCAGAGAATTGCCGTCCGCTCTCACATTTCTTCCGGCAGAACTTTTCCCAAGTCACCAATCCGCCAATCGACCCTTTGCGCGAAGACCGCGTTATGAGTCTCAAGACGCGGTTTAAAAACCTCGGCAATATTCTCGCGACCGATGAAGGACAAACAAATGTCTTTGTCCTCGAAAGCCCGTTCTTGTCGAATGGTATGTATGAGCGTCTGCAAAACGTGCTCGGCAAAGGCCTGACCGTGATTGATTGCAGCTTCCCGATGGAAGATGTCTCCAATGATGGCGTGGCTCTGAAAGCAGCGATTGATCGTATCCGCAGCGAAGCCGTCGATGCTGTTGCAGCGGGCCGCGAGCATATTGTTCTCACCGACGAGTTTCAGGATGCGAACCGCGTTTCTATTCCGATGATTCTTGCTGCGGGTGCTGTGCACGCGCATCTGGTGGCTGAAGGCTTGCGTAGTTTTTGCTCTATCACTGTACGTTCTTCAGAATGTCTAGATACGCACTATTTCGCTGTGCTCGTCGGCGTCGGGGCAACCTGCGTCAATCCTTATCTGGCGCAAGACTGTCTGGCAGACCGGCAAGCGCGCGGCTTGTTTGGCGATGCCGAGATGGGCGATGTCGTCTCCAAATATAAAAAGGCGATTGAGGCGGGGCTTTTAAAAATCCTGTCGAAAATGGGCATCTCTGTGATTTCCTCATATCGCGGCGGATATAACTTTGAGGCACTGGGACTTTCGCGCGCGCTGGTCGCGGATTATTTCCCGGGCATGACCAGCCGCATCTCCGGCATTGGCCTTGCGGGCCTTGAAGAGAATATGATCGAGCGCCACGCGCTTGCATATGATGAGCAAGTCACTGCGCTTCCTGTCGGCGGTTTCTATCGCTTGCGGGCCTCGGGTGAGCCGCATGCGCTTGATGGCAACCTGATCCACACATTGCAGGCCGCCTGCGATCGCGGAGACTATGCGATCTATCGGCAATATGCAGGCGCATTGCGCGACCGCCCGCCTGTGCAGTTGCGCGATCTCATGGATTTCAAATCCGCAGGTCACGCCAAGCCACTTGAAGAGGTTCAGTCGATCAACGAAATCCGCAAGCGTTTCGTCACGCCGGGCATGTCGCTTGGCGCGCTTAGCCCCGATGCACATGGCACGCTGAATGTTGCCATGAACCGGATCGGCGCGAAGTCTGTCTCGGGCGAGGGCGGTGAAGTGCGCGAGCGCTACACCCCGCTGCCAAATGGCGACAATATGAACTCGGCGGTGAAGCAAGTGGCCTCGGGCCGCTTCGGCGTCACGGCGGAATATCTCAACCAATGCCGCGAGATCGAAATCAAAATGGCGCAAGGCGCAAAGCCGGGTGAGGGCGGACAGCTCCCTGGCTTCAAGGTCACGGAATTTATCGCCAAGAACCGCCATGCAACACCGGGTGTTACCCTGATCTCGCCTCCGCCGCATCATGACATCTACTCGATCGAAGATCTCGCGCAGCTGATCTATGATCTCAAGCAGATCAATCCGGATGCGCGCGTCTGCGTGAAGCTCGTCGCTCGTTCCGGTGTCGGCACGATTGCAGCGGGCGTCGCCAAAGCCAAAGCCGATGTCATTCTGATCGCTGGCAATGTCGGCGGCACAGGGGCTAGCCCGCAAACCTCGATCAAGCATGCAGGTCTGCCTTGGGAGCTCGGTCTGGCCGAAGCCCATCAGGTGCTCTCCATGAACAATCTGCGCGACAAGGTGACTTTGCGCACCGATGGCGGATTGCGCACAGGCCGCGATATTGTCATGGCGGCGATGCTCGGCGCGGAAGAGTACGGCATCGGCACGGCCAGCCTTGTAGCGATGGGCTGCATCATGGTCCGCCAGTGTCACTCGAACACATGTCCCGTTGGTGTCTGCACTCAGGATCCCGAGCTGATCAAGAAGTTCACCGGCAACCCTGATAAAGTCGTCAACCTGATGAGCTTTATCGCGGAAGATGTGCGCGAGACGCTTGCCGAGCTTGGCCTCAAAAGCCTCGACGAAGCCATTGGCCGGTCAGATCTTCTGGCGCAGGTCTCACGCGGCGCGGCGCATCTTGATGATCTTGATCTCAACCCGCTGCTCGTGCAAGTTAGTGGCGGAGCAGACGTGACCTACCAACCAACCCGCCGCAATGAAGTGCCCGATACGCTCGACGCACAAATCCTGCGCGATGCCGAACCGTTCTTCAAGCGCGGCGAGAAGATGCAGCTCTCTTATGGCGTCAGCAATGTTCAACGCGCCATCGGGACACGCGCCTCGAGCGCAATTGTTCGCAAGTTTGGCGAGCGCGCTTTGGCTGAAGGACGGCTTCACGTCCAGATGGAAGGCTCGGCGGGCCAGTCACTCGGCGCATTTGCCGTGCAAGGGCTCACCCTCGAAGTCACGGGCGACGCCAATGACTATGTTGGCAAAGGCCTGTCCGGCGCGACCATCATTGCGCGGCCGCCATCGAACGCAAAATTCGACGCCGCCGACAATGCCATTATCGGCAATACATGCCTCTATGGCGCAACCTCCGGCAAGCTCTATGCAGCAGGCACAGCAGGGGTCCGGTTTGCTGTGCGCAATTCCGGCGCCAGCGCTGTGATCGAAGGCTGCGGGGCCAATGGCTGCGAATACATGACGGGCGGACAAGTGGCGATCCTTGGTCCTGTGGGCGACAATTTCGGCGCTGGCATGACCGGCGGGCTCGCTTATGTCTGGGACCCTGAAAACCAGTTCGAAGCGGCGGCCAATCCGGACGCGATCAAATGGTACAAGCTCTCCGATCTGCCGGCGGCCCATGCCGAGAAATTCCGTCTCTTGATCGAGCTGCACCATGAGCGCACGGGAAGCGCCCGCGCGGAAGCTCTGCTCTCAGCCTTCGATCAAACGTGCGAGGAAACGCTTCTCATCGTGCCCGACGAAATCGCCGACCGCGTGCTTGGCTCGGACGGTGTGAAAGTCGCTGCGGAGTAGGGGGACGTGTTGCGCGTCAGTCGGCCCCGCCGAACCGGGCGATCATGACTTGGTTGGCAGCGCCTGAATTGGCAAAGACGATATCCGGTCTGCCGTCGCCATTCATGTCGCCCACAGCAACGCCATAGGTGTTGGCTGTGTCCGGTATTGCTTCCCGCGTGAATGCACCTGCGCCGTCATTGAGATAGAGCAGGTTGTCGCCATCAGTTCCGGCAATGAGGTCGATATCGCCGTCGGCATCTATGTCTGCGGCGGCGAGTGCTTTCACATTATCGCCATCCAGACCAAACGCCCGTGGCGCGCTGAACTGCCCGTCTTGGCTTTGTATATATAGCAAATGCTCGCCCGTCGTTCCCGTCAGGATGATGTCCGGTTTTGCATCGCCCGTGACATCCGCAAACATACTCTTGCGATGGTCGCCTGCGCTGCCCTCAAGCGTGAGTAGGTCGAATGTACCGTCGCCCTGATTGGAAAAAACAACGCTCGCCGCGCCGTTGCGCCGAGCAATGACCAAATCCATATCGCCGTCTGCGTCCATGTCGCCCGCATCAATTCCGGTTGAGCCGAGGCCGTCGCCCGGCAGAGCTATTGCCGATCCGAACCCGCCTGCGCCGTCGCCCATAAAAATCCGGTCGGGCCCGCGCCGCGTCACGATGATCAGATCAAGCATGGCATCCGCGTTCACATCGACGAGCTTTGCCGACCGTGCGGCCCCTGTGCTTTGCGCAATCTCGCCAGCCAGCGAAAAATTGCCATGCCCATCATTTGCAAACACCAGCGCGGGCAGGCTGTCGCGCACCATCACCGCATCTATATCGCCATCGCGGTCAAGATCACCCGCTTGCAATGTATAGCTCGCGCCCAGCCCGTCGCCGATCGGTTTGGCTTCGAGCAATCTGCCATCGCCCGTATTCAGAAATGCGAAATCCTGCTGCGCCCAATGCCGCCCGTTTGCCGTGAGCACGTCCAAGTCGCCATCGCCATCTATGTCGGCCAGCGTCACGTCTGCGGTGCGGTGTTCTGCCAGATCGAATGCGAAGAACGGGTGCTGGCTGAGCGATAGCCCGCCCGTTTGCGCCGCGCTAGGCCCAGCCGCAAACACTGCGAGGCAAAAGCCGCTCAATAGGGTCGCAATACGCATAGGGTCTC
>JBDVDE010000084.1:0-37416 GCA_039942135.1 Hyphomonadaceae bacterium
CGTTGGGTCGGCAGCGTTGCGCATATATGCAAGATCAATCTCGCTAACTTCATAAGTCGCGGTAAACTGGGCCGACTCTCCTGGCGCCAAACTGTCCACAGCGAGATCGGAATTGGCATCGGTATCAACGAAGCCTGCAGCGGTAACAATCGAGAATGGTGACAGCGTATTGCTTCCAGCGCGGGTCGCACCAGGAACAGAATTAAAGGTTGGTCCCGTATCAATTGGCTCAACATTTTCAACGGCGACATTGCCCGTGTTTTCAATGATGAATGTGTAGGTGATGTCATCACCCGGCTGGATAGATGACGATATGGGCGAAACAGATTTTGTAATTTCGATTTCAGGCGCACCAACCGCAGGAAGAGTGAGAGGCGTAGGGCCACTTACGCTGTTTCCGGGCGCTATAGTGCCCAATGTCAGTATTTCACCCAAAGGACCAACGCCCGATGCACTGGCCAAATTCTGAAGCTGGGCTGGCGCGCCGCTCGCATTCGGATCGAGCAAAGCGGTGAAAGTAATCTGCAATATGTCATCAATACCAAGCAGTCCATCATTCCCACTTAGAAACAAGGGCTGAGTAGAGCCATTGAACGTCGAAGCGTGCGCAGAAGGAGCAATCGCCGGCTCGACATTGCCATCATCAATGACGCTAATACTTGGCGGTACAGTGACAGACTGAAAAGCCGTCCCAAAATTTGAAGCGGCTGCGAGATTATCCATGACTTGCAGTGAATCGACCAGCGTTTGCCCAGTGTTCTCCAGCATAATCGTGACCGGCACCGCAACCGTGCCATCCGCATTCACAACAGGGGTTCCAAAACTCTTTGTGCCCGTCAGCTCAGGTACAAATATGGAAACCTGAAGCTGTGTCTCATATGCCCAGCCCATCCGTCTGCCGCCAGAATTGAAAACAATCAACGAGGCGCTATTTATCTGCGGTGTATCAAAAGTATAGGTAACATTATGACCGTCTTCGAGACCGGCCATATTCACCAAAACCTCACTATCATTGCCTACGCCGAGATCAGTTGCAGTCTCAAAACTGCCAATGTCGCTAAGATCGTTTCCGCCATCAGTATCCTGAATGACAAAGGAACCAACGTCGTCAGCTGTGGCCGTATTAACTGAAACCGAAGCTGCGCGAATGCCTCCCGCGATCGGGTTATCCACTTGCCAAGCGCCACCTTCAACAAATGTATAAGCATCTCTTATCAAACTCGGGCTATCATTAGCTGTCAGACTGTTAATGCCCAGCAATGACAAGGCATCAAATCTGAAAGGTTGCGCGGGATCGCCCACACTATTTGTGGAACTCACCGTATAATCGAGTTTCGTATGCTCCGTAGATACGTCTTGACGGTCGGAGAATTCGCCTGTTCCAGCGGTCGAAGCGCTTGGCAACCTCGCACCCGGATTCGTCAAATCAGCAACAATGTCCATACAAAATGTATCTGTACTGTCGCAAATCTTCAGACCATTCGTGATGGCTGTCGCCCGATCTAATGTGACCGTCGCCTGCGCGTTGGCTGGGCTTAAAGACAGCGCAAAGTACCCTGCCGCCGCAATCAGCCATATGAGCTTGCCGACCAAGGTGCTTCGCGAGAGAGCAGCACAGCCATGCTCGGCATCGCAGCCCCTCCCACTCAACGAGGAAAATGCCTCGAGATCAGTAAGGCACCTTAGTAATTCCACGCGGGAAATCGCCAACATAAGCCTCTCCATCGACGAAGCAATGCGGGCGAAGAACGCCCTATCGTCGCTCTGATTGCAATCAGGGGCCAATCGGGAGGCGTGAGCCTCTTCCGGATTATCTAACCACACAAATCGCGTCCACATACTCAACCACTCTCAACCTTAGGCACCCTAAATACCCGTTCTGCGGGTATTTAGCTCGTCAAAAGATAATAAATTGATAATGATCGTCCGGGCACTACCAAGGCCAACCGGCTTGAAAGCAGAATTCCCCTGCCCTAGCCTCGTTTCATGACTCAATCGGCATTACGTTAGTTTAAGCTGGTAATTCATCTGCACACAATCATTTCAATCACCAGAGAAACATAGAAAGCAGAACGACGTTCAAACACTCACGAAATGCGGCGCTTCTCGAGTGGTGCGGGCTGACCGCTACCTAAGACCTGCTCGGTGGCGAATTGTGGAGACGGGTTCGCTTTAGACTTACGCAGCCGATCTAATCACTATCGGGCAATGCGCCCAGAGCTTTCAAATCAGCTATGAGAGTCCGCTTCTCATACGTATCCAATGGCTCGGCGAGCGCGTCGATATCATTGTCTTGCAAGATGCGTTTTAAAACCTCCAAATGAGGTTCAGATTCGGCGTCATGTTCAAATGTTGCGACATAGATAAAGCGGTGCAAATAGAGGCGCTCTAGCGGACTAGTCAATTTGTCTGCAACAAAGTCATAGGCGAAAAGAACAGGTGCCACGGGTGACGGGTCGACTTGCCCAGCTTCAGCTTGGCGAAGACAAAACTCCAAATACCCATCTGCAATTGTGAGATTGATAGTCTCCGAAAACAAGAATGGATGTCGCCAGAATTCTTCTTCTAGAGGTTGTTTGTCAACGACCGACTGATGCACATCAATTTCTGCTTGGCGGGCAAGCCCCGCTGCAATCAACGCACGGCCGACGGGACCAAACTCATCTCGGAAAAGCGACGAAAGAATATTCGCCAATCCATGTTCATTGATAATCGATTGGGCTCTTTTAAAGTGACCTGCTCGGACATTGAGATTATCAGCGCTTACCAACCACATTAATACTTGAACAAATAAGGTAGCTATTGGTCTCCCGATCCCCGGGTCTATATCGTAGCTAACATTGCCCCATACAAGTTCAAAATCTTTCTCTCGTTTTTTCGATGATAGAATACGAAGTTTAGAATGATCATAGTATGAGCCAACAAGGCCTAATTTCTTTTCTTTCCATGTCGACGATCTATCAAGCATTATTCACTCCTATTGCCGAACTTGGTTCGGTGGATCCGTCAGGATGCAGAACGCGTTTCAGACACTCACGAAACGGAGGGCTTGTCGAGTGGTGCGGGCTGACCGCTACCTAAGACCTGCTCGGTGGCAAATTGTGGAGACTGGTTCGCATTAGACTGACAGTTTAGGCGGGCGGCATACAGGCCGAACCTTCCACCGTTGGAGTCCACGCGAAGATCAATACTCAAAATGTGTTTTAGCTTTGCCGTCTTTGTCGAGATCGAGCGTGAACCATTTCCAGCGGCCACCTGTGTGTTCAAACATCACGTCTTGGAGCTTATATCCAAGGCTCGATAGCTCAGACGTATACTCAGCCGGAAGCAACACGTGCTTCTTCACCGAGTTTTCATAATAATTAAATCTATGCTCGACCCAGAGTTCGTCGCTATTCACTTCAAGAAACAGCTGCGCACCCTCGAATGGCCTGTTGGCGCTATCAAATACAATTTGAGAAAGACGTGTTAATATTTCTAAATGTTGGTCCATAATCATCCACCTGCTTCGCTCTTATAAGTCACACCTTTAGGCTGACGGCTGCCTGAGATCTGCCGTCTCGCGATTTTCCGAGACTGGTTCGCTTTCGGCTGACACCACCTTTCTTGGGCACATCAGACAGAACTAGTTCGTGACACTTCAGGATTGGCACTTCACTTGCTAATAAGTCCAAAACAACAACCCATCGGATGGCTTCATAGTGAAAGGGGATGTCCAATGCACCAAAAAACGCCCACCTCCGAGCAGCCCCTCGTGGTTATTGCAACGCCTGTTTACAATGGTGAATCTTATCTGCGCGAAACCATGGAATCGGTTCAGGCACAGACATATCCCAATTTGATACATCTCGTAATCGATAACGCGTCAACTGATAGAACTGCCGAGATTATTGCTGATTTCGCAAACAGCGCCATTCCCGTTCAATGTGTTCGGCACGAAACACTTTTGCCACAAATGGTAAACTGGAATTCGATTATTCCAAATGTCCACCCCAATGCCGAATGGTTCCGCCTTCTTTGCGCTGACGATTTAATTATGCCGTCCGCGGTCGAGAAAATGGTTGAAGTGGGGGAAAGCGATCCCGAGATCGGTGTTGTTGGCTGTATCCACGACAATAATGGCGAGATCGCGCCAGCCTTGTGGCCGATAGATAGGACTGTATTTGACGGGCCGGAAGCGCAACGCCGCTTCTTTGACAATTGTGGTCTTATCGTAGCCCCCCATCTCTTGTTACGCCGTGAAGTACTGACACAGCACAGCCCATTTTTTGATGAATACAATAATGCGGCTGACACAGATGCCGCCTTGCGCACTCTAAGTGGTTGGAAAATGGGATTTTGCCACGAGCACCTAGCCCATACGCGCGTGCACGAGGCAACCGTTACCAATGTCGACGTTGCGCCAAAGCGTCTTTATCTATTTGACTGGTTTTTATTCCTGCATCGTTATGCTGACACCGCCTACGGCCCGAAGATTGGTCCGGCAATGACACGCCGTTATCGCCGACACTATATGCGTCGACTGCTGAAATTACGCCGGTCCGGTATCGATCGGGAGGTTTGGAACACACATATTGAGCGTCTAGAACGGCTCGGCGAGAAACCATCATTCCTGACTTTTGCCGACTCCGCTATCGACCGCATTTTGATTAAATTTGGTATCCGGGAAGAGTGGATGCCATATCCTTGGTAAAGACGACCAAGGAAATATGGTGATTAGCACAATTCTTGCTATACATGAGTTAGCCAACCCCTACCGAGACTGACGCGAATGACAAACAGGAATAGGCTATGAAGCCCACAGATCCTTCCGACAAGTTTCCTGCGCACGAAGCCGCCTCGGTCGGCGCCATCGATGCGCCACCTCCAAATGCCAATGACACAGCAAAAGGGTTGGGCACGACCGTTGTTAAAGGTGCTGTCTGGACCAGTCTTGCAAACGTCGCCCGGATTGCTTCTGCGGTCTTGATTATCCCGATCCTCACCCGTTTCCTCGATCTTGAAGACTTCGGGATCATGCAGATCGCCATGCCGATCGTACTTTTCCTGATGATCTTCAATGATGCCGGTTTAGGCCCTGCTCTGGTTCGCGCCAAGGCCCCATCGCGCCAGATGTGGTCGAGCGTCCTGTGGACCAATCTTGCTCTGGGCGTCGCTATGACAGGCGGCCTGTTTCTGGCTGCGGATTTCTTCGCAAATTTCTTTCGGGAACCCGAAGTGCGTCCAATCATACAAGCGCTCTCAGTTGCCTTAATCCTGAACTGTCTTTGTATCGTGCCAGGCGCATGGTTGCAGCGAAAATACAAGTTCAAAGAGATGACAATTGTCGAAGTCGTCTCGATATGGTGCGGGATCACCGCTGCTATTGTCAGCGCAGCCATGTTCAATGCAGGTGCATGGGCGCTGGTCTATCAACAGATCGCTATGTTTACGGTAAAAACGGCAATGCTTTGGACTTATGCCCGCAAGGTAGACGTACGCTTCGAGTATAGCTTTCGAGAAATTGCTGATGTGTTCGGCTTCAGCTCCAGCCTGCTTGGAACGCGGTTCATTACCTTTATCACACAGAATGCACCAAACATGATTATTGGCCGATTGCTTGGGTCAGCGGCTCTTGGGGCCTATTCCATAGCGTATCGGATCATGATCGTCCCAATCCAGATTTTCGCCTATGGGCTCACATCGGTTCTGTTACCCACGATGTCACAATTTCACGAAGACACAGCCCGCATGAAAGCAGCTTGCTTGCGTACATACCGCCTTATCGCCTTGATTACATTTCCTGCAATGGCGGGCATTGTTGCCCTAGCAGAGCCGATTGTCCTATTCACATTGGGAGAAAAAATGGCCGCCGCCGGTACGGTACTGCCTTGGCTAGCTCCAGTTGGGGCCATACAGTCTCTGCTCAGCTCGCAAGGTGCTATGTATATGGCGCTAGGCCGCGCCGACATTCTCCTGAAATGGGCCACGATCGAAATGGTCCTTGTGACGATAGGGTTTTCCGTCAGCATTCAATATGGGCTAATCGCGAGCGTTCAGGCTTACCTTATCGTCTTCATGCTAATTTGCTTGCCGAGCCTAAATGCTCTTTTGCGATTGATAGATGCCAGCCTCGGAGATTTGGCGCGTGCGCTCTGGCAGCCAGTCTTGATCTCGGTCATCATGGCGGTTGTTGTACGAGGTATGTGGTCAGCGGAAATCACTTATATTCCAACCGACCTGTTTGCCCGTCTTATGAGCTTTGTGGCAATCGGTGCTGGATTGTACATTATTGGCCTTGTCTTGATTGATCGCCCTGCCTTTGGAGAATTTCATAAGATAGCAAAGGCCGTGCTCTCCCGATGACCAGCTGCGAAATCATCATACCTTACTACCAGCGAGAACCAGGCATACTCCTACGGGCGCTCAAATCGATCTTCGCACAAACTTTCACAGACTATCGTATTATAGTCGTGGACGATGGAAGCCCCTGTTCGGCAGACATTGATATCGCGTCACTAACCATTGATCAGCAAAAAAAAATTCACCTAATCAAACAGGCAAATACAGGCCAGGCTGGCGCACGCAACACCGCACTCGACGCTTGTACCGAGGGCGTCCAAATGGTGGCGTTCCTCGATTCAGATGATCTATGGAATCCGGATCATCTCGAACGCGCCGCACAGATTTTCGTTCATGCCGACATCGATTTCTATTGGGCATCGGTTCAACGCGACCCTGCGTTTACGGAGAACTATGATCGACCATCGGACATAATCCCATCGGGCCTACAGCACCCGCTGACAGGGGTTGACGACGTGTTTGAAGTGACGAGCCTGCAGAAAGTTCTGTGTGGCCAATGGTTCCGCCACATGCATATGTCCTCGACAATTATCTCGGGAAATCTGGCTCATAAGGTACGCTTCGATCGAGACCTTGAAGTCTCTGAAGACTTTGACTTTCTGCGCCGCTGTTCACTTATCGCTCGCCGATCCGCAGTCACCGATAGTGCTGGCGTTCGTCGCGCGCATGGGGACAATGTCTGGCAAGGCGCGCGCGAGACAGACTTTTTGTACGCCGTTGAAAAATACCGTATGATGATGTTGCTCAAGGAGATGAAACATGCCCCGCAGCTAGACTCGTCTGACCTCGAACTGCTTGAACTTCGTATCCAGAGTTGCCGAGAACGGTTTTACTGGAGCCAAGCACATCGGTTGAAAAGCCGGATGGCACCGCATTGGCGCATCTGGGGCAACTGGGTCATGAGCGACCCCAAACTGCTGGGCTTGGCCACCAGTCTCCTGTTCAAGGTCAACAAGAATGGTGGACGGACGATTATTCCCGGCGACGATCTCTAAGTCAAAACACCCTCCAATATAAGTAACGCGTCGCTCATGGCAGGTTAATCGTTAGTTTGCCTGATTCATGCTGCGAGCGATATACCAGATCAACCTCCCCCTCGAAAAGAGAGTTGACTGGACAGGGGCATGGCAAGCGTGGTTTGCAAGACAAGGCGGTAATCGGCCAGACGATAACCGAATTGGAAACTGGGGAGAGCATGACACATAATCCATCGATCAGCGTCACTGCCGCGAGCCAGAACCAGACAGATGTATTGGTCGACACCGAGCAACCAACTCACGATCTGATCAAGCAGCGCTTTGTCGCCCTTGATGCTTTGCGCGGCTATGCGGCTCTCTCGATTATGTTCTACCATTTCCAGCAGTTTACGCCGCTATTTGCTGGCTATCTTGCCGTTGACTTTTTCTTGATCCTTAGTGGGTTTGTATTGACCCATGCCTATTTCAGTCGAGACGACTTTAACGTCTGGGGGTTCGTGCAGGCACGTATCGCACGGCTTTACCCTCTGCACTTGATCACATTGCTCTTCATGGCCGGTTTGAGCCTTGTCATGGGCTGGTATGTCGATAAGTCGGACTTCCTTCTACACTTCCTGATGATACATAATATTGGCCTCGGCCCTGACACTATCGTGTTGAACTCGCCATCATGGTCCATTTCCGTAGAGTTCTGGGTCAATATCGTAATAGCGCTGGCTCTTATATCTGTCATACCCTCATCAAAACAGCGATGGCTCAGATGGGGGGTACTTCTAGGCATTTCATGTGTGCCGCTCGGCAGTCTCGCATTATCGACCGGACATCTCAATGTTGTGGAAGCGAACCTTTTTCCTTTTGTAAACCTCGGCTTGCTACGCGGCTTTGCCTCGTTTTGTTTAGGGATTATCGTCTATGAAGCCTTCAGCTATTACGGCCCCTTATTCACCGACAAAACTCACCGCCTCATTGCGAAGCTAACGCCACCGGCTATCATCCTGTTTGCTGTGTCATTGTTCTATCCCATCAAAGAAACAGCCATAGATTTCGTCATGATCCCCTTCTTTGCAATTGTTGTGTTTTTGACAGCTTTTGAAACCGGCAAAGGCATCGGGCATCTGAAGCAATGTGCCTACCTAGGTTCAATTTCCTTCGCGGTCTATCTTATCCATGTTCCCGTTCAACGCTTTTTTGAAGTGGCCCTCGATGGCTCAGGTAGCCTTGCACATGTATTCTTGTCGACAGTTACAACTATTGGCCTTGCTGCCCTGGCGCACCACTATTTCGAGTTACCGATGAATCGCCGAGTCAAAAGCACGTTAAAATATGGCACACGTCTACTCAAACGACCCTAGAGTTGTAGTGTCAAAGCCACATTTGCCATCAATGCTGAAATTGTAAGCCGGTATCCGCCCCTGATCGATGCCATAAGAGCTGGCGGTCACGAGATCGCGGCGCATGGCGTTTCGACCGCGCACATTCATCATGCCGGACTAAGCTTATCAGACGAGTGGGCCTTGATCGCGCAAACCCGTGCCGCCCTGCCCGATGCAACCAGCTGGATGAGCCCGGCCGAACGCCTGACGCTGTATTACAGGCTCATCCTTTGTGGTTCTACATGTGGAGAAGCATAGGCCAGAAATTAAACCACATGCTCCACGAGACACCCTCACCCTGAAAATGTAAAAGCAAACCGGCTTGAAATCATGCAGGCTTGCCCAGATGTACTTTGCTACGGAAACGCCGCCTATCTCCAGTGGCGCGAACGCGTCACTGCTTAAGGTCCGCCCGCACCCGAAGAGTGAAGACTGGTTCGCTTCCGACTGACCTGCCCTTATTCTTTCGTTCTGGAAGTAGTTGGCCCCCACTTTCAACGGAAATCTGGCGTTTCATCTTTTTTGGTACACCCTCACTTGCTTAAACGGTCAATCGACGAAATCTGTCGATAACGCAAATTAGAGCACAGAAGAATCATGATGCTTCATTCGTCACAAAGCCCAGCCGAGATCGACAGGCTCATTGGCAATAATCTTCGTAGGATCCGGCAGGAGAGCAAGGTCACTCTGGCTTCTTTGGCCAGTGCACTCGGGTTGAGCCCGCAAAAACTCAGCAACCACGAAAATGGCCTCACCCCTATCAGTTCTGGTCTGTTGTTTTGCGCATCAGAGAAACTTGGCGTTCCCATCAACTCTTTTTTTCCATTCGTACACGCAGCCAACGAGAACGATATTTCTAATAATCGCGGATAAAGCGGAGATGCCCGGCACCTACCGGTCAGGTGACCTCGACGGGTTTAATAAGCCTGCGCAAATCTTCGAAGAGCGAGAATGCGAGTTGATCTGCGGGGCTGAGGTCTGACACGAGCGCGGGATCAGCACATACTATATCGCGCCATACATCCAGTTTTCTAACAATTTCACCTGCATCTTCAGCGCGCGTGGAGATGATCATATCCAGCTTTGAGCGAAGCTCCTCACCGCATTGATCGATACTCCGATTAATTCCAGCCACAGACTGCGGATCTGCGGAACGCATTATCGCCTCTTCGAGCGTCTCATTGATTCGCATTCCGTCAATCTGGATTCCGAAATAAGCCTCAATGATATCTAGTAACGGGCTTTCCCTTGTTACCTGTTGAAGATCTGTATTTACATAAAGCTTGTCCATACTTTGTGTCTTCCTATGAAGATCTCCCGCCGAAAGAGATCATTCGTTATATGTCCTCAGCAATTCCCGCCTGAACGAATTCATGTCGCATCGCTCAAGCAAGGTAAACTCATTTGAGTTTCATAAGCAACACGATCTTCAACTCTAATTTAGATGGTGAGAGCCCTACCGAGAATTCTAATCTACGCCCCAGAGCAACCTAGGGATTCAATGCCAAACAACTCGCCTAATGGTTTCAAGCAATCTCCTTATTGGCCAATTCGTTGAACCATTGCGGGGCTTGGTAATTCGCGAATTTCGCAAACTCATCTTCGTGCAGCTTGTTCGGATGAACGAATTTTTCCCGGAACCAAACAATTTTGGAAGGGTCAAATATCGAACGTATCCACTTAATGACAGCTTCGCCACGCGGCAGCCGCCGAACCCTTTCAGTATAGGTGAGCCAGAACTGAACTGGCGCAACTTCTGGCAGATCCAGAGCTACCAATCGCGGATCAGCACCGCAATAATAGGACGGCAGAACGGTTATGCCCCCCCCGTTCGCGACCACCTTCTCCAAAACAGTCGAGGAATTGGTAACGAGCGACATATCTAGAATTTTTCTGATTTCCGACGCTTTGGCTGCCCAGCGATCAATTTGATGGATGTAACCCGAGTGGGTAAGACACCTATGGTTGACCATCTCAAATATACTATCTGGAGATCCATAAGTTCGCAGATAAGCATCGCTCGCAAAGCACATATAGTGGAGAACGCCCAATCGCCGCGAAATCAAATCAGATTGCGTAGGTTCAGAAAACTGAATTGCAATATCGCCGTCTCCGCCGAGCAGATCTGGCGTTGCGTCGCTCGTCAAAACATTCAGTTCGATCTTTGGTTCTTTTTGATGGAAACTGGGCAGTCGAGGCGCAATCCAATGTGCAGCAAGACCATCCCCGGTTATCAATGTAACCGGGCCTTCCAATTCTTTATCAATGTCTGAGGCGTCTGTATAAAGGGCATCAGCAGCATCCGACATCGTTTTTGCATGCCCAAGCGCAATACGGCCAGCGGGCGTTAATGTTACGCCCCTTGTCGAGCGAACGAACAATTCGGACCCGAGCGCATCCTCAAGACTATCGATCTTTCGGGAGATTGTCGGTGGGGACTCACCCAACCGCGTTGCTGCTGCGCTCATGCTACCAAGATCGGCGACAACGCTAAACACACGCATCTTGTCCCAATCAAATCTCTCGCCACTCACAATGCTGTCCCCTTATTTGCGAAACGCCCTGTTGCACTTTTGGGCGAAGCCAAAAGTGCATTCTTTTGTCAACCTTACGCTTGGTACAATTGAGAGCCTAGTGGAGGTCAAAAATGCAAGCAACACAAAACCCAGAGATATCTGAAATAGATAATGTAATCCTAGACGTGGACTTGATTGTTCGACGAATGGCTGATTTTGACTTTCGTCGTGCGAACCGTCAGGAAATCACCGCCGCGATGGAACTTGGCGAGGAATTGGTCAAGATGAGCCTCGCCTCTCCCTCGGTCATCGCAAAATTGCATGAGATAACCGAGTGGACGGCATGGGTGACGGGTGATCCGGTAGATGGCATGGTTTTGCAATATCCGCTCAGCCCCGCTGGGGAGCACGCCCTTAGAACTGGAACATTCACCCCCAAAGATCCCGACCACGATCATATGTGCGCCCGGGGCGAGGTGTGCTCAGCCATTTATTGCGCGATATATGCTGGCAAAACACATCAGGCCCGCAAGAACATTATGATGGCCGCTGCCACCTTGCGGTTCGAGCTCACACCTAATCTCCCAACCTTCGCGAGAGCAGCCACAGAAGATGGTGCGCGCTCCATGGTGTCATTGGGTATGATACCTATTGAAGGGGGGCTACCAGATTTGTTTGTGCAAGAGCCTATATCCGGTTCGCGCGCGAAGGCAGCCTAATCATGATGACATTCAATGCAGATGCGCATTTCATCGCATCTAAAAAAGCGCATGATATGAGTTCATTCTCGGCTCGACCAGTACGGACACTTGATGACTACCAAATGATGATCGCTTTAAGGGCCGCAGTGTTCATGGCAGAGCAAGACTGTCCGTATGATGAAGAATATGACGGGAATGATTTAACAGCTTCGCATATTCTGGTGTTTCAAAATGACAGGCCCATCGGGACACTTCGGCTTCGCTGGTTCGCCGGTTTTGGAAAACTGGAGCGCATATGCATCTTGGAACCATATCGGGGGTCTGGCGCCGTTCGCCTCATGCTCGCGGAAGCTTTCGAGTTTGCAGCTAGAAAAGGGTATCAAAGGCTCGTATGCCACATTCAAGCGCGGCTCTGGAAATTGTGGTCGAAGGTTTTTCACTTCCATGTGCGTCGGGAACGCCCTTCATTTTCGTTTTCGGATTATGACTATCTGGAGATAGACATCCCGCTTGAGCTCCACCCCAAAGCAATAAATGCGGATACCGATCCCTATCTGCTAATCCGCCCCGAAGGCAGCTGGGATATCCCCGGTGTCTTGGAGCATTCAGTTGCGAGGGAGAAGCAATCGCCGAAAGCCGCTTAATGAGATAGCAGCAACAAAAGCGCGCCACGTCTCGAGTGGCGCGTTGACCGCTGCCCAAGACCTAGGCGTGAGGCTATTGTCAAATGCAAACTCCTTAGCGGGGTCACCCCTGCTTGCGTGATCGCCTCTTATTTGTAAGGACGTGAACTGAATATATCGCCATCAAGTTTTCTCGGTATTTTTATACGAACATAGTGTGTCCGGTATCGCCTTAAAAACCTATCCGAATCGTCGTAATCGCCCGGCTCTTCAGCGCGGAACGGTATAAAGCCCGATCCGAATTTCGCGTCTTTTTCAAAGAAGGCGACTTTTGAAGCACTGGCAACCGCCGTCAGTCCAGCCATCAAGACGGCCTCTCTTGACCTCGAAAGCTTGGAGAAATATCCATCGCGCCCTTTGAGCAATTCCATGCGATCGAGATGCAGTGATCTTCGGTGTGGCGAGAGTGAATTCCGATGGGTATCTCGCAAAACATCGCGATGCGCTTTCACGTCTGTGCTCGATACATTGTCTGAAAATTTCAGACCCCGTGCTTTTGGTTTTGCGTCGGGGATGTGACCCCGAGAAAGCAATTTTCAACAGGCGCGCGCTTTGCTGCATCCTCGATACGGACATCGTCATAAAGCGACGTATAGCTACCAAGCATCAATGGCATGGCCGTAAACCCGTTACGCTCCAAGAACTTGGCTATTGGTAGCATTGACCGGTCTTTTGCGCTCCAGCCATGGACTAACAGTACGGACTTGCTCGCCATCACTAACTCCATCCCTATCAGGTGCCAACTTGTCGCCGCCAGAATTCATCTGCGTACAACTTTAATCTCGGCAGGCAGACCCTACAAGCGCAAAGCTTGAAGCGCTATGAAACGTGGGTCTCTTTAATCGCGCGGATTTTAGCTGCGTTTGTTCGCCGCTAGTGGTTGCGCCTGAGCCTCATCGCCCTTGATTTCCTCAGGCGATTTCTGGCTGAATGTTGCAGATAGTTCGGATACCATCACGCAGTTTCGTCCATTGGATTTGGCGCCGTAAAGCGCTTGGTCGGCTAGCCGGTAAATCATATCAAAGGCAATCGGAACCGAGTGCGGGATCATTGCGACGCCGATAGATGTCGTAATCTTGCCCGTGTGATTTTTCCCGTCGCTGAACTGGTGATCGGCAACAGCGCAGCGGATACGGGTCGCCAACGCTTCAGCATCTTCTCTACCGTCCACAACACTCAAGACCACGAACTCCTCGCCGCCTATGCGCGAACACAAGTCTTCGGGTTTGCAAGACTGCCGCAAAACGTCGGCGAATTGAATGAGATATTGGTCACCGACATCGTGTCCGAACTGGTCATTTATCGACTTGAAATGATCGAGGTCGAGCAACAGCATCGCCCATCTTTCGCGACGTTGCTTCGGTTCGAAAATGCGGGTCGTGTATTCTTCGTTCAGTGCACGCCGATTGAGCAAGCCCGTCAGCGGATCGGTTGTTGCATATTCAAACAGAAGCGAGTTCTCGAGCACCGCCTTATCACGCTCGTCACGCACATTCATCGCCCGCAAACAGACAAGGCCGCACATCACCGCCGCGTCGAGCATCGTCGCATAATAGAAACCGTGGTCAAAGGTCGGCAGACCCGGTACCACTTCTGTCGCCTTCAAAATGCGCGCTAAGGCAATCACGACGAAACCAGAGGTTCCCAGCAAAAGCCCTATGGCCGTTCGGCTGCCATTGCGCGCCGCGAGAAGCAAGGCGCCGATGACAATGGGAATGGGAATAAAAATCGACAGATGGAACAGAATTGAGCCAGTTACGGGTAGACGCGGCGCTATGACCATCAAGGGCAATGTCACAAGCAACGGCAGAAGCGCAACGCGTTTGGTCCACACATAGGCCAGCGGGCCGAGCTTCTCGGGCCCGCACATATCGCGAACCAGCAAGACAGCGCCAGAGAGCAATGTCGCAATCATGATGTGCGCCAATGCTGATCTCATGGGCAAAGTCAGGAACGGGAACATGTCCAGCGCAATGCCGCCCCACAATAATTGCGTGACTATTATTGACCCGCTGGTCGTCAGATAAAACAGAAGAAACCTCTGCCGAAGCGTCACCAAAAAGATAAGCCCTATTAGAAAAGGCGCGATGAGCAGCGCGCAACTCACCGCATTGAACAGGTAAGACGCTTCATGACTTGCGATATCTTCGTCAGAATCCAGGAGTTGCAAATCCGACAAATTCCACGGGTCCCAAGGTCGCTCGACACTAAGTAAAAACTTGATGGGCAGCGCTTCAGATGCCCCGCGCATAGACATCGCCGTGTGTGAGGGCGAACGCCAATTGTCTTTCATGTCTTGCAAGGAATAATGTGTGGTTTCTGTATGGCCATCCTCAAAGACAAGGATAAGGTCGGCTGGCCCGTGTCTGGCCACGCGCATGCGAAGAACCGGGTCTTCAAGCGACGTGATAATCGAGCTTACATCGCCAAGGACCCAGTATTGGCGCGCCGGTGTGTTGAAGCGCTGCGTATCGCATGAAAAACGGTCGAGCTGAGCCAGCACATCTTCCGCCGACAATGAACCATCATCGGTCAAAACACATAGGGTGTCGCCAAGCGCATGTGTATCGGCTCGAGCATTTCCAGCCAGCGCCCCATAGAATACAAGACAAACAAAAACCAAGCGTACAAACATCTATACACTCCCTACCCAATCCCCAGATAACGCAAACGCATTAACATTCCAAGAACAGTGACTTTGTCTGTTGTGATGATCTGCCGAGCAGTTGTTCTCCCGAATGATTAGGCCGCGGCGACGTCTCCGCTGATGGGGAGAGAGATACCCCTCCCCCCCTAAAATCTACTCGGCCGCCACGCGCTTCATCGCGTTTTCACGCGTGAGCGGGTTAAGCTCACACGCCTGCCCCCATGCAATGATGTCGAGCGTGCGGACAAAACTGCCCGCCCCAACATTCTCGGCGCACCACATGCCCAGCTCGATTATCTCTGAATCGCTGAACTCCTTGCGCAGCTCCACATAGAAATCGTCATTGTCGGCTTTGGAAATATCGTGCTTCAAATGGTCTGCAAATCGCAAGGCCAGTTTCTCGCGACCGGACAGTATGGTGCTGTTTTCATAGTCCCAGACTTCCTGAATTTTCTCTTCGGTCAGGCCGGAGTTTTTCGCCGCTTCCGACCGCACGGTGCTGCAATACCCGCAAGTATGTTCAAACGCGATCTTGACCCGGCATAACTCTTTTAGGTCAGCTGCAAGTTCGCCTTCATTGGCAAAAGCGAGCCAGTATTTGTACCAAGCCACACCGACCTTACTGCGAAACAATATGCGCAAGACGCGCGGGTCTGGCGAGCCTGCTTCTTCAGCATGGGCAATCAAAGCTAGGCTTTCTTCGGAAAGGTCTTTGTCGTCTAGAAAATCAATACGGGGCATGAGTGGTGTCTCCAGTTTCGGGGTTGAGGAACGCTCATGCCAAATCTACCGAACATGCGAGTTAAGATAAAATGATATGAAATTATGCAATCCATCAATATTTGTGATATCCATAAACTATGAAACTTCAGCAGCTTGCCAGCTTTGTCGCCATCTATGAGGAAGGTTCGTTCTCCCGCGCCGCGGCACGCGTGCATGCGACGCAATCGGGCTTGTCGATGCAAATCCAGAAACTGGAAACCGAGCTGGATGTGACACTGCTCGAAAGGACGCCGAAAGGTGTGACCCCGACCAGCGCCGGCAAACGTTTCTATGCGCGGGCCATCGATGTTTTACGGGGTGTCAAAATTGCCGAAGCCGAAGCGCGCCAGTCTAGCGGCCAGATCAGCGGCAAAATTCGTGTCGGCGTGCTGCCCGCTTTTACCCAGAGTATTATTGCGCCAACTCTGGTCAAATTTAGCGAGCGCTATCCCAATGTTGAAGTGACGATCCTTGAGGGCTTTAGCCCGCTTCTGTCCGATGCGGTGGTTCGGGGCGAGGTTGATTTTGCGATTGTTCCGATTGATGCCCCGCGCAACGGTATTCGCTATCGCCATTTCGCCACCGACCGCGAAATTCTGGTGTCGAGCATAGATTCTGATCTTGAACATTTGCAATCAGTCGCGCCCGGTGATCTGCCCGGATTAAAGCTCGTCTTGCCAACGCGCGGCAATGCCCGCCGCGATCTTCTCGAATTGATCTTCGCGGGATACGACGTTTCGATCTCGTCGGTTCTGGAGATGGACTCGGTGGCTGCCGCGCTCGACCTCGTTGCCAATAGCGAATGGAAGACAATACTTCCCGCGGTTATCTGCGCACGCGATTTGAAATCGACGCGGCGCAAGCTGCATCCGATTGAACGCCCGCGCATAACCGTCGACTATATGTTTGCCGAACCTCAATCCATCATGACAACCGATCGGACCTCCTTGTTCCTTGATGTCCTGAAACAAGAGCATCAGCGAACCGTAGACCAGTGGACAAATGCTGTTCCGGACTTTTGAAGAGCCATCCCCTCTTCTCAATACCGAGAGACTCGCTTGGATTATTGGGCGGCCCGCAATTGCAGCAGATTTTCATGCGGCTCGAGGCCCAAGCCATGTGTTCCGACATGTTGCTCGACATCGAGGTCGTGAAACCTGATCGCATCTGCAAGCTCTGACGCCCAGACCATTTGCTGGGTTGGACGGCCCGGTGAATACAGGTCGGTATTGATGACTGTTTTCGCATCTTCCACATATATACCGATCATGTCGTCCGCATGGCTGTTGGGCACGTCGAACAGATCTAACTCCCTGCCGATGCCTAACAAAGATAGTCGGCCATCCACAGGGCGCATGCGCGGCACCTCATCGAGCTGCTCATTCAGAATATCGTAGAAATAGGTGAAGTTGGCAGCCGATGTGACAAGGGTCAAATCAAGCTCCGCCAGAGGAAGCAGGCCGCCAGTATGATCGATATGATGATGGGTAAGGATCAGATATTTGATCGGCTTACGGCGCCATTTCTCCTTGATCGCAGCGAGCACCGCTTCAGACCGGCGAGGATACCAAGCCGCATCAACAATCGCGAGCCCCTTTCTGCCCTCGACAATAATCGTGTGATGACTGCTCCCTGTGACTTGATAGATACCTCGCCCAAGATCGTTTATCTGCACGCTCGCAGCTTCGTCACCGTCACTCGGCGCTCCGAGCATAGCGCGGCGCAAAAAGAAATGTGACATCGACCAGCCGAGATTTTTGCGCGCCTGATCAAAATTCTCGTCAGAGGCCGGCGAAGGAACCGGCCGCTCGAACGGGCCATTGATCGAGATGCCATTGCGTACCTCGCGCCGGATCAATCTGCCGCCAATGCGTTGCTCAAGTCGAAAGGCAAACGGCACACCATCAATCACCCGCCAATCACTGAATGACACTGAATTGACGCGCGCGGTTTCCAAATGGTCCCGTTCGATTGTTTCGAGCTTTTCGGGCAAGCTCGTCTCCGGATCGATTGTGACAGTCCATTGGGTCTCCATGGCATTAAACGTATAAGCCGCTCCGGTCTCGAACGTAGACACATCCCCGCTCGCACGTGCCATCAGTAGAAGCGGGTTTGTCAGCCACAGGTCTTTCATCACAGCTCCAAGGCGCGCCGGACTGACCGGACCATCTGCACTTGGGCGAAATCCGTCACGGCCACTGCGCGTGCCGCCTTTGGCATGATAACTCGCCTCGAAGGTCAGACTGTTTGGAAATGGATAGATCGTTTTGAGTTTCCACGCTTCGGTAGCCTGCTCTTCTGCAGGTGCCCAATGCGTCGTCAATTGATAATTGGAAGCATGACGTGCGGGCGCATTCGGCCCGATTGTCTGTTGCGGCTCGAAGCGCTGGCCCGTGGCTTCAATCAGAACGGTTTCAACGGTCGCAGCCTTGTCGACAAACTCCGCAAGTGATTGGGCATTGGCCGGCAGAGGAAACAAAAGTAAAATGCCCAAGACAAGAGCTGATGAAAAACTACGTCTGAACCGCATGGTCTATAATCTCCTTGAAAACGAAATCCTCGCTGGTCAATATTCACAGAAAACTTGAAATCAGCTTAGACAAGAACGGCCGAGATTCACATCCCGGCCGTGCTGTTCATTATAGTGTCCCAATCATTAGAACCGTTTGGTTACCTCGATAGCCCATGTACGAAGTGGACCAGGGAAGCAGAAACCGCCCGGATTAAACAGTTCACCACAGAAGTTCTCATTGGTGAGGTTGTCGACGCGGCCGATAATGCTCAGATCCTCATTGATATCAAACCCGCCGACAAGGCCGATGCGATTAAGCGGATCACGTTCGGCGAAGTTTTCGGCGAGGAAGAAGACATTACCGATCCGTTGGTAATCAAAGCTTAAGAAGGCATCGACCTGCGCCCCACGGAAGTCGTAAGTCTTGCTGATCTCTGCGCCTAGGTTCAAGGTCGTATCTGGCGTCAAAGGCGCTTCGTTTCCGACAATACTTTCGCCCCTATTAGTGTCAGCTAGAACCTCGGATTCGTTGATTGCAAATCCAGCGGTTATTTCGAGCCAATCGGTAGGACGTACGGCCCCGTCGAGTTCAAAGCCATAAATCTCGACATCATCAATCGGAATAACGACTTGCTGTCCGATTGTTGGCGTGATCGGGAAGGTGAAGGTCTGGGTGTTCGTCACATCCGTGTAGAATGCCGCCAAGTTTAAGACCAACCGATTGTTGAAGAAGTTGGTTTTGAGGCCCACTTCACCGCCGCGCGTATCCTGTTGCGGGAACACTGGCTCAATGCCCTCCACGAATGGTAACGGCGCGGTCGGATCGGCCGCAGCAGCATCCGCATTCAATTGCGCTATCAATTCGGAGAACCCGCCGGGATTAAATCCGCCACTTCGGAACCCTTCCGAATAAGTCGCATAAGCATTGATGTTTGGTGTTGGTGTCCAGCGAATTGTCGCAAGCGGTTGGAACGAGTCAAACTGTGCATCTGTTTCAAATCCCGCGCCAAACCCTTCCGGAATACCATCCGCGTTTAGAACCGTTGGAGATAGCAATTCATCAGGGATCAAGAGCGTATTCGTTCGATTGTCCTGATCATAACGCGCGGAGAATGACAGCTCCAATGTGTCGGTCAGGTCAAAGTTAATCTGGCCGAAAAAGGCAAAGGCTGTTTGGTCTTGCTCATCGGCATTAAAGCCGCCGGGCAAAATACAGTTGCCCTGATTGTCAAATAGACCGCCATTTTCCGCGGTTGGGAATGGTGAACCCACACATACAGATGACTCCGTGAGCGGGTCCCTGAAGACCGCTTCGATAAGGCCATCGGTTCCGAAGAAGTCGCGCTGTACCGTGGTGCTAAGGAATTGATCGGTCACCGCGACATAGCCGCCGACAATCCAACGCAAGCGCTGATCGCCCGGAGAGGTCAGCCTGATTTCCTGACTGAAAGATTCGGTCGTTCTAAATTGTGAGTTAATTTGTCCGTTTGTCGAGGTTCTCGGTGGCTGCTCACCGCGCGTGAAGTTCTCTGCCAAATCGTAAGAGCTAACCGAGGTTACCGTGAAATAGTCGGTATCATAATCGAGCTTCAATGACACATTGTAGATGTCACGCTGATCAATCCCGTTCAAATTGGTTTGAACCGAAAAATCGTCGATATTGTCAGCATCACCGACATTGAGAATAAAGTTGCCATCCACCAGAAGGTCTGTCGCATCAAGATCAACCCCTTCGTTTACGGCTGTGAAGCCAGCATTGCCGAAAGGCGCAAGCGGAGAAAATGGCGGGAGACCTAATGCCTGCCCCAAACTTACGCCGGACCCCGGTGTCGTTTCGACAAAGAAAGGCGCAATATCGATAAAGGTAATGGCGCTGCTTTGATCATCGGAGAAGGACCCGCGAAGATCAGCCGTGAAATTATCAGCTGGTTCCCATAGCAATCTCACACGGCCCGAAAAGTTGCGGGATGGATCAGACGGTATTCCCAAGAACTCATTCTCGCGAACCCCTTCAGAGTCGCGGAAGGAGAATGACGCCCGCGCAAACAGTTCGTCGCGGATCAGTGGCCCGCTTATGACGGCCTGCGCTTTGCCTGACCGGCCATTTCCGTAAGACCCCCGAATAAGCCCTTCAAACTCGTTCGAAGGTTTTTTCGTCTGGATATTAATCGCGCCGCCGATCGCGTTCCGGCCATAAAGCGCCCCTTGCGGACCTTTGTAGACCTCAACCTGTTGCACATCGAACAATTCTTGGCTCAGCGCAATTGGCGAGGTCGAGAGCACGCCATCAATGACAACCGCGACTGATGGATCGATATTACGCGATTGCGAGATGCCCCGAATATTCGGAAACGAGAAGGTCGCATTTTGGGTTTCGACAAGAAACAGGTTCGGCACGAGATCGGCATAACCCGCAATACTTGATACACCCTGCCGTTCAAGATCGGTCTCTGTAAATGCACTAACGGAGACGGGCGCATCTTGCAGTGATTCTTCCCGCTGCCGCGCTGTCACCAAAACTTCGCCTAGAACCCTGTTGTCATCCGCCTCCGTAACATCGTCATTCGGAACCGTTTCCTGAGCGAGCGCCCCGCCCGCCATTAAGGCCACCATAGAGCAGCCGGTTATCAGGTGTTTCAAAGCTTGTATCTTCCGCATTACAGTCTCCCATTCGGCTTTTCAGCCTCTAGTTTTCGGCTAATCAACGCCAGTCAGGCCGTATCAAATCAGATAGAAACCAAATTAGCGCAAACGTTTGCATTCGAAAGGTGCCTTTTAACTCCACTTCATTATACGGACATTTATCAAATGCAGCAATATCGAAATAGTATGATGCGGTTTTTATACTCAGGGTAGACATGTTTGACAATGCAAACGTTTGTGCTAATTCGAAATAGAGGGCGATTTTCGGTCCTTTGTTGTATTTTTGTGACGTGTCATATTTTTGTAAAGCGAGAGGTTAGGAGAGGAACAACCCTCCGTACAGAGCGATACATGAGGCACCGAAATGGATCAAACCCGGGCAACCAATCGCATTGGGGCCTGCAGTTGGGGCCTGTAGATCGATCACGTGATACATTTTGAAACGGCAAAACAGACGAAGTTTGGAAATTTGATTATGAACAGTAAAATCATTATCGGGATACCGCTCTCCATCATCGCTACGGTCATGGTCTACAATTACCACAATGCACCGCCCGTCGCGTTCGAGAACATTCGCGGCACCTACACCGTGGATAGCGGCCCCCTTGCCGGTTGCGTCCGCTTGCTGCAGCCGGGCGCCGGGATAAATGTCGCCGGCCATATTGGCGCGTCGGAAGAGGACACGCCAATACTGACGGGCGTTGTACGCGGCAAAAGCTTTGAATTCTCATATACTGCTAATGGCGCAAGCGGCACATCAACGCTCAACGTCGCACAGCCAACACTCACGGGCGAATGGCAATCTGAAGCTGGCGAGCAAGGCGCATGGGTCTGGACCAAAACCGAGATCCCCTGCCCCGCTTAGGCCAGAGAGGGTAAAGGACTGATAGCTTTGCTTAAGCTTCGGCGGCCTCAGCCTGTTCGAAATCTTCTTGGTAAGCCATCTTGCGGCCGAAATATTCGAGCGCAAAACCGGTCGGGATGGAATACGCGATCGTGTGCAGAAGTACAGACCACCATGTATAGGCGCCGAAGCCCAGAAAGAACGGGCGATCTGCCAAGGGCGCGAAAAACCCCTGAGCTGTAGCCCATAAGATCAGCCCCCAAATTGTACTTACGATAAAGACATTGCGGATCTTTGTCGCATCGCAAAAATACACATAGCCGAGCACGAAGAAGTAGGCCCCCGCCATGAAGTGGATGAAGAATGCAACCGCCATAGGCAAGGCCACATCGAGCCGTGCCGCCGCAAGATTTTGAACCAGTACAGATGGCTCCATTGGCCGACCTAGAAACTGCGGAACGATGACCCATGCGAAGAACTCGACAGCTATTTCACCGATAACCCCAGCAGCAAACATCAGCATGAAGGTCCTCTTGGAGAAGATCTCTCGCGTGCACTTCGAAGCATAGGTCGGGAATATTTCTTGGCTCATATCTAGCTACCTTTTCTTAGACACTTCATAGGAAGGGGCGCCACAACGCACGACAAAACACAGCGCTCTGCCCGTCGCGAACCTGCCGTAGCAAATTCAAATCCTAAGCTTGCATGTTGGCCAGCATGTGTAGCTTCAACCGAAACCCATCCGCCAAATTGCGCAAACGTTTGTCTCAACAAGTAATCAGCATCCCGATTACAAGTCAAGATCAGGCTATTGATCGCCCGCTAGCAAGAACTGCCTCGTGTCCTGCATATTACCGTGCAGTGGTTGGAACCAGGGTCACGCCGCTTACTTGCGGCCTGCGAAGGGAACAAATTGCGACCCGCCATAGGTTTGCTCTGTCGGCAGGATTTCGAGCTGGCTGATATTGACCCGCCACGGAGCGCTCACACAATATACAATCGCATCAGCAATATCAGATGCCTTTAGCTCCTCGGACTTGGTGTCGGTCACTCTGGCCAACTGCTCCTCATCATCAATGGCGACATTGTAAAACTCACTGATGACCCGCCCGGGATTGATCTCGGTGACGCGAACGCCCGTCCCTTGCAGTTCTTGGCGTAAATCGCGGCTGACCTTGTGGATCGCCCCCTTTGTTGCACCATAAAGAGCTGCAGGTGCAGGATATAGCGCCAGCACCGAACTCATATTCACAATATGCCCGCGCCCGCGCTCGATCATGCCCGGAACAAATGCACAGATCATATGCAGCGCAGACGTGACATTTGTATCAACCGTCATTTCGATATCTTCAATATCGGCTTTCCAGATTGCCCCAAGCGAGCGGCCAAGTCCGGCATTGTTGACCAGGATGTCGACCTCCAGCTCTTCCCCGATCCGCTTGACCCCTGCCCTGTCGCGTACATCCAGCGCATGCGGAATACACCCCGTTTCTTCCGCCAAAGTTTCAAGACGATCGAGCCGCCGCGCCGCCGCGTGCACGGTAACCCCCTGTGCCCGCAAGGCGCGGACGGTTGCCTCACCGATACCGCTCGATGCTCCGGTTACGAGCGCACTTGTTTTCTGATCAAAACTCAATTTTCGTCTCCAATTTCAAGCTATAGATTAAACATAGTTCCGGTGCTTGGAGGTCTTTCCAATCCCGGGGTTGAATGCATTTGTAGGGTCGAGTGACTGATAGAAATTGCGAAGGTCGGTCTCGGCATAATAGAGATGCCCGACATTATGCTCGGCCGGATACTTTGCCCCTCTCTGCTCCAGTCTCTCGGTAAGCTGGGCTTTAAGTTTTTCGACATCCACGCCTTTTTTCACAACGAAGTCATGGTGAAAAACGTGACAGAAAAAGTGGCTAAGGATGAAGGGCCCTGCGAGCTGGTCATGTAGTTCGGGCGGCAAAGGCACGTGCCAGTCATCATCATTCCGCCGCAGCGCAATATCGAACGGCATCAAGCCTCCGACCTCTTTTTTGTGGATGATGGCATAACGAACCGACGCCCCGCCAGCGACGAACCGATGCAGGAGCGCACCATCCCCCTCTTTCTTCGTGCATAGAAAAAACTCGCCGTCAGCCTCATCCACAAACAGTTCCGCCAAGAGGGCGTTCAATGGATCAATCGATTTATCATTCGCCTTGATCATGAGCTGATGCTCGAACTTGTTGGAGAAAGCACGAATGCGTTTTGGCAAATGGTCCGGCCATAGCTTTGCTGCAGCTTGCAAAAATCGGTCTACGAATTTATCCGGAAGAAATGGCACTTGGCCGAGATACCCGTCGACCCTTGCCTTGAAGGCGAACAGTTTGGGAAGGAAAGCCGTGCCGAGCAGCTTGATTAACAAATACGTATCTTTGCAATATTTGTCTGCGGCATCGAAATAACTCTTGTGCATATATTCGCCAAGCTCGGGAAGCTCGTCGAACTCGGACAGAATGCGCTTTCTCAACGCGGTCAGCCGGGTCGGATCATTGGTGCCGATATAGAAAACCTGCTCACGCTCGGGCGCTGCAAATGTATCGAGACGGACTGCAAACACTGCGAGCTTCCCCGCACAGCCGCTGGCTTCATATAGGCGCCTCTTGTCGGCATTGAACCTCGCCGGCGAGTCGGCCGCGATATCTCTCACCCGATCGCCATATTCGGTGTCGGATGCCAGCCTGTTGCTCGGCCCCGGATTGCGCTCGAAACGTCCCTCTTCCAAATTGCGGAGCATATCTTCCGGATCATCGCCAAGGTCGATATCGAGATGGTTTACGAGCGACAATTCGCCCGTCTCATCAACCTGCGCGAACAGCGAAAGCTCGGAATAAGCCGGACCTCGATTGACCAGCGAGCCGCCAGAATTATTGCAAACACCGCCAACGATTGATGCGCCGATACATGACGAGCCAATGATCGAGTGCGGGGAGCGATTGATGCCTTCAAGCGCCTCTTCAAGCTTGTACAGCGTGGAGCCAGCAAAGCCGAGAACCTGATGGCCCTCATTGAGCAACACGATCTTGTCCAGCTTGAGCGTATTGATGATGACGATATCGCGGTCATAGTCATCTCCGCTTGGCGTCGAGCCGCCATTTAGACCGGTATTCGCCGCCTGCATGATGACAATCTTGTCTTGCTCGATACAAATTTTAAGCGCACGCCAAAACGCGACAAGCGTTCGGGGCAATATGGCTGCTAGCGCTTTACCCTGCCCCATCCTGTAGCCGGTTCGGTATGGTTTGAGCCGCCTTTCGGAGGTCAACACATTGCGACGTCCTACGGCCGTTTCGAGTAATTTGAAGAAGGATGTATTGTCTGGATTGTCCATTGCACATTCTGGTCTACGCGCACGATCCTAGAATATCGATGTGCCCTGATTATCACTCTAGCCTAACGACAAATATAGGCTAATATCTTCAAAAACGCCTAGTCGAATATCGCCTTAATGGTACTTGCAAACGTTTGCGCAATCAAGTAGTTTTCTAGGCACTGAACACAAACCGACGATGATCTCTCGCCCATCAACAGGCCTGACATCTTCGTCATATCTGTCCCCATAGGAGCACCAAAATATGAGCGATACGGACCAAGTCAAACAATTCGACATCATTTTTGAAGGCGTCGCCCAATCAAGCGGCAAGATGCGCTGCGATCTCGACGTTACTTTTGTGACGACCGGCGAGACATTTCAGCTCGCCACTGATGAAGGCTCGATCCATGGCGGTGCCAACACGGCTCCCCCGCCGCTCGCTTTGTTTACGGGTGCGCTGGCCGGATGCCTGATGACGCAAATGCGCGCCTTTGCAAAACGCCTGCGCGTGCCGATTGACAATGTCCGGATTAATGCGCGCCTGCACTGGCTTGCCGAACAGGTCGGCCGCGAACCCTATGTCGGCGCGCCTGTTGGCTTCCATCTGGATATTGATGTCGACAGCGAAGCCAGCACCGAAGATGTCTTGCGAGTCATATCGGCAGCGAGAAAAGGCTGCTTCGTCGAAACAACACTGGAACGGACAAATGAGATCACACACCGCTTAAAAGTGGGTGACGACTGGATTGACATCTAGTCTTTTCTTTTGGGCAATACGGAAGCTTCGCAACACGGCAACAAGGTCGCTCTATGATAAAGTCTATACGAACCCTGACCCTTATCACCGCAATCGCGGCCCTGCTTGCCAGTTGCGGCGTTAGCGACAGCAAAACCTATACGCTCCGCATAGGAGCCGGACACCCTGCAGGGCCAGCCGTTTATGCCACGCAATTGCGCGACTATTTTGTGCCTGAGGTTGAGCGGCGGGTTGCCGAGGAAACGGACTTCAAGGTCCAATTCATAGAAGGCTATGGCGGCTCGATCGCCTCGACAGCTGAAACACTCGAAGCGGTTCAAAGCGGCATTCTTGATATCGGCGGCTACTGCGTTTGTTTCGAGCCATCGAAATTATTTCTGCATAATTTCATGTACTTCACGCCTTTCGGGCCTCAAGATTCAGTCGCCTCGGTCAAGACCGCGCGGCGGGTTTATGATGCCAATCCGTGGCTTGAGGAACAGCTCAACCATGACTACCGGCAGAGATTGCTCGCGCTAAATGGGTGGGACAATTACCACCTAGGCACAGTGAACCCATGGACAACGATTGAAGATTTGCGAGGCGTCAAAATAGGCGGTGCAGGACCCAACCTGCCTTGGCTTGAATATGCCGGCGTCACACCGGTCCAGTCCTCGCTACCGGATGGATATCTCTCGCTAGAGACCGGCGTGTATGATGGCTGGCTGATGTTCCCATCGGCCTATTACAGTTTCAAATTCCATGAGCCTGCACCACATTATACATTGATCGGATTTGGCGCCATGGGCGGCGCCGTCATCGTTACCATGAATAATAAGCGCTTCAATAAGCTACCTCCGGAAGTTCAGACCATCATCATGGAAGTGGCGAAAGACTATGAGCTCAAAGCCGCCCAAACGCTCGACCAGAGACAGGTTGGCGGGCTTGAAGATCTACGCGGCTCAGGCGCAACGGTAACCGAGCTTGCTGCAGAAAGCAGAGCAATATGGGCGCGCTCCCTCGCTGAGTTTCCAAATGCCATGGCTCAAGAAGCCAATAGTCGCGGCATGCCCGGCACGGATGTGATGAGCGCTTACATTCAAGAAGTGACACAGAGCGGTCATCCATGGCCGACTGAATACGAGATCAAATAGCAAGCTTCTCGTCAGCAAGGTTTGTAAAGATCTATCGGCGAACGCGCCTGCGCCAAAGCCTAACTTTCGTTATCGCCCGGCACGACCATAACCGCATCCACCCGCATATCGTTCTCTAGGGCGCGCTCGGGCTCAAGCCGTTCTTCCATCTCCCGAACCGTCGGGCCGAACCGGACGAACCGGTCAAGCGACGACCGCTTATAGGCATAGATCGGCAAATGCTTGACCATCTCCGTCCCTTTAGGAAACTCGTCGCCAGAGCGCGAAAACCCTAAGGCTCGTCCGACTTTGCTATTGGTCAGGATATTGACACGGCTGCGTTCGATCCACTCGACATGCGTCTTCACAATATCCGGATCTGACAGCTCGCCGTCCGCAAGCGGCTGGACAAGTGTGGCCACATCAACATCCCGGTTCGCCAATGGATACATCAGCGCCTTGATCAGATCGGACGCGATCGGCGGCAAAGACGCATAGACATTGATGATGATGTCATGATTGTAAAAACGGTCAAACGTATTGACGCTTGCGGCGACGCGCTCTGCGCCTGAATCTGTTTTATAGTTCGGGTGCGGCTCTTCTGGCTTTTCAGGGTTTACGTAGACGTATCCGCCAGCTTTGCGCACTTTTTTGGTGAGTGCAGCCTGATCTTCGTCGGCATCGATGATGACGCAGCCAATGCCCGTCTCCGACGCGCGGCGCCAATTTTCCAAGAGCGTATTCTGGTCGCCCTCCTCCCCCTCACGAGGCGTACCCACAACAATAAGTGGATTAGTTTCCATGGCAAATGTATCCTCGGTGGTCGACGCAGCTTATCACTGCGCCGACCATATTGGTTCTACTTAACTGGAGACAATCTTAAACGGAGTCAGGATACCCGTTCAAGCTTGGATGGTGGAAGTCACCCGAGCGGTAATTGCCCACCGCTTCTTCCATATGCTCCATCTTCGTGAAGATCACGGGCCCGTCTTTGGTCACGAGCACATTCTCTTCAAGGCGACATGTTTGAGGCAAACCCGGATGTCCGGCAAATGTCTCGATCGCAAAGTACATATTCTCCTTGATCTCCGCAGGATATTTCAGCGAATAGGCGCGGCTCATCCACATGCCCTCATACAGCGTAATGCCGATGGAGTGGGCAAATTGCTGCAAGGTCACGGTGCCGTATTTATCGTCATCATATACCGGGAATTTCGACACAACATCCGCAGATGTCAGGCCAGGACGAAGGTTCTCCAGACCCGCATAAAGCGAGTCATATGTCTCACGATAGAGATCAATCTCCTGCTGGGTCATCTTCGCAGCACATTTCATGGTACGAACAAAGTCGATATAATATCCACCTGGTCCTACGGCGTTGATATCCACGATCAGCAAGTCACCTTGCTGCACCAGCTTATCTGTCGCCCAGCGACGATAAGGGCTCGTATTACCACCAGAGGCAACGATGATATCGTAGATGATCTCGCACCCGCGATCGAGCATGAACTTATGCACATGCGCTTCGATCTGACGCTCGGTAATTCCGGGGCGTAGCCACTCATGCTTGATATGCCACATAGCCGCGTCACCGATACTGGCCGACATTTTCAGCAGTTCGATTTCATCACGTGTTTTCACAACACGTGCCCGTGACATCGCAGGCCAGCCATTAACAACTTTAAGCCCCGCTTTTTCGAACGCGTGAAGGGCCGGCATATCCATATTATCAATGCCGATTTTTTCCTTTTCCACGCCGTGCTGTTTGAGCACGTCCATAACCGTGGCAACCATTTTGTCAGCCATTTCACCGACGGCGCCCTCGGCCCATTGCCATGTCATGGCAGGCCCGATCCGGTCCTTCATCCACGGCAAGTCAAGCCGCGCATTGTGCATGTCCGAACCAGCTGTCTCAAACAGGAATGGCTCGCCGCCGCGCGGAAGCACAACATAACGGATATTGATATTGTATTTCCAGTTGCCCTGATAGGACCCTGTCAAATAGCGAATATTCGCACCGGCGAACACAACAAGAGCGCCGAGATCATCAGCTTCCATTTCCGCTCTGGCGCGTGCCAGTCGTTCTTTCCTAAGCCGATCATGGTCAACCCGCTGCTGCCAGTCAGCCCCTGTCGTACTGTAGAGCCGACGAGGGTTGTTGTGGTGCTGTTCTTGAATGAAGCTCGTATCGAGTTCGTAGCCTTTGTCTTCCATGGGATCCTTCCAGTTCTAGCCAATTCTGGCGCGCTAGTCGCAAATGTGCGCAAACGATTGCACGACCTTACACCGCTATAATTTTAAATCAAGACTATGTGTCGATGTAAATGCGTAAAACACCAGTATATATGCGAAAATAACGGTACGAGGTTTCGCGCCTAGCTCGCTTTGGCTTGCGCAACCAGCCCGCGAGTTCAAAACTAACTCTAGCTAACTCTCTTCTTCCTCTTTGGGACTGCGGCCGAGCAAGCGCGCAATATCGACTTTCAGGTGACCTATAATCACACCGGGCAGCTCGATGATCAGATCCCACAAAGCATCCCAGCCGCCCTTGAGCGTTACGGGGATCATAATCCACGGCGCCGCAGTGATAATCACAACCCGTTCCTGATCATTGATCTCCGGTCGGTTTTGAAGCACCGCATCAATCTTCTTGGCAAATGACCAATCACAACGGTACACAACCGTGCCTTCGGGATCGATGATGTAAACCATATTCGGGAATGACCCATATGCCTGATGCATATCGCCATCTACGGTGTCGATCAGAACTTCGCGGTTCTCTTTGAACTCGGATTTCATCTCTTCTGCGAAAGCCGTCTTCTCCTCCAAGTCCGCATGTGCGCCGCGCCGTGAGCCGGGATGCGCCTCGCGCACATACACAACAACAAATGCAACATCGGGATATTTCTCAGTCAGCTTATCAATCGGCCGAATGTTCTTCACAAACATCGGACAGGTCAGACTGCCCGTTTCAACGACGAGCCAACGCCCCGCATAATCACTGAGTTTTACTTCCTTCCCCTCAAGAGTGTGGAGCGTAAAATCCTGCATTTTGTGCCCGGCCTTTGGGCCTGGAAACTTTTCATAATCATAATTTGCAATTCGAAAGCGCGCGTAATTATAGTCCACCTACGTCACCTTTTTAAAAATTTTTCTTGCCCGATATTTGACTTCAGCGGTAGCACGCTGTCTTGTTTTATGCAAACGTTCGCGCAAACTGCATTATACAACCGACATAGATCGGATAAAAAAAGAATACTGATGTCTTACTATGACGCTCAGTAGATCGACGGAGGAAAAATCTACATGAAAAGCCCAATGCAATCAAAGCGCAAACTCCAGCACACATATCTCTATGCGAGCTTTGCCGTTCTGATGACCGCCCTAGCAGGCTGCAGCCAAGACACTACGAGCGCGCAAAACACGCCGACAGAAACAACCGGTGCCAGCGTAGCAACAAGCGACGCTCATGGCGATACGGCGACCTCCGCTTCAGACGCGATCTTCTTCAACAATCCGCGCGCCATCGGAGAAGAGCCTGACGGGAATATCCTCGTTGCCGATTTCAGCTCGGGCCACATTATCAGGATCGACCAAACAACGGGCGAGCTCGAACTTCTGTCAGACAATATGAATGCTGACCAAGGCCCTGCATTTTCTCAAGCCGCAGGCATCGCGATTCTGCCGGACGGGCGCATCTTTATTGCCGACCTCGCCCTCAACCGCGTTTATGAAGTTGACCGCGCTACCGGACAGCGCACATCGTTTTCAACCGGAGACCACACAGCCATCCGCCAGCCCTTTGGCGCATCCGCTGGCATGGTCAATGGCAAGCTGATGATTGCCGTTGCAGATACAGGCAGTGACGAAAACGGTGTGGTTGTCGGACCGGTTCTTGTCGACCCGACCAATGGCGACGTCATCCCCATCCCCCGCCCTGCTAATACCAGTGTGGAATATAATGACCCCAGATCGGTACAAATTGTCGAGACACCGGATGCGCCCAATGGCGAGAGCTACATCCTGATGAGTAATTTTGCCGATGGCACCACCATCAAAGTCGACCCGACGAGCGGACACAGGGAAGTCTTGTCGCGCAGCACCGAACCGCAAGTTGCCGAAGGGCCGGGCTTTATTTCGATTACGGACATCGCTCTCTCCAAGGATCAAAAAACCTTGATGGTTCTCGATCTGGCGCAAGAAGCCGCGATCGGTGTTGACCTCGAAACCGGAACACGCACGACACTGACACAATCGCATTTCGGCTCGGTCGGGTCCGGATTTGATTTGCTAAACCCGCACGGCATCGTGGCCGTCGATGGCGGTTATATGTTGACCGATTTCGGCGCGCCGGGGGCTATATTTGTCGACAATGACGGCAATCGGTCCGAGTTTTCAGTCACGCCCGTCAATGGCTTCAATCAAATCCGCGCGTTCGACCTGCTTGCCAATGGTGACTATGCCGCCGCTGACTTCGGCGGCGAACGCGTTTTCATTATTGATGGAGAAACCGGGGAGCGAACGGTGGTATCCGGCCAAGGGCGAGGCGCCGGTCCCAAACTGAACGGTCCGGTTTCCGTGGACGAGCTTGATGAGAACACGCTGATTGTTTCGGAATTTTCAAGCCAATCGGTCTTGTTTGTCGACAAGGCCTCTGGCGATCGATCTTATCTGACGAGCAGCGCAGAAGACGGCCGCGGCGAAGGCCCTATTCTCGGCACGCGCGGCCTTACACTTGATCCGAACAATCCCTCGCGCATGCTCGCAACCGATTTCGCCCTCGACGCAGTGATTGCCGTTGATATGGAAACCGGCAATCGCTCGATCCATTCGAGTGCAGTCTCGCAAACACCGCGCGGCGAAGGCCCTCCCCTGAACAATCCGTTTGGGATAGACGTGGACGATGATGGCACCATCTATATTTCGGATATGGGTATGCGCGCCGTGGTCGCCATCAATGAAGCCGGTGATCGCACGATTATTTCTTCCAATGACGATATTGGTGAAGGCATAAAATTCGGCTCCCCCTGGGGGCTTCGCCTGATCGATGGCGAGATTTATGTCGGGGATGGCCCGGGCGTGATACAAGTCGACCAGGTCACGGGAAACCGAACGCTCGTTTCAGCAGGCGGGCCGATCTTCACCCTTCGCGATCTCGACGATGGGGCTTTTGCAATCTCACATATTGGCGACATAAACGGAATTCAGGTCATTGATGCGGACGGAAACCGAACGACCTTATCAAACTTCGATTATCCCAAATAGGCCAACGAGTTGATAAGGGGCGCAGCTTAGGCTCCGCCCCTTGTTAAACCAGCTTACTCGATCTGCTTTCTGGCTAGAACCAGATTGTCGAGTAGCAGATTGGCAGACCAGATAAACTGTGCGTCCGCCTCTGGATCGTCGAACAGGTCGACAAAGTTCGAATAGGCTGGCCGCTGCAATGAGCCACCAATATCCTCGTTCGTGTATAATGATGCCTGGGACCAAGAACTGTCATCGAACCCGGGCTCGGCCCAGTCCTCGGGCACGGACCACCGCACAGCGTACGCCTCTTCTGCATTCGCCTTCTCCGGAGACGCACAGGCTTCTGAGCTTCTGACCCCGCCACTCGACGAGATACATGAGGGATCAAGCAAGGGCGACGAATAATAGAGCTGCACGCGCCAACTCTCATCGGTGATATCAAGCACATTGCCATCAGCGTCCTTGATAATGGCAACGAACCCGCCATCACCATTGTGAAATGGCACGCCGCGCATCAGTTCCGATCCGAGATTGAGGTTCTCTTCCCAATCGACCATTTTGACGCCAAGCATGAACGGACGCTCGACCCGAACCTGAACGACCGAAGTATTGAAGGGCCAATAAGGAACAGGGTCTACACCAATGAGTGAGCCGTTCACAAAGATCTCGGCATAATTGTCGCCAAAGAAATAGATCGAAATCACTTCACCGTCCGCATCCAGCTCACTGACTGGAACGCCATCAAGCGCCAGCGCGTCGGCATTTGGCAGGGTGACGTCGTTACATTCATTGAACAGGTCGGCCGCCTTGGGACCGTCGAGATAATTGACCTCGGCCGGCGTCGTCCAAGCCTTACCATCTGAGTCGGAAACTTCGCCGAGCCCAGTGACCCTCCAGCCAGGGACGTCACATTCGAGCAACACCGGATTAATTTTCTCGGCCCTGCCTTGACTGACAGAAAATGCATCAGCGGAGTTAGCGGCCAATATTTGCGGCTCCTGGGCCACGTCGGCCGGACCTGACTGCCCACACGCGGCGAAGAAATAAACCCCTGATAAATAAAGATATTTTACACAATTTTGCTTATTATTCATAAGAAAAAAACTCTGCATTGAAGTGTGCTCCTTAGCTTTCTGGTCCGCGCAATCACGATCAGCGGCAAATATTCTGTCTGATCACAGCAATTTGATCATAACGAAAAAGTGAGTCATAAATATATGCGAACGTTTGCGCAAATTAAAAAATGTATCAAGGCAAACGGATATCAGGAGGGAAATATGAATTCGAAAAATTTCAGAATTGGGGTTTCTGCGCTTGCAATATTGGCGCTTGTCGGCGGGGAGTATTCACTCGCATCAGCACAAGAGTCGCCCGACGATCCGGTCGTCAACAATCGACGCGTGCTCAACCCGGTGGTGGTCGAAGCCCGTCGAATCGAAGAGAACGTTCAAGATACGCCCGTATCGATCGGTGTTCTCGATAGAGACTATCTCCTAAAGCAAAAAGTCGAATCCATCGAAGAAGTTCTAACGCTGTCCCCCGGTGCGACCTTCCTGACATTTTCGAAAGCCCAACCCGAGAAATCACTTCGCGGCTTTGTTGCCCCCTCAACGGGTAACGCGTCAGCTGAACAATCCATCGTGACCGTGGTCGATGGCTTTGCCTTGACGAAAGACGCTATCAAGAGCCCGCCCGTGTTTGACCTTCAGCGCGTTGAAGTTCTCAGAGGACCGCAAGGCACCACATTCGGACGCAATGCCTCAATCGGCCTTATTCACCTCGTCACCGCCAAGCCAACTTATGATTTCCAGTCCGGCATTAATTTCACCGCGGGCAGCGACGAGCTGTTCGAAGTTGACGGTTATGTAAGCGGACCGATCATTGGCGATACGCTCGCAGGTCGGTTGGCGTTCAACTTTGACTCCGAAGATGGCGCAACATCGTCCACCTCAACCGGCGAAGGACTCGATGGCGAGAAAAACTTCGCTGTTCGTGGCTCGCTGCTTTGGGAACCGACAAGCCGGTTTACCGCCAATTTGAAGGTTGAATATAGCGAAGATAATGATGAAGGCGCTGTTCGTCGCGGTGTCGATAGTTCTGTCCCGTTCATTGATGGCCCGCGCGTTTCGGACTTTGCTTTCGTTGGCGCATTTGTGAACCACCCCGCATTTGCGACGACCTTCTTTGACAGTGACGATGTGTTCCAGACCGAGATATCCGATGATCGCGATTTCTTTCTGGATAGACAGATCTGGACGACAACTGCCGAACTTTCCTATCAGCTGACTGATGACCTGACCATTACGTCGATCACCGGCTATCAGGACGGTGAAGGCCAAGGCCTCGCAGATGTTCTTGGTTCGCCAGAGAATATCGTGTTCCAACAGGTCATCAATGATGCCAGCGTCTTTAGCCAAGAGGTGCGGATTGATAACCATGCAAGTGGGAATCGGTTGAGATGGCTTGGCGGCGTCTACTATCTTCATGATGAAGAGACCCGTTTCCAGCAGAATCAATTCTTCCAAACCGATCTGGACACAGGCATAGACCCATTAGCCTTTCCGCAAATTCCAACCTTCCTGACCGATATCGGCGAGAATGAAACCGACAGTATCGCGGTGTTTGGTGAGGTCTTGTTCGACGTCACTGATAAACTGGAACTGGCCGTAGGCGGACGTTGGTCTCGAGACGACAAAGAAGGTACTCTGAGCGCTTTGGCATCCGGCTTCCGGCCTGTTCTGGGCGGCATTCAGGATTGTCCGGACCCGGGGCCAATTGTTTGCGGCACTGTCGATGATCCGGTTGGCTTCTCTGGTGTCGAAGTCAGCGAAGACTTCTCTGATTTTACCGGAAAAGTCTCTTTGAACTACGAGATTACCGACGATCACTCGGTGTATTTCTTGTGGTCGCAAGGCTTTAAATCGGGTGGTTTTCAAAACTCTGCCCGTTCAGAAGAAGCCGCGCTCATCCCGTTCGATGCCGAAAGCACCAACAATTATGAAATTGGCTGGAAAGGCGAGATCAACAGTCAAGCGCGGTTCTCTCTGACCGGCTTCTTCCAGCGTGCCACCGATGTTCAGACGGTCACATTGGTTCCGATCGATGCAGGCTTCGGCTCTGTGACGAGTAATCTCGGCGCAGTCAGATCATTTGGCATTGAAGGAGATTTCACTTATCTGGTTACCGAGAACTTCCGGTTGGGCGGCACGTTCTCTGCAATCGACTCTGAACTCCAAGATACTTTGATTTTAACCGGTGTGGTTGCTGGCGAGGAGATATTCACCGACCTTAGCGGACAGCGACCCGAAGTTGCACCGCGCTGGACCGGAACCTTCTACGCCGAGTATGATTATGAGTTCGCGAACGGCTCAATTCTCTCATTCAGAGGGGACTTTACTGGCCGTGACACTGTGTTTGACGGCAACGAAGATCGCGAGACAACTGTTAGAATTCGGCCAACGACCACAAATTTCGGGGCACGTATCTCATATGACTTCGGTAGCGACTTGCAATATCGCATTCTGCTTTGGGGTAAAAACCTCAACGAAGATTTCGATATTGATAATATCGGCCCGTTCCAACCAAACACGCTGCAATTGCCCGTCGGGTTTTCTGGCAAGCGCACATTTGGTGTAACGCTAAGCGCTAGATTTAACTAGGACGCCTTCCCCCTAGGATGCGCGCATTACATAGCAAGTGTGTGATGCGCGCATTTTTCATGTCGACCTCTCCCCAATTATGATAATCTTAAAAGTAGAAACAGCTCGTAGCCGATCTACTTTTAACCAAGGATTTCACCTATGAATATGCGTGTTCCAGCCGGATTGCTTATGGCAGCTCTTTGCGCTTGCGGTGTCGAAACTTCAAACTCCGCACCGTCTCAAACTGCAGTCCAAGCTGCGGGGCAAGCCGCAGGGCAAACGCCTCAACAGGTTTCCGCTTCTGATCCGCAGACCCCGTGCATGGAGGCGCACATCACCGGTGTCGGTGGACCTGCTCCCCAACCCGGAAAAGCGCAGTCAGGTGTGTTTATTAGATACGGGACCGTTGAAACAGGCTGCGACGGCATCAGGCTGCAGTTTGATGCCGGTCGAGGCACCTTAATGCGATTGGCACAAATTCCGGCCAAAAGGCCTCCAAGATTTATCACCCCGCAAAGTCTCGATGCATTGTTTATAACACATGCGCATTCGGACCATACGTCCTCCCTGCCCGATATCATCAGTACACGGTGGGTGCTTTCGAAAAATGATGGACAGTTTTCTGCGTCTCCCCCGCCTCCCGGACGCTATAGCCCGCTTCCTGTGATCTGCTTTGGTGTGAGTTGCGAGCCGGTATCTAACGCGACGGCGATGTGGGACAGTCACGAAATTCCTGCGCGTGCCAAAAATGATTTCCGTACCACACGGCCCGAAGCCGACATTCGGGAGTTTACGCTATCGGATACACCTCAAACAGTCTGGCAGCGTGGCGCGCTAACGGTCTCTGCTATCACTGTCGACCACATTGAAGACTCAGTTGGGTATAAGATCGAGACGGCCGCTGGCAGTGTGTGCATAAGCGGAGATACCGACCTCTCCGATAATTTGATTGCGGCGTGTGACGGCGTGGACGTGCTGATCCATGAAACCGTACACCCCGTCCTCGCCGCTCTCGTAGATGCGCCGCCCGGAGGCGCTGATCCTAAGTTCGTCGAAGTTGTCGAAAATGTTTATAAAAGCCATACCGATACAGGCGTTCTAAGTGCGTTTGATGGATCCGTTTCGGCTTTAGTGATGACGCATATGACGCCTGGCGTCGGGGCTGGCGGCTTTCAAGGCATCCCGCTTGCACCCTATCTTAACAAACTCGACCCTGATCGCAGCAATGGCCCCTTGCGGTCAGATGATTTTTGCTCTGTGCTCAGAGCCGGCGGATATGAAGGCGTTGCACATCTCGCTGTCGACCGCTTTTCCAT
>JBDVDE010000085.1:0-17515 GCA_039942135.1 Hyphomonadaceae bacterium
CATTGGCCGCCAAGATTGTTCATCAGCGCGGAAAGCTCGGCATCGGTTCTGCGGTCGAGCAAAGCGTTGACCTCGGCCTGATCGCCAATATCGGAGAGGAGCTGCTCACGCCACGCCGCGCCGCCTTTATAGGTCAGCGCCGAATAGAGCGGATTTGGACAGGCCTGGATCCACTCGCGCAGTTTCTCCCCGCCCGGCTCCTCGAAGGCCTGTTTCTGCAACACGCCATGGCGCAAGGTGACAACGCGCCAGCCAAAGGCGGTGAAGATGGCTTCGATGCGTTCCCACAGGCCCTCATGCACCACGCCGTCAAGGCTCTGGCGATTATAGTCGATCACCCACCATGTATTGCGCAGATTGTGTTTCCAGCCTTCGAGCAGGCATTCATAGACATTGCCCTCGTCAAGCTCGGCATCGCCCACAAGCGCAACCATACGGCCAAGCGGGCGGTCTTTGGCCCATGTCTTTTCCGACAGATAATCTTGTATGAGCGAGGCAAAAGCGGTCTCCGCCACGCCGAGGCCAACCGAGCCGGTCGAGAAGTCTACATCGTCAATATCTTTGGTGCGGCTGGGATAAGACTGCGCGCCGCCAAGTCCACGGAAGTTTTCGAGCTTTTCGCGGGTTTGGTTGCCCATGAGATATTGCATGGCATGAAACACCGGAGAGGCATGTGGCTTTACGGCGACACGGTCTTCGGGTTCGAGCGTGTGGAAATACAGCGCCGTCATGATCGACACCATGGAGGCGCACGAGGCTTGGTGGCCGCCAACTTTCACATCCGCCGAGGTTTTCTCGCGCAGATGATTGGCATTGTGGACTGTCCAAGCCGCAAGCCAGAGCAAGCGCTGCTCAAGCTGTTTTAACCGTGAAATATCAGCGGAAGTTGTATCTGCGGGCATGGGACAAGCGCTCCGAAATTGACTGGTCCGGCTTTTGGGCATGCAAGCGGCCTCAAATCAAGATAAATATTGCACGGACGCGGGATGAATTGAGCGGGCCTGCAAAGCCTTTGAATGCTACGGCATTGGCTATATTCGGCACCTCGCATATATGCTTAGGCTGTGTGAGGAGACATAGACCCATGAAAGCGGTTATCGCAGGCGGCGGCATTGGCGGTTTAACCGCAGCTCTTTGTCTCGATCATTTCGGGATTGATACTGTGGTGCTGGAAGCTGCGCCGGAGCTTGGCGAGGTCGGTGCGGGTATCCAGATCAGTCCGAATGCGATGAAAGTGTTCGAAGCTTTGGAGCTGGACGCGGCGCTGGCCGAACAAGCCTTCCGGCCCGAAGGTATCGAACTGCGTATGGGCATTAGCGGGCGCAAGCTGATCCGCACGCCGCTGGGCGATGTGGCGCAGGCGCGTTGGGGCTCGCCCTATTTGCATATTCACAGAGCGGATCTGATCTCGGTGCTACGCGATGCGCTTGACGAACGTGCCGCAGGCGCTTTGCAGCTTGGGGCTATGGTCGAGAGCTATACGCAAACGGGCACGGGCGTCACCGCGCATCTGGCCGGCGGCGACACGGTAGACGCGGACGTGTTGATCGGAGCTGACGGTATTCATTCGCGTATACGCGCACAGATGCTGGGGCCGGATGCACCAGAATTTACGGGCAATGTCGCATGGCGGGCTACTGTGCCCGTGGCTCAACTTGGCGCAGATGTGCCTGCCCCGCTGGCAACGGCATGGATGGGGCGCGGCAAACATGCAGTGACTTATCTGCTCAAGGGCGGCGAGCTTGCCAATCTCGTCGCCGTGGTCGAGCGCGATGACTGGACACAAGAGAGCTGGTCGGAGCTTGGCAGTCGCGCTGAGGCACTGGCCGATTTTGCGGGCTGGCATCCAGTGGTGACGCGGCTGATCGAAGAAACGGGTAGCCTTTATCGCTGGGCATTGTTCGACCGCCCGCCGCTCGCGACATGGGTCGACGGGCGGACTGCGCTGCTCGGGGATGCGGCACACCCTATGCTCCCCTTTCAGGCTCAAGGCGCTGCGATGGCAATTGAGGATGGCTGGGCGGTGGCGGCGAAGCTGGCCAAGGATAGTGCCATTATTCCGGACGCGCTTCAGGCCTATCAGGATATGCGCAAGCCCCGCGCGACACGGGTTCAGGCAAGCTCGCGGGCAAATGCCAAAACATTCCACCAGCGCACCACGCTTGGCCGATTGGCGACCTATGGACCGATGTGGCTTGCAGGCCGGATCGCACCGGGCATAGGGCTGCAGCGCCAAGACCAGCTTTACAGCTATGATGTCGTCACCCATGCCCAAGCCTAAAAGGGCTTTTGCGCTTTAAGCGACGCATGTTAGGAGCCAAGCTGGCCCGTGTTCTTTTTATGTTCGCGCGGGTCTGATTGCTGGACCTTGCCCTATGACCGATACGCCTGACGATATTTATGCCGCCCCCGCCTCTTGGGTAAACAAAGGCGCAGGCGCGCAAGGCAATCTCTTTCTGACCGGCCGCGCGGGCACGGGCAAAACAACGCTGCTCAAACGCTTCCTCGAAGACGCTGGCGAGAGCGCAGTTGTCCTCGCCCCGACGGGTGTTGCAGCGATGAATGTCGGCGGGCAGACCATCCATTCTTTCTTCAAATTGCCGCCGCGCCTGATGGAAGCAACCGATGTGAAACGCTTGCGGAACGGGCGTGTGTTTCGGGCGATGAAGACGCTGATCATTGACGAGGTTTCCATGGTGCGGGCTGATATGCTCGACGCGATTGATAAATCGCTCAAACTCAATCGCGGGTCAAAGCGTCCATTTGGCGGTGTCCGGATGATCTTGTCAGGCGACCTGCATCAATTGCCGCCCGTGGTTGGCAATGATGAAGCGCCGATTTTGCAAGAACGGTATGGCGGCTCATATTTCTTCAATGCGCCCGCCTTCAAAGAGGCCGAGTTTGCCCTGCTCGCGCTTAAACATGTGTTCCGCCAAGCTGATCCGAAATTCCTCGCTTTGCTTGGTGCTATGCGGCAAGGACGCATTACCGAACCTGACCTCAACCTGCTTTCGACATTGGTCAGTGACCGGACAGCCAAAGAGGCAAGCGAGACACATGTTGTGCTCACGCCAAACAATGCCAATGCCTTTCGCATTAATCAGGCGCGGCTTGCCGAACTGAACTCCAAGGCATCCACCTTCGCGGCAAATGTTGACGGCCAGTTTGAAGAACGCGCCTACCCCACCGAGGCCGATCTGGAGCTGAAAGTCGGCGCGCGGGTTATGCTGATCAAAAACGATCCCGAGGGGCGCTGGGTCAATGGGTCACTCGCCACCGTCGAAGGCTTTGGCAAGGACAGTGTGATCGTCAATGTGGATGGCCGCGTCTATGAGATCGAGCCGGCCTCCTGGGAAAAGTATCGCTACACCGTGGATGCCGAAACCAAGAAAGTCTCGCGAGAAGTTGTCGGCACCTTCAAACAGATGCCGCTGCGGCTCGCTTACGCCGTCACCATTCACAAGGCACAAGGCCTAACCCTCGACAAAGTGTTTATTGATTTTGACCATGGCATGTTTGCACACGGGCAGGCTTATGTCGCTTTTTCCCGCGCACGCAGTCTTGAGGGTTTGGAGATTTCGCGCACTGTGCGGCCACGCGATATGGTGATGGACCGCGCCGCTTTCGCATTTGGCAAGCTCGACAAGCTCGAAGACACCGACGCCTATTTGCTGGCAAAATTTGCCAAAGACGAAGACACGTTGCTTTAAAGGAAAGATTCGGCACGAATGAAAAAGCGACGGAAGAAACCACCCAATCACACCAAACGTGCCCAGAAAAGCGCTGCAAACATAAACCATCCGAAACCTTTCGTAGACTGGGAACCGATTGTCATAATAGTTGGATTCGGGGTGCTCTTCGCGGGAGGTTTCTGGTTTCGGGGGACCAGCCCATCTATTGGTTTTCTCTTTGGGGCCTATTTAGGGTTTGCAGCCCTGCCGATAATAGATTCCAAAAAATACCCTGACAGATGGCGAATACGGTCCATTCTCGGCGGTATGGCGGGTGGCGGCCTTGCAATCAGAAACCAAGCTTCCCCGCAAATTATCGTATACTCCGCAATAGCGGGCATGGTCTTCGGCCTCTTCGCGCCATTCTGGGCGCGCTATGTATAAGCAAAAAACTAGCAGAACTTACCCTTTCCCGAACCGTTACCACTATGCACGAAGCAGCCAAACAATGGACGCGCGGCCAATTTCATGGTGAAATCATTACATTAGCGTGACAATGGAGGGTTCGGCATGCTCAGTCTGCTAGGTTTGTTTTCAAAGGCATCGGCCAAAATTATCGCGACATTTATCATGGTCATCGTGTTGATGCTGCTCGGATTTGCCTTCTTTCCCGGCCTGCTCAACAGCCTCTCCGACTTCGCAAATTATCTTGAAAGCCATGTCCGAAACCCAAACCTCGACGAGCAAGGTACATTCTTGTTCCGGACGCTCATCAACGAAAATACGATCTTCGGCATCATTTCAACGATCATTGCGCGGGCGGTGGTCGAACTGTTCGCATGGATCTTCGGGGCGAGCTGGAAAGCTATGCGGGGGCCACGCACACCGAACGAGGCAGACGGCTACTACTAACCCCTCGCCCTGTCGCTCACAATCACGCCATCATCGTCTACACCACTTGGCGAAACTGCCTATGCGCGGTAGAATCTTGTCAGAATATCTAGTTCAGCCGCAAGATTTATTGCTCTCACCAAACCGAAACGGACATCCTTTATGCAGCCTCGCTCAGTGAGTATCCCGAAGACGCGCGAGACGTTCAGCTTTATGAGCGTGTTTTCCGCCTTTATTTATCCGGCGATCGGGGTGGTTTTACTGACCGTCATGATTCTGCTCGGGGCTTTGCTTTCGGGCACCACGCTGCATTGGTATTATCTCCCGCTCGGACTGGGTGTTGCGGGCTTTGCGGTGTTTCTGTGCAATCTCGGGATCGGGCCTATGCACCGTGTCTGGCAACATCGCGCCGGAGAGATTACCGGATTTGGCGGGGCTATTGTGGCGTTCAATCTGGCGCTGGCCATGCAAGGCAAAGTGACCGACTGGGTGAACTATCATTCGCAGCATCACCGGTTTGCCGACAAGCCCGGCGATCCGCACAACCCCTCTGAAGGCAAGCGCTGGGCATGGGTTGGCTGGATCATCTGGCGTGACCCGAACGATATGGCCCGCCCCATGCCGATGTGGATCAAGGAAAACGCGGCCGCGCGCTTCCTCGACAATCGCTACAATCTACTCTCGCTATTCGTGCATTTGGTGCTTCCGGCCATCGCCTATTTTGCGACATGGGCGCTCGGCGGCTCGCTGATCCTTGTTGGCATTATCCATGCCAGCGTTATTATCGGTCGCGCGGTACAGTTTCACGCAACCGTTTACGGCATCAATGTGCTCGGCCATTTGCCAACGCCGAAATGGGCGGATCATCTGATGGCCTTGCTTACGGGCGGCGAAGCATATCACGACCACCACCATGATGAGCCGGCCAGCGCCCTGCACCTGCCGCGCAAAGGACTGTTCAACCGCATCTTCGATTATAATGGCACCACCCTCTTGATCTTCGAAAAGCTCGGTTGGGCCAAGAACCTGAAGATCGCGCCGCAATTTGCTTGATGGATGAAGCCAAGGTAGAAAAGGACTTCCTCTCCCTAGAACTATCTAGGCCGTCGGGAGAGGAAGTGTCGGGCGCTGAGAGATGTCATTGACGTCCCTCAGCACCTCACCACCAACGTGGCTGCCGACCAAACCGGGCACTTGTCCCGAGAATGACCGCGAAATAGTCAATTTTCGCCAGATTGACTAACCGATATTGACGGAAGAAGAGACCATTGACCACTTCCGCGATCAAGGCTCAGTAGCCCAGCCTTACGAAACCGAGACAACGCACTCCTGAAACTATTTGAGTTGGTTTTGCGGTATTTCCGGACACTTTCTAGCAACTCAGACGAAGTCATCTCGCCTGCAATCGAGTGCTCCAAAATAACCTTCAAGATGCTGAAGAGAATTAGATTGCTAGTACTTTTCTCGAGCTTTTTCTTAGCTTCGGCTGATGTAAGCTCTAATTTAGCGACGAGCATATCAATCGCGTGATCTCGCCTCGCCCTTTCGATCTCAATCTTACGGTTTGCTTCTTTGATTTCAAATCTCAGGCGACCGATAAGATCGAGATTATCCCTCATGTCACTGGGGCTAGAAAACTTGTCGGTAGTAAACATGAGGGTAGACTTGGCTGAAAGTTATCCCACAGTCAACAGTGACTTCGATGCAAATACAAAATTTGCATCATCGCCTAATTGTATTTATCTAATTAAAACAATGTGTTAATGCTATATAATGAAAACCATGCCATAGGCATGACATAAAATTTTAAAAATGGCAAGAAATAACTACATATTCCGCGCTATTTTTAGAAAAGCATTGAACAACGCCCGAATAAGGCACCTGATGAGTGCTAGGAGTGCGAACTAACAACCCCCGCGCACAAATCCCCGCGCGGAGGCCCTTCCCAGCCGAACACATCCTCAAGACCGACGCCAAACACACGCGCAATCCGGAATGCACTTTCCAGCGAGGGCGAATAGCGCCCCTGCTCGATCGCGATGACAGTTTGTCGGGTGACACCAATCTCTTTGGCGAGGGCCGCTTGAGACAAGCCGTCATGAGCTTCGCGTAGCTCTTTGACGCGATTGGTAATCGGGGGACGTTTGGGCATCGTCTAAAGCCCACTGCGATACAAATAAACCTTCGCGCCATTTGCAACGACGCCGCCAGCCAAGAACGCAACCAACATTCCTTTCACGAGCGTCTCCGCCGTCGCGCCAAAGAAATAGCTGCCAACGAAAATCGCCAACAAACCGGACATCATTATGGATCTAGCATGCCCCGCTCGTGCCCGTATTCTCCAATCGCGCTCATCTGCCGCCGCCTTGGCGTCTTCGATGTTTGTCACAGCCGCCCAAATGGCGCCGCCGATATGCGCGGTACTTATGATAGCTGCCATACCCAACAGCAGGCCGAGGACGCCCGCCCCTTCCCAGGAACCATTTTGCTTATCCACCTGCCATAACACGCCACTAAAAAACAAACTGGCGAGGGCATAGGCAAACAAGCTGACAATGGCCATTTTCTCCTGAAAGGATGCTTCGCCCCCGTCCATCGTTTCCACCATCTTTTGAGCAACCGTTTTTTCACGTTTCGCCATCTTTAAACCCTCGAGCCACGGAACAGGATGATCTGGTACGCATATTCAGCGATCTGACTGAGCATCAGGGCAGCGACCACAAGGTGAAACATCACATTGCCGTCTTGATGCGTCCAATAGTGTAGCACGCCCGCCACCGCCCCTGCGGCCAAGACATAACCAGACCAGTACCCCGCTTTGTCGATAGCGATACGTTCGCGTTCATCGGCGGGCGCATCAGCTTCCTCGGTATTGTGCGCAGCCACGCTCGACGCGCCAATGACCGATCCGATAATCACAAAACCAATATAGACAACCGCCAGCTTAATCGAGGGCGGCGGCACCGCGCTGAGTGCCCGGCCATGGCCCACCACCTCCCACGCATAGAACGCACCCGCCAATATCAGCACCAGACTCATCACCCATGCTAGCTTTTCCCGAAATGTCATTTCACCCTCCATGTCTAAAATATTTTACATATCGTATATGTATACTATTTTTTACATGTCAAGCACACCCTCTCGTGTTTGAGAACGGCCCTCTTGCCGATCAGCCTCCCCTCGCCTACATAGGCGCACCATAAACTGCACGGGACCTTGCCCCCGCTGGAGAGATGATATGACCTATGCACCGGCCCCCTATACGGGCGGCCTGAACTCGCTTGGCTTTGATAAGCCCCCGTCCGAAACCCGTGTCGTCGCGGCCATGTCTGGCGGTGTGGACAGTTCTGTTGTCGCAGCCATGCTTGCGGCGGAAGGCTATGAGGTCATCGGGATTACGCTCCAGCTCTATGATCATGGCGCGATGATCCAGAAGAAGGGCGCGTGCTGCGCAGGGCAGGATATTCATGATGCGCGCAATGTTGCCGACCAGATCGGCATTGCTCATTATGTGCTCGATTATGAAAGCCGCTTTCGCGAGCAAGTGATCGAGGATTTTGCCGATACGTATTTGTCGGGCGCAACGCCCGTGCCATGCATCCGGTGCAACCAGTCGGTCAAATTTGCGGATCTCTTATCGACCGCAAAAGAGCTGGGCGCAGATTGCCTTGCCACCGGTCACTATATCCGGCGCACCCAAGGCGAAACCAAACCGGAACTTCACCGCGCGCATGATGCCAGCCGCGATCAGTCTTGGTTCCTGTTTGCAACGACGCCGGAGCAGCTCGACTATTTGCGCTTTCCGCTTGGCAATCTGCCAAAGTCGGATGTGCGCGCGCTGGCCGATCAGTTTAACTTGCCGGTCGCGAGCAAGCCGGACAGTCAGGATATTTGTTTCGTGCCCGAAGGCTCCTATGCGAAAGTGGTCGAAAGCATTCGTCCGGGTGCAGGACGCGGCGGCGACATTGTGCATATGGACGGACGCGTGCTCGGCCAACATGAGGGCGTTATCCACTATACGATTGGTCAGAGGCGCGGTCTCGGTGTTGCAACCGGTGAGCCGTTATATGTGGTCAAGATCGATGCGGCGAAGCGGCAGGTGATTGTCGGCGATAGGGCCGCCCTGCTGACGGCATCGCTCACGCTTGAAGAATTGAACTGGCTTGGCGATGTATCGCTGGAAGATGCCTGCCGCGCCCAAGCGCCTGTGCTTGCACGCGTGCGGTCGACACGCGAACCCCTGCCCGCCAAACTCTGCTTTGAAGACGGCAAGCCTTCGGTGCGGTTTGACACGCCGGAAGAAGGCGTAGCGCGCGGACAAGCTTGCGTTCTGTACGATATTGACGGGCAAACGCGTATTCTCGGCGGCGGTTTCATCGCTTCGACGATAAGCGCCTAATTTTTTAAATTTATTTTTGAATTTATTTTGGTCCGGCCAGTCCGTCACATTGCGACTGGTCGGACCAATTTGTGCCGCTCTACTGTATCTACTGGGGTTTTGCCGGTTGGGTAGAGCCGCGTGCGCCAAACCGGCACAGCTTTGCCAACAAAGTGCAAACGCGATCGGCAAAGACCTGACGAATTTTCATCAAAACTCACACATGGCTTTCAGCCTCGTTTTAAGCCCCATCCTGTAATGTTCACAGCAAGAGACAAGAAATGTCTCGACTAAAGGTGGATTATAATGATTGAGCAGAATGCACATATTATGAGCGTTAATGGTCCCAACGGACAGCCATTGACAATGGACGATCTCCCCGCGCCCGGCATCAAACGCTGGGTTACGCGTCGCAAGGCAGAAGTCGTTGCGGCCGTTAAAGGCGGGTTGCTTAGCCAGGAAGATGCGTGTGAGCGCTATTCCTTGTCGGAAGAAGAATTCTCCGGCTGGCTACGTCTATATTCCGATCACGGCCCCAAGGGCCTGCGCGCAACCCGTTTGCAGCAATATCGGCGTCATAGCTAAACCACGCTCTAAGCGCGGCTATTAAACCGGCGTTTACGCTAAACGGCGTATGACATACCTCTAGCCTGCATGTTGCAGGCAAGAGGAGTCGCCTGTGAGCCGTATACCTAGCCCGTCAGAGAAAACACATTCTCGCCAGCAAGTGCTGGCTTTGGGCCTTTGCATATTGGCACTTGGGTTGATGGTATGGCGCAGTGTGGCGATTTTCACCGATCAGCCCCACACCCCGTCAACGCACCCTCTGGCCGTGCTGGTCGAGACAGTTGTCGGCACAGGCAATGCCCAGATTTCAGAAACAGCGAACGGCGAGCTGTTGATCTTGCTCAATGGACCTGTTGGCGCAGTCGACCCCGCCATTGCCGCGCGGCTTAATGATATTGTCCAGACGATTAGCTCGAGCGGCGGCGCACCCGTTGTTCGGCAGTTTCCCTTCGCGCAAAGCCCGAGAACGGCCCCTACGACGGCCGAACTGACCGAGCTTTCCGCGCTGGCGCTTCTTTCAATGCTGGGCATATGCGTCGCCTTTTTGGCAAAGCCTGCAGCCGTCAGCGACGTATCTTCAGATCAACAAGCCCGGCAGAAAATGCCGCGCCCTGCCAATGCGCCAACCAGTATGGCCGCTTTGTCAGAATATCTAGGTGATGCCTCGGACGCACCGCCATTCGATACCGGCCCGCAACCTGTGACGATTGCACCTGCCCCGGAGAGCGCCGGACCGCGGTCCCTCGTTGATGCTCAGAGGTTTGCCCGCGCCAATCCTGATGTGACGGCGAAAGTGATCGAAAACTGGATCCGTGCAAGAGGTTTCAAAAAATGACCCCGCGCACTCTAGGCACATTTACAGACACATCCCGCGATGACGGACTGACGCGCTCGGCTCGGCTCTTGCGCGCGATCGGGCCAAACGCTGCCCCGATCTGGGCCCAGCTTAGCGCATCCGATAGTGCCGCTTTGCGTGCGGCTATGGATGAGCTCCCAGACGATGATACCGCCAATGCCGAAGCGGCGCAGGCCTTGCTCAACCAAGCTGCCCGCCAAGGCGCACTTCCGGTTTGGCAGAAACTCTCCGCCCTGCCCCCGCGCCAGCTTCTCGCCATGCTACAATCTGAACACCCGCAGCTGATCGCCCTGACTGTGGCGCGGCTAACCCCGCAAGCGGCCGGAGCATTGCTGACCTGCATGCCGCCGCAATTGGCCGAAGAAACGATGCACCGTGTTTTGCGGACGGGACGCCCTCATCCGAGCGCGATTGCCGCGATTGAAACTCTGTTCGAAACCGAGCTTGGACTGGCCGACGAATTGGTGCCGGTTCAAGGCGATGCTGCGCTCGCACGCATTCTCGATGTGCTCGCGAGCGATAAGCGCGGATCGCTGCTGGACGCGATTGGCAGCGCCGATCCGAAAGCAAGCGCGCGTGTGCGCGAACTGATGTTTACATTTGAAGACATTGCCGGACTGGCCCCTGCCGGACTGCAAACCCTGCTGTCGCGGATTGATCGCGCGACGCTCACCCTTGCCCTTAAAGGCGTTGAAGGCCCTGTGGCTGACGCGATCTACGGGAATATGACGACGCGTGCCCGCGAGGTTCTGGTTGAAGAGATTGCTGCGACCGGTCGCGTCCGGCGTGCCGATGTCGAAGCGGCGCGAACGGATATGATTATTCTCGCACGTCACCTGATAGAAACCGGCGACATTCAGCGCGCCAGCGAAATTGACGACCTGCTCGAAGACACCGGATTAAGCGCATGAGCAGGCAGCCGCCAAGCTCTCTTGTTGATTTCGAATTCCGCAGTGATTTTGAAACACCGGAGACGAATGCTGCGCCCGCTGGCAATCCTGACGGTCTCGATACAATCTCTATGACGGCGAGCGAACTGGCGGAACTTCTGGCCAATGCCCGCAATGAAGGCCTGCAAGCTGCCCTCGCCCAGCAGGCTGCCGCCGCGCAAGCGGGGCTCGACACACTTTCGGACGAGCTGAAAAAGGCGCTCGGCGAGCTGCTAGAGCTTGCAAAATGTCTCGAACGGGTGGCTTTGTCACCAGATGATGCGACCCATGTCAGGGCGCTGATTACCGGTGCCTGCTCACATATTGTGGCCGGACAACGCGATCTGTTTGCAGATCAGTAACCATTGCGCGTTGATACTGGTTTATAAAGCGATTATGAGAGCCAGATCATGACCCAGCCTGCCAATCCTGCCCTTGCCAAATCCCTTATGGATGTTCCGGTTCAAGTCGATATTGTGCTGGGCGAAGCGCGGATGCCGATTGAGGAATTGATGGCACTGTCACCGGGCGAAGTGCTGGCGCTGGAAAGCCGCACCAAAGATGATGTGCTAATTTATGTCTCGAACCGCTTGATGGCACGCGGACGGCTCGTCATTGCTGATGGCGAACTGGGTGTTACGCTATCAGAGATTATTGACGAGCGCGTCGCCGCCTAGCTTTCCGTGTAGCGATAGCCGACGCCATAGAGCGTTTCGATCGCGTCAAACTCACCGTCAACCTGCCGGAATTTCTTGCGCAAGCGCTTGATATGGCTGTCGATTGTGCGGTCATCGACATAGATCTGGTCATCATAAGCCGCATCCATCAACTGATCGCGGTTCTTCACATAGCCGGGCCGCTGGGCGAGGCTTTGCAAGATCAGAAACTCGGTCACGGTGAGCCGCACTTGCTGATTGTCCCATGCGCAGGCATGGCGGTTCGGATCGAGCGTCAGGCGTCCGCGAATGATCGGTTTATGGTCGCCCTCTTCCGGCCCTGCTGCACCGCCGCGGGCGCGGCGCAATACGGCTTTCACGCGCTCGGACAATAACCGCGTTGAGCATGGCTTTCTGACAAAATCATCGGCACCAATGTTAAACCCGATCACTTCGTCGATCTCTTCATCTTTGGAGGTCAGGAAAATTACGGGCAGGTCGGAGGTCTGGCGCAAGCGGCGCAGCAGCTCCATACCGTCCATTTTCGGCATTTTCACATCGAAGATGGCAATATCGGGCGGAGTTTCGGTCAAAGCCGGTAGGGCGCTCTGGCCATCGAAATAGGTTCGAACCTGATAGCCTTCAGCCTCGAAGAAAATTTTCAATGAGGTGACAATGTTCTCGTCATCATCCACTAGCGCTAAAGTTGGCATATCCCACTCCTACTTTGATTACCCATACAATCACGGTTCGCCAAATGCTGGAACCCCCCGTTATTGTCCAATAAACCCCAGCAATATGGCACTAGAACGCGCGGAAAAAGGCGATTTTGTGTGAGCAGTCGTTAACTTTGCCACATTTGCATTCTTCCGGAAAAATATACAAATTCAATCTTTCCAAGAGTAAATAAAATTTCACGCGTTGGGTTTTTTCAACATTAACAACATTCCGCTAAATCGCGTACCGAACTGAATAAGAGCGAACCAAACGGAACAATAGATATCATCGGGTGATTGAAAAATGTTGAATACCAGACCTCAAGCTCGAAAAGAGTATAAGCAGCATAGCTTCAAATCCGACGAGTCGGGTGCCATGGCCATAGTGTTGGCGATTGCTCTCATACCTATCCTTCTTATGATCGGCATGGCCGTCGAATGGCGACAGGCATCCAATACCCGTGCCCATCTGCAAAACTTGCTTGATATAGCGGTGTTAAATACCATTATTGAGCTCAACGAAAGTGGTGATTTTTCCAAGGTCGGGGATCAATTTAGCGCCATCGCCAAAGATGCCATTCCATTCGAGACACAGCACAGCATTGTCGAAACCACTAGAGGCGTTTCAGGCACAGCATCCGTTTTCGTGCCAGCAACCTTTACAAGCATTACCGGTCAAACAGGGTTCAATATAAAAGTCACTGCCCTTGCTGGCGTTCACGTAACGAACCGCGCTTTGCCTTGTATTACGACACTTGACCAAAGTGAGAACGCTTCGCTCGGCGTCAATAGCGGCGCCCAGATCAATGCGCCCGAGTGCGAGGTCCATGTACATTCGCAAGCCGATCCGGCGGCCAGTTTCACTTCCGGAGCTATGCTCGACACCGCAGGCGTTTGCATCGCTGGGCCCGATGTCAGCAACAATAGCGCGCTTGCTGCAGGTACAGATTTCAGATTGAATTGCGATGTCGGCCCTGACCCTTTGGCAGGCGTGATCCCGGAGCCGCTCTTTTCAAGCTGTAATGGGCATCCGAACATTATTTCGGGACCAACAACCCTGCAACCGGGCGTCTATTGCGGCGGCCTGATATTTAATGGTGCGCCTGACGTCGAATTCGCACCCGGCCTGTATATCATTCGCAATGGCGGCTGGATCGTCAATGGCGGCAGCTGGAGAGGAGACGGCGTTACGTTCTATTTTGAAGACAGCTCGACCTTGCTGTTCAACTCTGATGTTAATATCAAGTTGTCGGCACCTGACAATGGTGACTATGCAGATATACTTTTTACAGAAGCGCCCAACTTGCCAGAGTCGAACTTCATTTTGAACGACACCGACGCTTTCGACATTTCAGGCGTGATTTATCTGCCTAGTCGCAACATGACGATCAACTCCAATGGCAATGCCAGAGCCTTCGACCTGGTCCTCGTCGTGAACAATTTCACCATCAACAATGCACAATGGGATTTGACCGGTGACTTGGCTGCAAGATTCGGCGGCGTCGAGACTGAAATCGCCCTGATCCAATAACCGACTTTTTCGGACAGCTCGTACACGCCTACTGCCCTAATGCGCATCGCCCCAATTGCTCGCCGCTTGGGCTTCGACGACAAGCGGTACGGAGATGTTGCGGGCGGGAGCTGCGGCGGTTTCCATCGTTTCTTTGACGAGGGCCACTGTGGCGTCGGCTTCGGCCTCGGGGGCTTCGAAGATCAGTTCATCATGCACTTGCAAAAGCATCCGCGCACCTAGCCCTGCCCCGCTCAAGGCGGACGGCATTTTGATCATGGCGCGTTTGATGACATCGGCGGCAGACCCTTGGATCGGCGCATTGATCGCTTGACGCTCGGCAAAGCCGCGGCTTGGACCTTTGGCGTTTTTGAGATCGATATTTAGACGTCGACCAAAGGCAGTCTCTACATAGCCATGTTCGGTGGCGAAGGCTTTGGTGTCGTCCATATATTTTCGGATACCGGGGAATTTCTCGAAATAGGCTTTGATATAGTCGCGTGCTTCGCCTTGCGGGATCGAGAGCTGGCGGGCAAGACCGAAGGCGGAGATGCCGTAAATGATGCCGAAATTGATCGCCTTGGCTTGACGGCGCAGCATCGGGTCCATGCCCTCAATCGGCTCGCCGAACATCTCGCTCGCGGTCATCGCATGGATGTCCTGGCCCGCTTTGAACGCATCACGCAGCGCGTCGATATTGGCAATATGGGCGAGCAAACGCAGCTCGACTTGGCTATAGTCAGCCGAGATCAGGACATGGCCCGGCTCGGCAATAAAAGCGTGGCGGATTTTGCGACCTTCTTCCGTGCGGATCGGGATATTTTGCAAGTTGGGATCGGAGCTGGAGAGGCGTCCGGTCTGGGCTGCGGCCATGGCGAAGCTGGTATGCACGCGGCCGGTCTCGGAATTGATCGCCGCTTGCAGGGCCTCGGTATAGGTCGAGCGGAGCTTTGAAAGCGAGCGCCATTTCAAAATCGTCTGCGGTAGATCGTGGCCCTTGGCGGCCAAGTCTTCGAGAATGTCCGCGCCGGTTTGCCATGCGCCGGTCTTGGTTTTCTTGCCGCCCTCGATGCTCATCTTGTCGAACAGAATCTCGCCAAGCTGTTTGGGGCTGCCCATGTTAAATTCTTCGCCCGCTTGGCTATAGGCTTCGGCTTCATATCCCGCCATGCGCTGGGCGAAGTCGGATGACAGCTCGGAGAGGACTTGCCGATCTACTTTGATGCCTTGCTGCTCCATGTTCGCAATCACAGGCACGAGCGGGCGCTCAAGCGTTTCGTATACGGTGGCAACGCGGCTCTCGGGCAGTTTGCGTTTGAATAGATGCCAGAGGCGCAAGGTGACATCCGCATCCTCGGCTGCATATTCGGTGGCCTTGTCGAGCGGGACGCGGTCGAAACTGATCTGCGATTTTCCGGTGCCGCACACCTCTTTGAACGCGATCGGCGTATGATCGAAATAGCGGGCCGACAGCGTGTCCATGCCGTGGCTATGTGTGCCGGCATTGAGCACGAACGAGAGCAGCATTGTATCGTCAACGGGGGTGAGACCCATGCCCGCTTTGGCGAGCACCGTGACATCATATTTGATATTCTGGCCGATCTTGAGAACACTATCATCTTCGAGCAAGGGCTTGAGCGCTTTGACGGCGTCGGTCAGCGGGATCTGCTCGGGCGCGGCACTTTCGAACATGTCACCCGCCCCTTCAGGATCAGTATGGGCAAGCGGGATATAACACGCTTCATTCGGCGCCGTGGCGATCGATATGCCGACGAGCTTGGCCGCTACTGCATCAAGACTGTCGGTCTCGGTATCAATCGCAAAGACGCCCGCCTCGCGCGCGCGCTCGATCCAGTTTTCGAGATCGGCCAGTTTGGTGACGGTCTCGTATTTCGAGCGGTCAATGCTCTGTTCCTCGGGCGCTTCCTCTTCCATCACGCCTTCAAGCTGCAAGGTTTCACGCACTCGGCGGGTGATGGTTTTAAACTCCATCTTCTCCAAAAACCCGATCAGTTCTTCCGGCTCGGGATCGGCAACGGCCAAATCTTCGACCGGAACCGTTAGCGGCACATCGCGCTTGAGGGTGACGAGATCGCGGGAAATGCGGACCTGCGCGGCATTGTCGATGAGGGTCTGGCGGCGCTTGGGTTGTTTGATCTCTTCGGCACGTTCGAGCAGGGTTTCGACATCACCATATTCATTGATCAGGAGGGCCGCCGTCTTGATGCCGATGCCGGGGGCGCCGGGAACATTGTCGACGCTGTCGCCTGCGAGCGACTGGACATCAATCACCCGCTCAGGCCCGACGCCGAACTTTTCATGCACAGCGGCAATGTCGAGCGTGCGGTTCTTCATCGTGTCGAGCATGATGACGCGCTCTGTCACGAGCTGCATCAGGTCTTTGTCCGAGGAGACAATCGTACAGCGCGCGCCAGCCTTGTCGGCCATATCCGCATAGGTTGCGATCAGATCATCGGCCTCATAGCCTTCGAGTTCAAGCGCATGGGTGGCGAAAGCCAGCGAGGCTTCGCGCACAAGCGGGAATTGCGGTTTGAGATCGTGCGGGGTCTCATCCCGATTGGCTTTGTATTCGGGATACATATCATTGCGAAACGTGTAGGAGCCCTTGTCGAACACACAGGCGAAATGGGTCGGGCGATCTGGGCCTTTGAGCTCTTCGAGCAGTTTCCACAACATGTTGCAAAATCCGGCCACGGCGCCAACCGGCAGCCCGTCCGATTTGCGGGTTAGCGGCGGTAGCGCATGATAGGCGCGGAAAATATAGGCCGAGGCATCAATCAGATAGAGGTGGCTGTCTTTATTAAACGGTGCTGATGGCATGCAAGCGATTCCCTGTGTTGGAGATTGGTTTAGCGCGACGGCGGTTTCGGGGGAAGCCGCAGGTGGATTATCTTCTGTCGGGTCGCCGCGATATGACAACGTTGACATCCGACTCGCAATTCACGATCATCACGTCTGGAGGAGCCGCTATGAAACCCGTACTACTCACCATGGTCATCACCTGTTTGTCGAATCTGGCGATCGCCCAGCCCGCCAATTTTCCATCCATTCCGCTGTGGCAAGACGGCGTGCCGGGATTTGAGGCCAATGCGCATATCCCCGAACGAGCCGGAGACTGGTGGGTGCGGGACATTCACAATCCCAGCCTGACAGTATTTGAACCGAGTGAAACGGCTCCAGACACGCGAACAGCTGTCATCATCGTTCCGGGTGGCGGACACAAAGACCTCGTCTTCAATTCAGAAGGGGTCAAGCCCGCACGCTATCTGCAGGAGCTTGGCATAACCGCCTTCGCGCTAAAGTATCGTCTCGCCCGTGAG
>JBDVDE010000086.1:0-2354 GCA_039942135.1 Hyphomonadaceae bacterium
GCTCGGGTACGAGCCAGGCAAAGTCAACCGGATGGTGCATGAGTCGCGATCGATGTCGGCCGTACAGGTAACTGCCCGAAATGGTGCCAACGCCCCCCTAAAGGTGGCGCAGGTGATAGAAGAGGCTTTTGGCGTTTGCGAACGTCTTTCGTTGCCTGCGGGACAAGAAACCATCACCCGCCTTGTCGCGGCAATTCTCGCGGAGGATGGCTCGTCGCGCTGATCGAGGGTTGAGCGAGCTCGGTTGATCCGGTCATTTGAAATCCCCTTCGGCGTATTGTCCGCCGCGCTTTCCAGGCAACTCGAAAATGGAGGGGTGATGTCGCGCGTCAGTTTGATAAAATCTCTAATCATGATCGTTCCACCCAGCATTCTATCTTGCGGCAATATTTATTCAAAATTGCCAAATAGGCAAGTCAATATTGGAAATATATCCGAGCTGTGGACTCAGGATCGAAAATTGAATGTCGCTCAGCTAATAAAAATGGGCCTATCTGGTGTGGTGGAACTGATGTGAGGCGTAGGATGCATGGGCAATTGATCAACAAGCTAGAAATGCTGGAGGCTAGCCAGATTGTGAGAATGAAAGCGCTATCTGTTCCGAACGTATTTCGGTTGCGCCTTCACAATGACGTGCGGGACATGGAGCGTGTTTCGCAGGCAATCGGGAGAGGAGTGTTGGGTCCACACTTTTCACGGTCAATGAATGACATTCCGCCCGAGCATGTCATGATGGTCGCCGCTTATAATGCTTCAGATGAGCCTATTGGCATGGTCGCAGCGCGGTATGACGACAAGCCCGGCTGGGACCTTAAGCAATTTCTTGCCGCACACTGGTCCCGCTTGTATCCATCCGAGACGACGAACGTATTTGCTGAGTTCGCTCCAAACAGTTGCCAATACGCGGAGGGTGTCACAGGGCCATTTTCATACATTGGAGACGGCTGGATAGCGCCATCAAGTAGAGGGTCGGATCTATTGGCTCAAATCCAAAAGCTGCTCATTTTGCTAGCCTATGACGAATGGAAGCCGGAGCTTACCTACGGCTGGATGAGGCCTGACAAGGTTCGGAAGGGATATGCGGCGCGGTGGGGATATTCGATTACGTATGAGCGTGGAATAAGTTGGAGCATACCGCCTAAACAGCAGGATTTGAGAGATGTCTACTTTGTTGGCGCTGATCGATTGGGTATTCATCAGATGGTCCAGAGCTTGATTCACGAAGATCCGAGCCCGTCTCAAAAGAGTAGCACAGCAGAAATTTCGCACCCAATTGCGACTTTACCGGAAGAATGAGACGTTCGTACCGCCGAGGGTTCAGCCCGTTGCCTGCATATACATGTGTTGCAACCAGGTCAAAAATCGGTGTTTGCGTGGTCTCTGCTTTTAAATAGTGGGTGCCAACCAGTTTCCTGTAGTCGGCGTCGAACGCGTCGGCGGCGTCCACTGTATTCATTGCCCACTTACTCCCCATAATTCGCGAAGCCAGTGAGGTTTCTCCTTGGTAAAGAATTCTTGGAGATGAGGTGTTCGGGTTAAATGCATCGAGTAAAATCAGTTTGTCGAAGTGTGGAATAATTGAGCTTCCAATAATCCCAAAATTACGGTGCCAAAACGTCAGCAGCTCAAAAGCTGGTCTGTCTCCATCGCCAATCAGAATTTTGGCCGCGTCCTGCTCAATGACGTGATCGGGCATCAAATCAGCCCTTCATCCATCATACGGAGGCGCTGGAGCCGAGAGGCCATAATCAAGGGCCGTATTAGCTTATCAAACGATGATATTTGATCGCCGCTTAGCATTTCGGGTTGATAGTGCATGGCGACACGGAAGCACATAACCATGGCAATTCCCTCAAGCTTTTCCTGCCTTATGGAGGCGAGTGTATCAAGTAGTGTGTCGTCCTGGTTGTATGGCGTCTTATTCCTATAGAGTGAGATGAAATTTGGTGCACGCATAGGGGCTAGTCGTCCTTCTGATCAGTAAGATCAGCGTATGCTTTTTCTAAAATAACGGCGAAGTCCGCGTTGGAGCCGCGTCCGCCAAGCATGGTTTCTTCGATAGCGCGGGCGCGGTCATATGCGCGTTTAAAAATATCCGGCTCAAGCATCAATGGGGCTGTCGTAGGATGCCCAGTGAGGGCCTCTGCCATATCTTCAATTTCTGCCGGCGTGGTGCCTAGCAGTTGATAAAATTCCTCAGTCGTCTTGCCGGAAATTGCGGCAAGTTTCTCGATGTGATCGGTGGTAATTCGGCGTTTCTTACTTGTCATCCGCGAAAGATGGGGCGGTGAAACGCCGAGCGCTTCCGCCAACTTTTCGCCGGTAAAGCCGGTCAGCTCTTTGGCAAGTTTTAT
>JBDVDE010000087.1:0-10375 GCA_039942135.1 Hyphomonadaceae bacterium
CCTGAAGAAGACCGGTTTATTGCCGGTGAACGTCTTTTGACCTCCGGAGAAGGCGGCGCATTTCCACGCGGAATATTGGCTGGCTATGCCACACTGCGCGGTGATGATTGGCGGGTTGAGTTTGCAATGGAGCAAGGCCGAGCCGGATTTGTACGCCTGATCCCCGAACGCTCGATCCCGCGGCCGGAAGACAATCCGGTCGAGGCGGTCATCGCCGAGGCGCCTGCCGCAAGAGAGACAAGTGCGGGTACGCGCAGAGCGGGGCAATAATGGCCAGCTTGTCGCGATCCTTGGCGAAAAAGACAGCATGGTCTCGCACCAATCCGAACACGCGTTTGCTGGCAGGGGCCGCTCTGATTGCACTTGTCGGTTTGATCGGGCTCACCCCGAAAACTATTTTCGGGCTCGGCATTGTCTGGCCATATGCTGCCCTATGGGGCGCGGTTGGCTGGGCGTCTGCGGGCCTCTCGATCCGGCCGATGCTTATTCTATGTGTGTTCGGGATAGTTCAGGATATTTCCTTTGTCAGCCCGTTCGGCTCCTTCATGCTGGTCAATCTGGCGACCTATGGTGCGGCGACGCTTGTCGGCGAGACGCTGGATGTCGAGGCTGATCCGGTTAAAGCCGTCTTGGTCGCTGCATTTGCCATGACCGTGGGTTTCGCTGTGATGTGGTTTATGGCCAGTACACAGGCTGACCATGCCGTGCGCGTCTTGCCGCGCCTGTTCGAGTTTGCCATGACTTTGCTGATCTTCGTACCGCTTGCGCCTTTGTTCCGCCTTGGTGGACGGCCTGGTGAGCGGGGGTATTCGCGATGAGCCAGTTTCGTGATCCCGAGTTTGAATTTTCGCGGCGGACAATGCTCGCCGCAGGGGCGGGCGGGGTCGTCTGGACCACGCTTCTGGCGCGGCTCTTCCAGTTGCAAGTGCTCGAAGGTGATAGATATGCCGACCTTGCAGCAGAAAACCGCGTCAAGCTCGAGCTAGCGCCGCCGCGCCGCGGACGCATCCTTGATCGTTTTGGAACGCCTCTGGCATCGCACCGACGCGCGGGGCGGGTCACCATGGTGGGCGAGCAGGTCGGCGATGCTGCCGCGACCCTGCGCCGGATCAGCGAACTGATCGATTTGCCCGAAGCGCGCCAGGAACGGATCTTGCGCGATGTCGCACGGCAGCAAAGTTTTGTGCCGGTTATTGTGGCCGAAGAACTGACCTATGAAGATTTTGCGCGGATGAACGTGCATGCGGTGGGTCTGCCGGGGGTGCGCGTGGAAATGGCGTCGACCCGATCTTATCCGCGTGGCCGCGACTTTGCCCATGTTCTTGGCTATGTCGCGCGCGCTAGTGAGCGCGACCTGACGCGGCTGACCCAAGGCGCGAGTACTAATGAAACCGAACTGATCCGGCGATTGTTCAAACATCCCGATATGCGCACAGGCCGGTTGGGCATCGAATATCTCGCCGAAGACTGGCTGAGCGGAACCGTGGGCCGTCGGCGTATCGTCACCAATGCCGCAGGCCGCGTGATCGAAGAACTACCAAGTGATGATCTTGCGCCCGAAGCCGGTAAAGACGTGTCGATCTCTATCGATGCTGATTTGCAGCGCGTGGCCATCGAACGGTTTGGCGACGAGTCCGGTGCTGCGGTTGTGCTCGACATTGAGAGCGGGGACATTCTCGCGCTCGTATCGACGCCGACCTATGATCCGAACGATTTCGTCAATGGCATCTCGACCGCAGACTATCGCGCCTTGCAAGCCAATGACCGGTCACCACTTTTCCACAAAGCTTATGACGGCCTGTATCCGCCCGGATCGACCTTCAAAATGGTTGTCGCAGCGGCGGCGCTTGCAACCGGTGCCGTCTCGCCCGAGCGCCGTGTGAATTGCCCGGGGCATTACTGGTTTGGTGGCCGCAAATGGCACTGCTGGAAACGCGGCGGGCATGGCTCGGTCAATATGCACAGCGGCATTAAAGGCTCGTGCGATACCTATTTTTACGAAATTGCCCGCCTTACCGGCGTTGAAGAAATTGCCAAAATGGCGCGCCAGTTCGGCTTTGGTCATCGCTGGGACATCGGTGTTACCGGCGGCAAAGCCGGCGTCGTTCCAGACGATGCATGGAAACGCGAAGCCCTTGGCGAGCGATGGTATGAAGGCGAAACGCTGAACTTCGGCATCGGGCAAGGCTATCTCAATGCATCGCCGCTACAGCTCGCTTTGATGACCGCACGCATCGCCACCGAAGGCCGCGACATAAGACCAAACCTGATGGGCGTTGGCCCGCGTCCTCCAGACGCCGATATCGCAGCAGCCGATCTCGATCCGGAAATTATGCAGCGTATGAAAGCGGGCATGTTCGGGGTTACCTCGGAAGCAGGCGGCACCGCGCGTAGTTCGGGTGATCTTGGCTTGGGTGGTCCGCGGCTTGCGGGCAAGACAGGCACCGCGCAAGTGCGCCGCATTACCACCGCCGAACGCCAATCGGGCATTCTCAAAGGCTCCGCGATCGATCGCAGATTGCGCGACCATGCTTTGTTCGTCGCTTATGCGCCTGCCGATGATCCGAAATATGCCATCTCGGTAATTGTCGAGCACGGAGAGGGGGGCAGCCGCGCGGCTGCGCCCGTTGCCCGCGATATTCTCGCTCATGCCCTGAAAACGGATTCGCGCCGCACGCCGGCCTATCGCCAAACCGCGTCACGCCAGACCGGCACAAGCACCAAAGGCGCCCGATGAGTTGGTCCGGCGAAATACGCACCTCCGCGCCAAGTCGGGCGAGACGGTTCGGACGGCAAACCAATTTTGATAAATTGGGCCGCATGCCGTGGGGCCTTGTTGCGCTGATTATCGGTCTCGCATTGTTTGGCACGGCGATGCTTTACTCATCGACGGTTGCAAATCCATCAAATGCGGATCTGCCGGTCAAACACTTCACCCGTTTTGTCTTGTCCTTCTTCTTGATGATCGCTCTCGCGCTCACGCCGATTTCCTATTGGAAACAAGCTGCCTTTCCAGCCTATGGCGTTGCGCTATTGCTGCTGGTTGCGGTGGATCTGTTCGGCTCGAGCGGGGGCGGCGCCGAGCGCTGGCTACAGCTTGGCCCAGTGCGCTTGCAGCCCTCCGAATTTATGAAACTGGCGCTGGTGATGGCCGTTGCCCATTATTATCAAATCGTCATGCGCGAGAATGCGGGCGGTTTCCTGATCCATATACCTGCGATCATCATGGTGCTCGTGCCTGCCGCATTGATCCTGCGCCAGCCTGATCTCGGTACAGCGCTCACCGTGGTCGCCGCCGGTCTCGTCATTGTCTATTTTGCCGGCGTGTTCTGGAAGCTGATTATAATGGCGGTCCTGGGTGGCCTGATCGGGACACCATTTGCCTATTTCTACGTGTTAAAACCCTATCAGCGCGCCCGCGTCGAAACTTTGTGGAACCCCAGCGCCGATCCGCTTGGCGCAGGCTATCAGAGCGAGCAGGCGAAAATCGCGATTGGGTCTGGCGGCTGGGACGGTAAGGGCTTTACCCAAGGCACGCAAAGCCAGCTCGATTTCATTCCCGAACAGCACACCGATTTCATCTTCACCGTTATGGCCGAGGAATTCGGCTTTCTCGGCTCGGCCACTTTGCTGATGATTTGGGCGACGGTCATTGTCTGGGGCTTCTTGATTGCCATGCGTTGCAATTCGAAATTCGGGCGCTTCGCGGCGATCGGCGCTGTGGCGACGATTGCATTTTATGTGGCCTTCAATGTTGGTATGGTCGCAGGATTGCTACCGGTTGTCGGTATTCCGATGCCGCTAATTTCCTATGGCGGCACGGCGATGCTGACCGTTATGGCGGCCTTTGGTCTTATCCTCTCGGTCCACCTGCACCGTGACGTCAAAAACCCTTAACGAGAAAAATTTCACCTCAAAAGCGTCTATCCGTTGACCTTTGTTGCGCTGGCTCTAGTGTCCGGCGCAATAGATAATGCAAGGGAGGCCGTTTCATGGCTGCAGTTGGTCGTAAGACAGATACTTGGGGTTCCAAGTACGGATTCATCATGGCGGCGGTCGGGTCATCCGTCGGCTTGGGCAATTTTTGGCGGTTCCCGTTTACCGCAGGTGAGAATGGCGGCGGCGCTTTCATCCTGATCTACCTGCTCTGCGTGCTCTTGTTCGGTTTGCCGATCCTGATGGCTGAATACGCCCTTGGCCGCAGCTCCGGCCGCTCTGCGATTGATGGCGTCAAATATCTCGCCGAGAAAGAAGGCAAGAGCAAAGCCTGGGTCACACTGGGGTGGATCGGGTCGCTCGCGGCTTTCGGTATTCTCACATTTTACATGGTCATCTCGGCATGGATCGTCGATTTCATTCCGCAAGCCTTTTCGGGCAGCTTTAAAGGCTTCACCGCAGAAAGCTCGGGCGAGAATTTTGGTGCAACCATTGGCGACAAGCCGCGCATCATCATGTGGCTAGCTATCTTCATCGCGCTCAATACATTCATCCTCGCGCGCGGCGTTAAAGGCGGCATCGAGAAAGCGGCCGGCATCCTGATGCCGATTTTCTTTGTCTTGCTGGTAGGAATTGTCGGCTTCTCTCTGATCAAGGGCGATGCGGCAGCGGCGGCAAACTTCCTGCTCGCGCCAGATTTTTCCAAGGTCACATTTGAAACCTATCTGGCGGCGGTTGGCCAAGCTTTCTTCTCCATCGGGGTCGGCTCGTGTCTGATGATCACCTATGGCGCATATCTCTCCCGCGATACGAATATTGCGCGCTCCTCGGTCGTCGTTGCAGGTGCAGATACGCTGGTTGCGATGATTGCAGGCTTTGCCATCTTCCCGATCGTGTTTGCCTTTGGCGTCGATCCAGCGGGCGGGGCAGGGCTGTTCTTTGCCACTTTGCCCATCGCGTTTGGTCAGATGCCGGCAATTGTCGGTGGGGCATTCTTCACGCTTGCTCTGTTTGCCGCGTTCACCTCGTCGATCTCGCTGATGGAGGTCGGTGTGTCATGGCTTGAAGACCGCAATGGTCTAGGCCGTCCAAAAGCGGCGATGATCACGGGCGGCGTTCTGTTCGCCATTGGCGCAGCCTATGTCTTCAACGGTGCATTGATCGATTATATGGATTTCATCACCGGACAGATCATGTTGCCGCTTGGCGGGATTCTTGTCTGCCTCTTTGCCGGGTGGGCGCTTAGCCGCGAAACCATGGCCGCAGAGTTTGACAATCCAACCGTATTGGCAGCTTGGAGCTTTGCTTGCCGGTTTGTTGTGCCGCCAGCGGTGGCCTTCATTCTCGTCTTTGGCGCGCTACAGACCGCTCAGAGCAATGGCTGGATCTTACTGCCAGAATTCTTGCATGGGCTTCTGCCGCCACCTGCGGGCTAATAGAGACGCAACCGGACACCCGTTCGGGTCAAAAACATCAAGGGCGGTGGGGATAATCCTTCATCGCCTTTGTGTTTGTCTGGAGTGTGTTCTGGAATTTCGGCCGTTCTAATAGAGTCTGTTATGCGTGGATATCTGCAAATCTATCCGTCGCTCTGACCAGTTGATCCACGATGCCGTGTTCGAGGCTTGAATGTCCCGCATCGGGGATAATGTGCAGATTGGCGCGTGGCCATGCTTTCTTCAGCGCCCAAGCCGTTGCAAGCGGGGTGACGACGTCATAACGCCCATGCACGATGGTGCCCGGAATGTTGCGCAATTGCGTGCGAACCTGATCGAGAAGCCAGCCATCGCTTTCGAAAAAGCCTTTATTGACAAAGTAGTGGTTCTCGATCCGTGCGAAAGCATCGACAAAATCTGCATCCTCAAATCGGGGCGGAGCTTGTCCTGTTGTGCGCATCATAATCGTTTCGCCTTCCCAGCACGCCCATGCGCGCGCCGCTTCGAGGCGTTTTTCCCGATTGACCGACATCAGCCGCCTATTGAAAGCCGTGAGCAGGTCATGCCGCTCATCTTCCGGAATTGGCGCGACATAGCGGTCATATGCGTCCGGAAACAGGTGACGTGCCCCATCCTGATAAAACCATTTCAGCTCGGCATCCGTCACCGTAAAGATACCGCGTAAGACCAGACCAAGCACCCGTTCTGGGTGGGTTACGGCGTAGGCGAGAGCCAATGTCGACCCCCATGATCCGCCAAAAACTAGCCATTTTTCAATGCCTAACATCTCGCGCAGAGCTTCAATATCCTTGATCAGCGCCCATGTATCGTTTTCGCGCAGTTCCGAATGCGGGGTCGATTTTCCGCAGCCGCGCTGGTCAGCCAGAATAATGCGGCAACGGTGCGGGTCGAAAAAACGCCGCATTTCAGGGCTTGACCCGCCGCCCGGGCCACCATGCAGGCCAATCACCGGCATACCGTCCGGGTGCCCAGATTCTTCCCAGTAGATTTCGTGGATGTCCGACACCCTTAGCCGGCCGGTCTGGCGCGTGTCTATTGGCGGAAACAATGTGCGGCGTGCTTGTGATCTGTTCATAGAGTCTTCACCTAAAGCCTGTCATAAGATGAATAAAGACTAGACGCAGAATTTTCTGTATGTATTGCTGTTTTTGAGTGTGGAGTTCCGAGGGTTTATGATGCTGAAGTCAGGCATTTGTGTTGTATTAGCTGCAGTATTGTCGCTGGGCGGTTGCGCCACGGTGTCGGTGATACCAGGGGCTGCTCCGGCGCAGGAAATTGTGTCTATCCAACAATCCGAGCTTAGAACTGCGGCGTCGAGTTTCTCTGATGTGGCTGTTGATAGAGGTTGGATACAGCGTGATCCCGGTCTTATGCGATTTGCGCAAGTCTTGGCGCATGGCAACGACATTCTGTCTGAAACCGAAGCAACCCAAAATTCTTATGCAGCTTTGATCGGCGTAGGCGAACGCGAGCCTGATTCGATTATGATGAGCATTGCCTCTGACGTGAACGAAGCGTCGAGCCTGATGGTGACCTTGTCTCAAGCAGCGTTGTCATTTTTGGACGTCGATCTGGCCGAACGCGGCACCACGTCGCGAGCCGACCTGGTCAGTTTTGAACGCACATTGGTTCAAGCTCAAAAGGTCCGGCGTACATTTGCAGAAACGCTTTTTGCTATTGGCGATGCTGACACCGGCTCCGTAGATGCCGCAATGGTCAAATTCGACCGCCAAATTGACCGAGCACGTTTGATCGCTGACCGTCTGGCCCGAGAATACACATCTCGCAATGTCGGAGCTGTGTCATAATCATTTGCATAATCCTTGCAACTTGTACGCTGCTAAGCCGTTCGAAATCTGTGCCTGTACGTGCAAAATCAGGCCGCCCTAACCGCTAGACGACTAGCATTTCAACATTCTCGCGAAAACAACTCGACGTGGATGCGAACGCGGCTTAATTGAGATGGCTAGATGTTGATCAGGTAGGCTGGAGGGCTTGGGGCATGATTACGGCAGGGGATGAATATCCAATTCATCAAACGGCTGACCCGATTGCTGTATCGGGGACAGACCGGAATTTCTATGATCGATATTTTTTCAATGGTTACAATGCTGACGGGTCCATATTTTTCGCCGCTGCGATGGGCGTTTATCCGCATTTGAACATCATTGATGGGGCTTTTTCTGTCCTGAAAGACGGAAAGCAATCCTCGGTCTTCTTTTCGCGCTGTTTGAACAATGAACGCATGAACACGCGGATTGGCCCTTTCGGCTTGAAGATCATCAAACCCCTGAAGCGGCTCCACCTGTCTTTGTCTGAAACCGATGGTATCGGCTGCGATCTGGTGTTTGAGGGCCGTGCGCACCCCATTGAGGAACCTCGGTTTACTTATCGACAAGGAGGTTCGCGCACATTGATCGATTGCACGCGCATGACCCAGAACGGCAGATGGGAGGGTGTGATCAAGCTGGACGGCGAGGCGATAAACGTCAATGTTCAGGAGTGGAGCGGCACACGAGACCGGAGCTGGGGTGTTCGCCCAGTCGGCGCAAGTGACGGCAATCCGACCATCCCGTTCGAAATGCCGCAATTCTACTGGATCTGGACGCCGGTCAATTTTTCTGACCGCTCATTCTTCTTTCACGTCAATGACGATGCGCACGGTCATCCATGGAACACCCGTGCGGTGATGGTCGGTGATCGGACCGATGACGGCGAACATATCCATATGGCCAAGGCTCATGCGGATGTCAGCTATGTGTCAGGAACCAGACGCGGGGCCAGCTGCACCGTAAACTTCACCGATCGCGAGAATAGATCTGGTGAGTTGGCGCTGACGCCCTTGCAGCAGTTCCAGATGAAAGGCATTGGCTACCGGCACCCCAAATGGACCCATGGCGCATTCATTGCCGAGGAGCCCAGTTGGGAACGCGAAGACTGGCGTCCCGATGAACTAGCATGGGCTGATCCGCACAATCTGCATATTCAGGCGATTTCAAAAGCCGTTTTGACTGCCCCCGATGGCGGCACGCACGAAGGCATTGGCAGCTTCGAACAACTCTTTGCCGGTACCCACGCGCCGAGTGGTTTTAAATCGATTATGGATGGGGCAGCATGAGTATTCTGATAGAGGATAAGAGGCTCGCACATCGGGTCGAAACCTATTTGTCGGCGCAAATTCCGGATGCCAGCGGCTTGAAAGTCACAATGTTGCGGCGCATCCATGGAGGTGCCTCGCGCCAGACCTATTCGATTGACGCTGATTACATGCAAGCGGGCCGCAAACAAGAGCGCAAACTCATCTTGCGCCGCGATCCGCCAGACAGTCTGATCGATACCGAGCGACGGATCGAATTTGCCGCAATCCAGTCCATGGAAGGAACAGGACTACCCGTTCCCAAAGCGCTCTATCTGGAAGAGGGAAGCGCAGCGCTTGGTGCGCCGTTTTTCATTATGGAGCGTATCGACGTAGGTGTTCCGGCTCAGCCATTCCGGCTTGAGGCACTTGAACCTCACCGCGAGAGCCTGGGCCGACAGATATTTCGCCATATCGGCGCGATTGCTGCAGTGGACCCTGTAGGATCTCAATTGGCCAAGGTCATTGATATGCCAAGTGTCGAGACCTGCTGGAGCCGAGAGCTTGATTATTGGGAAGGTCAGATCAACGAGAATGCACGCAAACCCGAACCTATTGCCAAAGCGGCTATCCGGCACTTGCGGCGTAATCCTCCGCCGCCTGCGCAGCGGCTCTCGATTGTGCATGGTGATTTTCGGGTCGGAAATTTCCTGCACGATGAAGCCGGCCGCGTGACGGCTATTCTCGACTGGGAAATGGCCCATATCGGGGACCCATATGAAGACTTTGCATGGATGACCGATCCGCTTTGGTCTGGCGGCGACTTGGCGCGTGCAGGGGGCATGGTTGCATGGCCCGAAGCGATTGGCGAATGGGAGCTGGCATCTGGCTGCAAGTTTGACTTCGATGTGTTCGAGTGGTGGTCAATCTTCGCCTCGCTCAAGGCTATAGGGATTTGGATTACCTCGGCGCGGGCCTTTGCTGACGGGGCGAATGATGATCCGATACTTGCCTGGTCTGGCTGGTTTACCCATGCAGCGCATGAACGCATTCTGGCAGCGCGCCTGTCCGGAAAATACAAAGCCTAGGAGCGAGATATGAGCGATATTCCAATGATACTCGACCGCGTAGGTAAAAAGCTCGCGATTGATGTGAGCCCTCACCTTGAAGGCCACTATGCTGGCGGGCATGTCATTATGTCGGGTCTGTTGACGATGATGGCTGCCGAACAGTTTGACGGGCTTGTCGACCGGCTTCTTTCCGAGATTGGCGATATGCGAACGCTTTTGCACGATGGCGGTGAGGAGACTGCTGATACCCGTGCGCGTAGCTTCAAAGTGTCAGCCGTGCAGGCCGTCCACAATAAACTGTCCGAGCAGATCATCAAACTTCAAGAACGGATCGAAAGATCCGATGAGCCGGACGATAAGGCACTGAACGCGCGCATCTGGACATATTTCAGAGAGGGTGCCGAAGCGCGTATGCCTACCATGCCTGATTTTACCGAGGCGCGTGCAGAGGTGCTTGCCGAGTTGGAGCGTCAAGGCGAATGAGCCGAAACTGGCGCGCCACTCTTTTTGGCGCGGCGCTCTTTTTATTGGTTGGTGCAAACCTGCCATATCTTCCCGTTTGGATGGAGCAGGCGCGGGGGCTAAATGGCCGCGAAATTTCAGCCATTTTGGCGGTATCAACGCTAATCCGTATCTTTGCTGGTCCTACCATCGCCGCCGAAGCCGAGCGGCGGGGGCTGCGCTCGGTATTGGGCGGGCTGTCGCTGGTGACACTGCTTGCTTATGTCACCCTGTTTCCGTCCGGTTCGATCCTGCTGGCTGTGTTCTTGCTGATTACGACCTATGTCGCATGGGGCGCGCTTGCTCCCCTGACGGAGAGCTTGCTGATCGCAAAT
>JBDVDE010000088.1:0-4613 GCA_039942135.1 Hyphomonadaceae bacterium
GGTTATCCGCAAAGCCATGCCATGTGGCACCAGATCGCTCCCGATCTGGCCCAGCGCTTCACGCTGATCCTTCCCGACCTTCCCGGCTATGGACAAAGTTCTGTTCCGGCACCCAGCGCCAATCATAGTGCCTATTCAAAGCGAGCCATGGCGAATGCGCTGCTCACTCTGATGCAAAAGCTCGGCCATGAGCGTTTTCGGTTGGTCGGGCACGATCGTGGTGCTCGTGTTTCCTATCGCATGGCACTGGATCATCCAGATTGCATCGAGCGTGTCGCAGTGCTCGACATCCTGCCAACCTATGACTATTGGCAGCGGATGGATCGGAATTTTGCACTGAAGATCTACCACTGGGCATTTCTGGCGCAACCGGCTCCCTTCCCCGAAGACCTCATCGCGGCCTCAGCAGCGCGCTTTCTTGACCACACACTAGCCAGCTGGACAGCCGACAAGTCGCTCAAGAGTTTTAGTTTGGAAGCCCTCAAGCACTACCATGCGTTTTTCTCCGATCCTGACCGGATCACCGCAACTTGCGAGGACTACAGGGCAGGCGCGACAGTTGATGTCGATCACGACAGGCAGGACCTGGAAACAGGCAACAAGGTGAAAGCTCCACTCCTCGCCGTTTGGGGCGCCACGGGTATCGCCCAGGCAGGTGAAACACCTCTCGATGTCTGGGCGCGATGGGCCGACGATGTCTCGGGCGGTCCTGTCAAAGCCGGTCATTTCGTTGCCGAGGAAAACCCAAGGGAGCTTCTTGACATGCTCCTGCCGTTCTTAGGGCAGTAGGGGAACCTCAACGAGGTCACCCGTGAGCGGAGGCTTACGCGCCAAGCCTTAAGAAACCCAGCGCTCCTGTCTTCGTTAGCTGCGCTGCCCAAGGTTGGCCGTATGGCCCTACGACCGCAAACCATGCCTGCTTGCCAACCGAACTTCCGGGGCAACAGCGGTCACAAAGGAGTTAAGTCATTATTTACGCAACGTCGTACTTAATTCTACTCACATACCCTTTTTGGGCTTTGCAAACAGAAGCGAAGGCGTCTGCGGAACAGACTGCCAGCGACTGCCGGAATGCACTGGGGTCCCATTTCTAAGTACTTGGAATATACACGCTTTTGCTAACAAATTAACTTGAGGATTCAAGAGAAGTTAACTTGTCTAGGCTAGCCTGACGCTGACCGAAGCTCATGCTCTTGACGATTTGTGGCGGCCCCTGCGCAGAAAATCAGGGATTCTCACTCTTCCTCCAGACCGCTGTTTCGGAATGGATTGTAGCGCGAGGCTACACGAGGAGTTTGTAGTGGGCGTCAGAATTCAACCAGCTGAAGCCATCAAGAGCCGATCGGACCAAGAACGCGGTTTTACCGCGCGTCTCGACGCAATTATGCGCCACTGGAGCCGCAACGGCAGGCAGATCTCGAAGCCTCTCAAAATCACATTCATCTGCTTTTTTGCCATGACCGTCATCTCCCTGACGGGACTAAGGTTGGTCAGCGAATACCAACACCTTACGGAACGTCTGGAAAAGACTATCGAAACGGCCAAGTCTTTTCTCAGCCATCAACAGAAGATCGGCACAGAGGGCCTGGAAAAAAGCCTTCTCGGACTCTCCGTGAATCAACGGCTTATAGATGCGTTTAAAAGTAATGACTCCTATGCACTTCAGCAGGTTACCTCGCACCTGTTTCCGGAGATGATCGATCGCCATAGGATCACGGAATTCAGCATATATAATTCGGAGAAACAACGGATCATCAGCGCGCACAAGGCTATTACGCGGCCTGATGATCAACCGAATTTCCTGCTCGGCCTTTCTGCGGAGACGGAGAGTGTATCGCGCGGGCTCGAGCTCGGAGACAACGGAACCACGACGATTTCCGCCGTGAGGCCCTGGAGCGTCGATGGCAAGTTTCTAGGCTTCCTAAAGCTCGGCATGGAAATTCGCCGCCCCTTGGCTTTTATCAGCAAGACGCTGCAGGCTGACGTTATCGAAGTTCACAAGACGCGCAGTCTCATTCCTGGAACAGCGCCAGCTGATGCGCGAAACGGCTGGCTCAATTTCGGTAGCGTGGCCTATCGCACGGTCGGCGACGTTGAACTTCCATCTCACATTGGGGCACTCGTCGAAAGCAATCTCGATCAGCTTTCCCGGTTCGAGCGCATTGTTTTCAATGATGGTGCTGTAAAGATCGCCTACAGCTTCCCGCTTTTGTTCGCGAATGGCGCAAGCAGCTCTCACCTTGTCCTGCTTCAGGATATAACTCATCAGACGAAAACATTTTTACTTCACACAGGTGTTTCGCTGCTTATGGCCAGCCTGATCGCGTTTGTCGCGTGGCTAGTTTTCAATTGCCTTGCACGCAACCTGCAGGCCTCGGTCGTCAAGACCCGGCGCAAGCTTGAAGAAGAAGTTGAGGCCAACACAAACGCGCTGCAATACTCTCAAGAAAGGTTGATCGAAGCACAAAAGATTGCGTCGCTGGGAAGCTGGGAGCGCGACCTCCAGAACGGTTCGCTTTACTGGTCAGATGAAATGTACCGGATCGCGGGCCTTCCACTCAGCCTTTCGCCCTTCGAAGCGCGCAAAGAGTTTTATAAGCTCATCCCGCCCTGGCAACGTATGGCGGTCGAAACGGAGCTGGAACAGGCCGTCATGACTTGCGGCGAATTCAACTTCGAGCATCAGCTGATACGCAGAGATGGCGAGACACGGCACCTGCATGTCCGTGGATATGTACAGACTGGTGACGATGGCGGCCCCGCAATGATATGCGGCACGGCCCACGATGTTACCGAGCACCACAACTCCCAAGAGCGCAGCAAACGCCTTGCGAATATTCTCGAGGCGTCGCTGAATGAAATCTACATTTTCGACCCAAGGACGCTGCGCTACCAGCACGCCAACCAATGCGCTCGCGACAACATCGGTTACACGATGGAAGAACTCGCAGACCGCCCAGCCTGGGAAATTCTAGGCGACGGCGACGAGCACTTGCTACGCGCAACCCTGCGTCCCTTGCTTGAGGGAGAGACGTCCCTTCTAAGCCTCGAAGGCACGCACCGACGCAAGGATGGCAGCGAATATCCGGTTGAAGTCCGCATCCAGCTTCACGAAACGCAGAACACCTCTCTTCTGGTTGCGATTTGCAACGATGTTACCGACCGGACAGCACGAGAGCGAGAAACACAAGCGGCCCGCCAAGCAGCAGAACGCATAGCCTACTTCGATGAACTAACGGGCTTGCCCAATCGCGCAGCGTGCCAGAACGACGCTGCTGCTGCCTTTGCTGAAAGCAATGAGTCCAAGCCCGCCTTCATTATCCATATGGACATCGATAATTTCAAACGCATCAACGATACGCTGGGGCATAGCGCTGGCGATGCATGTCTGGAAGAAACCGGAGAACGATTGAGAACCTGCTGCATCGATCTGGGCAAGGGTTATCGTTGGGGCGGCGACGAGTTCGTCATCGTTGCACTTCATAGCGATGCCGATCCGGAGGAGCTGTGCCAGCGACTGAATATTGTCATGCGGGCACCGATGGAGTTCGAAGGAAATCAAATCTGGCCGTCAGTCAGCCTTGGTGTTGCCTGTTGCCCAAGTGATGGTGAGGACTTCGCGACGCTTCTGGTTCACGCTGATCTGGCATTGTATCGTTCAAAGGACGACGGCAAGGATCGCTGGAGCTACTTCACCAGCGACATGAAGATTGACAGCGACGAAGAAGCCCGAATGGAGCAAGAACTGCGTCACGCGCTTCGTCGCGACGAGTTCTTTCTGGTATTTCAGCCTCAGGTCAACATCAGAACCCAGCTTGTAACCGGGATTGAAGCTCTCGTACGCTGGCAACACCCGACGCGCGGTATTCTCGGCCCCGGCAGCTTTTTGCCCATTGTCGAAAAGACCAGTCTGGCGGCTCCTCTGGGACAGGTTGTCATCGACAAAGCGCTGGAAGCAGCAAGCCTTTGGCAGGCATCCCAACTGGACTTTGGTCGCATCGCCGTCAATCTGTCGCCATCGCACCTCACATCCGGGACCTTGCTCGACGACTTCAACAACGCAATGACGAAACATGGGGTTCTGCCAAATTTCATCACTGCCGAGGTGCTTGAATCTGTCTTCCTCGACAGCGAGCGCAGCAACAATTCCGAAGTCCTCGAAGAGTTGCATAATCTTGGCGTGCACATCGAGCTCGACGATTTTGGAACAGGTTACGCTTCGCTATCGCATGTCGCGGATCTGCCGATCAACGGCCTCAAGATTGACCGATCATTCACTGCGCAAATCCTGACGGATGCGAAGAAGGAAATTGTGGTCAATCACCTTATACATCTCGCGCGTTCGCTCGACATCGACATCGTTTGCGAGGGTGTCGAGACCGACAGTCAGTTTGATCGTTTGCGCATGATGGGCAACTTTTCGGTCCAGGGATATCTCATTGCCCGGCCAATGCCGTTTGAGAGTATTTCAAATTGGCTCACGTCCGCGCAAGCGGACCTGTCTTTCGAGCTCGCCTGATGCATCGAGTAGACGTGACCGACTAGATCTTCCGCCCTGGGATATTGGCAAAGCCTGACTTCCACCCCATTTACAGGCAGGATGTCAAAGGAAA